>CAJWAW010000032.1 GCA_913020255.1 uncultured Fidelibacterota bacterium | reverse complement strand
TACCTTAAGGCAAAAATGATTGTTGAAGGATATATGGCTGGATTGCATAAAAGCCCTTATCATGGTTTTTCAATTGAATTCTCAGAGCATCGCGCATATGGGATAGGCGATGAAGTTAAAAATATTGATTGGAAACTATGGAGTAAAACAGATAAATATTATATTAAAAGATTTGAAGAAGAAACAAATTTATTAGCTCACATATTTCTTGATTCAAGTAAATCAATGGATTTTGCATCTATTAATATATCTAAGTTTGAATATAGTAAGATGATTGTTGCTACATTAAGTTACTTAATGATGCAACAAAAAGATGCATCAGGGTTGGTGGTTTTTGATTCAAAAATTAAATCTAATATTCCACCAAAAAATAATAAAGCACATTTAAATACAATGCTATCTATAATAGAAAATACAACTATAGGAGATGATACTAATATTAGTAAAGTGCTGCATAACGGTGCTGAAAAAATCAAAAAAAAGGGATTAGTAATATTAGTCTCAGATTTATTAGATGAGCCAGACAAGGTCGTAGATAGTTTGAAACATTTTAAATATAATAATAATGAAGTTTTAGTATTCCATGTTTTGGATCCAAAAGAAATAAATTTAGATTATAATGAACGTACTATTTTTGAAGATTTAGAAACAAATCAAACCATTGAAACAGAGCCATGGCAAATTAATCAAGCATACAAAAAAGAAATGGATGAATTGATAAAATATTATAAAACAGAATGTGCTATTAATAAAATAGATTATAATCAATTAACCACAAATCAAAATTTAGAACATGTTTTATCTCAATTTTTAAATAAAAGAAAAAGACTACTCTGATTCATCCAATTTTTTATTAATATTTTTGATAGTTCGATTAATTTCTTTGATTCTAGTTTTTAATTTTTTAGACTCTTCATAATATATTTCAGATTCTACTTCATCAAGCTCTAATTCAGAACACATTAAAAAGTTTTCTCGTGCTTTTTGTGCAAAATTTATACAATCTTCAAACTGCACTTTAAGGTTTTCTAATTCCATTTCATTTAAAGAGTTCATATTCCTTAAGCCTTCACTAGCTAACATAAAACTATCATTTAAAATATTTTGATATACTGCACCTGCATTACGATATAAATCAATATTTTCTGGATCACTCTGAATTAATCTTTCACTTAATAATAAAGCTTCAGATTTCTTGTCATTTTTAAATAAAATGTCAAATAATCGGCTCATATGCCCAGAAAGATTTTCTGCAGATTCACCATTTTTTAATGCTATATCATATGCTTTTTTAAACATTTCTTCAGCTAAAATTCCATCATTATTATCAATTGCTATTGAACCTTTGATAGACCATAGCGCAGATAAAGAATCATCCATCTTAAGTGCTTTATTAGCTGTTTGAGCAGCATTAATATAATCACCTGACTCATAGTATAAAGTAGCTAATGCATTATAACTCTTAGGCTCTGTTGGCTGAAAATCAACAGCAACTAAAAATAGTTCAATTGCTTTTTTATTTTTTCCTGCCCCAATTAATGCAATTCCTTCATTAAAAGATTCTGCCCAAAGATTATAAGAATAATATTCAATAGCATCTTTAATAGTTTTTAATTCTTTCTGTCCTCCATCAGATATTGGAACCATTTTTGAAGCTTCCAGTTTTTGATCTTCTCCATCTAATGCATCTATCTCTTTAGCTGTAGCAAAATAATATGCTGCTTGTTTGTAATCTTTCTTAGGAGAAGAAGGACTTCCATATACTTCCATGGCTAAAAAATATGCTGGTAATGCATCATTTGAATCTACTTCTAATGCTTTCTTAGCAAATTCTTCTGCTTTATTATAATCTCTATCATTTCTTAATGAAGTAGTAGCTGTTCTATATTCAACAGAAGTAGTTGAACATGAAAATAATAAAATTGCAAATAGATATATAAATTGTTTCATTTTAAAATTCCTTTATTAAGTCATTTAGTAATTTAATACGATTTTTAATATTATGTAATCCGATTTTTTCAATACCTTCAATTCCAAAACCAGATACAGTATAAGATGCTATTGCAGTACCATATAAAACAGCATTTACAATATCAAAATTTTGATTAGTAGAAAGATAACCTAAAAAACCACCTGCAAATGAATCTCCAGCACCCGTGGGATCAAATACATCAATATCAGGAATAGCCGGAATATTAATCTTATCTTTATCGGAAATAATTAATGAACCTGCACCACCCTTTTTAATAATAATGTGTTTAGGACCCTGTTTTAATAATGATAATCCTGCCTTGTAAATATCATTTATGCCAGTTAATTCAACTGCTTCTTCATCATTAATTAATAAAATATCTACTTTTCTAATAACCTGCAATAATTCATCTAAATTATTATCTATCCATAGATTCATTGTATCCATTACAATTAACGAAGGGTCTTGCATCTGATTTATAACATCCATTTGTAATGCAGGCTGTATATTGGCTAAAAATAAAATAGGCCTATCAAACTTATTAGAATCAATTTTGGGTGCAAAATGTTCAAATACACCTAAGTCAGTAAAGATTGTATCTCTTTGATTAAAATCATCACTATATTTTCCCCCCCAACTAAATGTTTTGCCAGGTTCTGTAATTAAATAATCAGTAGAAATAGATTTAGAATGGAACATGTCAATATAAGATTGATTAAAATCATCACCTACAATACCAATTAGATGTACCTTAGTAAATAAAGAAGCAGCTAAAGAAAAGTATGTTCCAGAACCTCCTAATAAACGCTTTTTGTTTCCTTTAATAGTTTCAATATCATCAAATGCGATGGAACCTACTACTACAATATCTTGAGCTGATTGATTCATCTAGTCACTATACTTAATTAATGGTTATGGTTATGATTCATATCATGAATATCAACTAATTCAACTTCAAACATTAACATAGCGTTAGGTGGAATTACTCCACCTGCACCTCTTTCACCATATCCTAATTCAGGTGGAATAATTAGAGTTCGTTTACCACCTTTTTTCATTCCGACCACTCCTTCATCCCAACCTTTAATAACTCTACCTTGGCCTAATGGAAAAGAAAATGGTTGCCCTCTATCATGAGAACTATCAAACTTTGTGCCATCTGCTAAATAGCCAGAATAATGCACTATAGCTTCTTGTCCTACTTCAATAGCATCTCCATCACCTGTAACATGATCTAAATATCTAAGTCCTGAATCTAAAACTTTTTCTTCAGCAGGTAAACTAAAATCAGTATCTACAAATGGTTTTTCTATACTAAATAATTCTACTTCAAAAATCAATGTTGCATTAGGAGGTATTACTGCACCTGCACCCCTATCACCATATCCTAATTCAGGTGGAATAATAAATTTAAATTTTGAACCAACTGGCATTAACTGTACACCTTCAGTCCATCCTTGAATCACTCTATTTAATGGAAATGAAATAGTTTGTCCACGATCTACCGAAGAATCAAATACTGTTCCATCTTCTAAAGTACCATGATAATGAACCTCTACTTTATCTGTAGCATTAGGTTTTTCACCATTTCCCATTTTAATAACTTCATATTGTAACCCCGATGCTGTTTTTATCAATGTGCCCCCTTCTTCTGTATTCTGAAATGAAAAATTTGACTGCTCATTATTATCTGCCATTTCAGTTATTTGCTCATTATTTTTTTTGTTATCAGTATCTTTCTGAGGATATAAAAATGTTAATGCAATAACAAATATAACACCCCCAATAATCATTGTCTGTTTATTCATGATATAATTTCTCCTATTAATAATACTATGTCTAAAATGTTAATACCTTGATCTTGATTCATATCTGCCAATGCTAATTGTTGTTCATTTAAGTCCGTTAAATTTAATATATAATTCATGATAACTATAATATCTAATATATTTATAATATTATCTTGGTTAACATCTCCTAAAATAAAATCTATATCAAAATAACACCTTTGTACCAAAGTATCATCTAATATAAATGGGTTAGGATAATCCTGATAATCTGCAATATGCCAAGTACGATTTATTTCTGAATCATTGATAGGATCTGCTTGATGCCATTGATATAATATATCTTTTTGCAGTTCAAAAAATGTATCATCTGCAACATTTGAATACATAGTATAAAAATAAAACATTGCTCTTGCAATATCCCCTTTAACCTCTTCTCGAGGCTCAAAAACGCTAGATGCACTTTCAGAATATTTATCAATATTTTGACTTGGAGGATTATTTAATTGATAGCTTAACCAATACCATGTTTGAGTTTGATTATCATCTGATTCATTATATGGTTTATTACCTCTAGAACTATTAACATTACTTTTACATGGCCTAAGATGATGTATGTCAGATTTCATAGGTGATGATCCCTCATACATACTTTGAGGCCATAAGTGTTCGCAATCAATTCCATTTTCATAAAGATAGGCTCTCGGATTATCACTTGGCACATTATCTACTGTGTATTCTGTATAAACACATTGTACACTTGCGTTATCATTATCTATATAACCATACATTGCATCACGAGCACCATTATAGCTTAATACATTAGATGTTTTATAATTGTCCACAAGAAAATCTATTAAATCATCACCATACAAACCTTCACCAATAGTATCTTGAGATAAACATATTGTACATACTAATAACACAATTATTTTTTTAATGAAAATCATTATACCCTCTATTTTATTATACCAAATAATCATTTATATTTATGAGTGTAATATAATGACTTTCATCAATCTTAATATATGATTTTCGATACAAAAAAAATTTTAAAAACCTATCCTTGGCTAAAAAAGAAAAAAATGCCTATGATAATTTCATCTAGTTATGATGGTTTATTATGTGCTGCATTATTAAAACATCATCTAAATTGGGACTTAGTAGGCTATTATAATCATGAATCATTATGGGTTTCAGAAAAAGCAATACAAAATAAAAAAGAAATTATATGGGTAGATTTAAATATTCTACCAAAACAAGGCAAAGCTGTAGGAGGACATATAGTTTCTGTAGATGGTTTTATACCAAAGGGATTTGAAACATCTTGTAATCCGAATATAATGGGTGGGCTCACAGCTGATTCTTTTACATCAAAATTTCCATTTTCTACTTTAATTTTTTTAATTTGGCTATATAAAATCAATCTCCCAAAAGAACTGATGGCAAAGCTATTAATTTTAAATACTGATGCTACTTGGTTAAAATGGCAAAACTATAACAAAAACTGCCAGAATTGGATTGAAAAATTTCCAGGCTTTAATTGGGAAAAATTATTTTTTGAAGTTAACTCTAAGTCATTTGATCAGTCAATTGATCAATTATTATACCCCTCATTATTATCTATTAATGCAATGAAAACATTTGGAAAATTGAAGAGCAATTTTTTAAATATTACAAATAAAGAATTAGTAATTAATCCAGATTGGGATGAAGATTCAATAATGTGTTTATTCCAACTGATTGCGAATCACTTAAATTGGAATACACCAAATATGCCAAAAATTGTCAAAAGAATTGATGGGACAAAAAATAAATGTTTACTATCAGAAGTAAAACAAATAGGATTAAATAAATTAATTAGTGAAAAACATATTTTTTCATACGCAATTACATCTCCAAAATATTTTAGTTATACTAGTTTTGGTAAAAGCAAAAAAAGAGTACTAGATGCCAAACCTTAAAGAATTAGTAAGTCAATATGGCTCCCCTGATATATTAATTGACTCATTTAATAAGCAAGATAAACGTTATGCGATTTGGGGATTTGAAGAAGTATTACAAATTAAAAATTCAGGATTATATTTAAATAATCAATTAATTAAAGATGATTGGGACAAAGTATTCCAAAGCACTATTAATAAGTGGAAAAAAGAATCTACAAATCAGAAAGTTGCATGTGCTGGATTTGTATCGTATGAATTTAAAAAATACCTTTATCAACATATCCGTTTTAATAATAACTTAAATAATTCTTTTCCTTATTTATGGTTTTGTAAACCCACCAAAATTAGAGAATATGATTTGACTCAATCTGATTATAATGTTGAATCAATAAAATTAAATATTAATAAAGATATAATGTCATTAACAAATTATAAGTCTAAAATTTCTCATATTAAGAATTATTTAAAAAATGGAGATGTATACCAAATTAATTTTACTGATAAAAAAAAATTTGGTTTAGACAAATTGAATCCATTTAATTTATATCAAATATTAAGAGGCACTGCAAAGCCTCAAGAAGGATTCTTTATGCAAACTGATGAATTTGATATTTTATCATTATCTCCAGAATCATTTTTAAAAATTAAAGATGGAATCATTGAAACGGCTCCGATTAAAGGGACAAGACCTAGTTCTAAAAATCAAAATATTAATTCAAAAATGAAATTAGAATTAAAAAATAGTACAAAGGATAAAGCTGAACACTTAATGATTGTAGATTTAATGCGGAATGATTTAGGCAAAATTTGTGAATTAGAAAGTATCAAAGTAGACGAATTATATTCAATTAAAACATTTGAAACAATCCATCATATGGTTACTAAAATAAAAGGGAAACTAAAGCAGGGTATAAATGAGCTAGAAATATTTACAGCACTTTTCCCGGGAGGATCTATTACAGGAGCGCCAAAAGAAAGTGCCATGAAAATTATTGATAAATTAGAAGAAGAACCACGAAAAATTTATACTGGTAGTGCAGGTTATATTAGCCCAAATGGAAATATGAATTTTAATATTTGTATTAGAACTCTATTAAGAAATAATAATCAGTATGAATACGGTGTTGGTGGAGGCATAGTATGGGATTCCATTACAGAAGAAGAATGGAATGAAGCTCAACAAAAAAGTAAAATTTTGGAACCTCTATTATGATTGGATACTATAAAAATCAATTCATAGACTCTGATAAAATGAAGATAAATCACAACCTATTTAGTGGAATTGGTATATTTGAAACAATCAAATTCAGTAATAAAAAATTATTATTTTTTGATAATCATATGAAGCGATTATTTGCTAACAATTTTTTTGATTTACAAAAAATAAAAAAAGAAAAAATTTATGAAAATGCAATGAAAGTAATAAAGGAAAATTCTATTGTCGAAGGCTTAATTAAAATTATTATAACTCCAATAGCAGATGATTGGCGTGATATAGAATACTATATATTTATACGAGATTTACCTGCAATTAAAACAAATTGTGTAAAAATAGTTTTTTATAAAGAAAGCTTATATCCAATCCTAAGATTTAATCCAATGTATAAATCTCTATCATATATGGGCAATTTTATGGCTAAAAGAGATGCTAAATTAGAAGGTGCATTTGAGCCTATTTTTT
>CAJWAW010000031.1 GCA_913020255.1 uncultured Fidelibacterota bacterium | reverse complement strand
ATACATTCCCATCAATTACACAATAGTGATGATGGTTTGATTAATCTAGATCATATTAAACAAGCAATTAGAGTAGATAATGTACATTTTCCTAAAACCTCGCTTATCAGTTTAGAAAATACACACAACATGTGTTTTGGTAGTCCTATTTCTAAAGATTATATTGATCAAGTTTCTAATGTTGCAAAAGAAAATAATTTAAAAATGCACATTGATGGAGCGAGAATTTTTAATGCTACTACAGCTTTAAATATTACATTATCAAGTTTAATTGAAAATGTTGATTCAGTAACATTTTGTTTATCAAAAGGCTTAGCTTGCCCGATTGGTTCGGTGGTTTGTGGTTCTAAAGATTTTATAGAATCTGCACGTAGAATGCGTAAGGCTTTAGGAGGAGGAATGAGACAAGCTGGGATTATTGCAGCAGCAGGTTTGGTCGCAATAAATAAATTAGAAACACAGATTTCTGCAGATCATGACAATGCACAATTATTAGCTGATGGTCTTAATCAAATAGATGGATTAGATATTGATAAAAACAAAGTAAAGACCAATATAATGTATTTTGAATTGAAGTCTGATACAGTCTCATCAAAATATTTATTAAAAGAAATGCAAAATCAGGGTATTTTATTTTTTGAAGTATCTCCAAATAGATATAGATTAGTTACTCATTATGGTATTACTGAATCAGATATTATTTATACTTTAGAAGCATTTCAAAAAGTACTATCATAGTGATTTTTTTTTAAATAAATTCAAATGATTTTATCTTTTTAAAAGGATATATAAAATATGGCAAAAGGCGTTACCCCACAATCAAGCGATGCATCGAAATGGTATACTGATGTTATTACAAAAGCACAATTAGCAGATTATGGTCCTGTTAAGGGGACTATGGTTATTCGGCCATATGGATATTCAATCTGGGAGTCCATTAGAGATGAATTTGATAAACGATTCAAACAAACTAATCATACCAATGCTTACTTCCCTTTATTTATACCTAAATCTTTTTTAGCAAAAGAAGCAGAACATGTGGAAGGTTTTGCCAAAGAGTGCGCTGTAGTTACGCATTCAAAATTAAAAGTTGATAATCAAAAATTAGTGGTTGATCCTGATTCTAAATTAGAAGAAGAAATTATTGTTAGACCAACTTCTGAAACAGTGATTTGGTCTATGTATAAAAAATGGATTAATTCTTATAGAGACCTACCTATTTTAATCAACCAATGGGCTAATGTTGTAAGGTGGGAAATGAGAACTAGGCTCTTTTTAAGAACCAGTGAATTTTTATGGCAAGAGGGTCATACTGCACATGCGACTGAAAAAGAAGCAATTGATGAGGCATTAAAAATTTTAGATATTTATAAAGATGTAGTAGAAAACATTATGGCTATTCCTGTATTAACAGGATACAAAAGTGAATCAGAAAAATTTGCAGGTGCAGTTGAAACCTATTGTATTGAGGCAATGATGGGAGACAAAAAAGCTTTACAAGCAGGTACTTCTCATTATTTGGGGCAAAATTTTGCTAAAGCATTTGATGTGAAATTCCAGAATGAAAATAATCAAGAAGAGTATGTGTATGCTACTAGTTGGGGTGTAAGTACACGTTTGATTGGAGCTTTAATTATGGTTCATGGTGATGATCAAGGGTTAAGATTACCACCTAAAGTTGCACCTATACAAATTGTAATAGTACCTATTTATAAAACAGATGAAGATAAAGATAAAATTAAAAATTATATCCAGCCATTAATAGATGATTTTGATGAACACAATATTCGCTATTTTTATGATGATAGAGCAAAAATGTCTCCTGGGTTTAAATTTAATGAATGGGAAATGAAGGGTGTTCCTGTACGAATTGAAGTTGGCATGAGAGATGTCAATGATGGTTTAGTTGTATTCTCTAGGCGCGATAACAATCTGAAGGATAGTATTAAAATAGATGAAATTAAAAATTATTTTTCTGACTTATTGCTTGATATTCAATCATCTTTATTTACTCAAGCTCAACAATTCCAAAATAACAACACACATGATGCTACTAACTACCAGGACTTTCAGTCTCTAATTAAAGATGGAGGATTTGTGAAGTGTGGTTGGGACGGAACTACTGATACTGAGAATGCAATCAAAAAGGATACAAAGGCCACAATTAGGTGCATTCCTTTTTCACAAAAAATTGATGGATTAAAGTGTATTTATTCAAATAATCCAGCTAAATATGAAGTCATCTTTGCTCGAGCCTATTAAGAGAGATAATCTTGATAGTTTCATCACAAGGCATTATTCTAAAAATATTTCCTTATAGTAATACTAGCATAATTTGTAACGTTTTTACTGAAGATCGCGGGAAATTAACTTTTATTGCAAAGGGTATTAGGAAACCTAAAAATCCATTGTTATCGATATTACAACCTTTTAATCTGTTAGAATTTAATTATTATTATAAAAAAAATCGTGCAATGCATTTAATTAAGGAAGCTGATATTGTATTTAGTTTTAATCATTTAAGAAGCAACTTATCTACTATACTTATAGGCTCCACTATTTTGAATATAATTAATAGATTATTTGAAGAGGAGTATCCACAAGAAATTGTTTTTAGGCTCACATATAAAACATTAAACCAACTTTCTTCTAATATGGAACATAGTAAAAAGTTATTTCTATTTTTTTTATTTCATCTATCTAAGCAATTAGGTTTTATGCCTAATATTAACCGCTGTAATTCATGTAATGTCTTATTTGAATATGATGTAATTTTTTCGTTAAGTTCTAATTCATTAATATGTTCAAATTGTAATATACATAATTCTCTTGATTCTGATTTGGTAATCAGTTATGAATCTTTGAGTTATTTAATATTAATTAACAAGACACACATTAATAGTATAATGGATATTAAAATATCATCACTACATTTAAAGGAACTATTTCACTTTTTAATTGCTTTTATGAATAGTAATATTAATTATATGCATAAAATTAAAGGAATTAAAGAAATTACAAAAATTTATCATGCTGAATAATGAACTCTCTACTAGATTTGATCCTAATAATTATGAATTTAATTCAGAAAGCAGATTAGGTATTTATTTAATTCACGGATTTTCAAGCACTACTTATGAAGTCAAAAAAATGGCAGATTATTTAGCAAAAAAAGGTTATAGAGTTCGCGCAGATAATTTACCAGGGCATGGGACTTCAGTTTCTGATTGTAATAGCACCAAATATATTGAATGGCTTTCTTCTGTGGAGAATGGAATAGCAGAAATGTATTCTGTATGTGATAAAGTCATTGTTATAGGTGTAAGTATGGGAGCGGTTTTATCATTGCACTTAGGAAGTCTATTCCCAGTTGATGGTATTATTGCGGCATCTGCACTTTTTCAATTTAAAAATGAATTTAATGTTAGAGTTATCAATAGATTATTTCATACAATAAAAAATGTAATGCCTAAACAGAGTACCTTTAATCCCGATCAAGTAAAGGTTAAAAGAATAAAATTTTATGGATATAATTATTATCCATTATCTGCATTAAATGAGATGCGTAAAATGGTTGATCAAGTTAGAAAAAAATTACATAAAATTTCTAGCCCTATTTTATTAATACATTCTAAAGTTGACTTAACAGCTCCAATTGATAATTTTCAAATTATTCAAAATCATTTAAAAACAAAGCATTTAGAGACTTTAGTATTAGAAAAAACAGGTCATAATGTTTTTGATACAGAGTTAGAGGATAAAGAATTAATTTTTAATACAGTCAATCAGTTTATAGATAAACTATTTCATGTTAAATAAAAACTCTGATGATAAATTTTCAATTTATAATAATCCGCAATTATATGATGATATTATGTGGTGGAAAGAAGATGATATTTCTTTTTGGCAATCTATTATCAAAAAATATAACATAGAATCTGTATTAGAAATTTGTTGTGGTACTGGGCGTATAGGTATACCCCTAATTCAGAGTGGAATTAAATATTATGGGCTTGATAATTCTAAATCATTTATTGACTTCTTTGAATCTAAAACATCTAATTATGATAAAAAAAAATTAATAGTTGCTGATGCAAATAGCTTTAATCTAGATCAAAAATTTGATTTAATTTTGATTGGGTTCAATTCTTTGGCTCATTTACTAACTAATCAATCTGCTACTTCTTGCTTTAATTCCATTAGAAGGCATATGCATAATAATTCTCTTTTTGGAATTGATATATTTATGCCTACACATCAATTAACTTCTAATATTGATTCAAATAAAACAGATTTAATGGATTTTATTGATTCAAGCACACAAAAAAAAATGAATATTATTGAATCAACTCAATATAATCAAGATACAGAAGTAGCGCATATTTTATGGGAGTTTCAAAATAAACTTAATCAAATAGAATTTATGTATAATTTTGAAATGAGAATGTTTTTCCCAGACACATTAAATAGACTGCTCATTGATTCTAAATTTAATATTGACCATTTTTATGGTAATTATCAATTTGAAAAATTTAATGAAGACAGTGAAAAGCAAATTTATTTGTGTAGTAAATAATTAATTTTATTTTATATCTAATATTTGTAATATACAACTATGAGCATTACAGAACATTTATCCGACGTTAGTCTCAATTATTTTGCTTTATTGCGTAAATTATCTTCAAAATTTGATTTAACTTTATCTCAATCCTTATTATTGATTTACGTACCATTTGAGGGCATTACAATTTCTGATTTATCCGATAAATTAGGAGTTGATATTAGTACTATGACAAGAAATATTCAGAGAATTGAAAAGCAGGGCTTGATTGAACGTAGTAAAAATTTAGATGATAAACGTTCTATTAAATTACATTTATCAAAGCGCGGAAAAAAAATCATTGCTCTATTAAATGATGATATTACTAATAATTTATCTCCTATTTTAAAGAAATACGATTTTGAAAAAATTGAAAAAATTAAATCCTCTTTAGAATCTTTAGGTTGGGATTTATATTTATTTAGAAAAGATTTATAATATTTTTATGAATTTTACAAAAGAGATATTATCTTGGTATTATAAGAATAAAGAAGATTTTCCATGGAGATTAACTAGTGATCCTTACAAAATATGGATATCTGAAATTATGTTACAGCAAACACAGGTAAAAACAGTTATTCCATTTTATCAAAATTGGATTAAAAAATTTCCTACTATATATGATGTAGCATCTGCATCTGATGAAGTGTTATTTAAATATTGGGAAGGCTTAGGATATTACAATAGAGTAAATAATTTTCGTACTGCTTGTAAGGAAATCATAACATCTTATAATGGAGTAATTCCGCAGACTAAATCAGAATTAATGGATTTGAAAGGTATTGGTGATTATACATCTTCTGCCATTGCATCAATTGCTTTTAATAAAAATAATTATGTGATTGATGGAAATGTAAAAAGAATTATGGCACGAATTTTATGTTTGAAAGATTTTTCAAAATCGTCATTTAAAAAAATGGATAAATTCTTATCTAATAAAATTGATTCTACTAATCCTGGTGATTTTAATCAGTCATTAATGGATTTAGGCAGAACTATATGTAAACCTAGACAACCTGTATGTAAATGTTGCCCCATTTCTTCAGCATGTAAATCTTTTCTTAATGAGACTACTCATAATTACCCCATTTTGCAAAAGAAAAAGAAAAAATTACCGCATTATAAAATAGGGGTAGGGGTTATCTGGCATAATAATAAAGTATTAATTACTAAAAGAAAAAAAAATGCATTATTAGGTGGGCTATGGGAATTTCCAGGAGGTAAGGTTATGAAAAATGAATCGATTCAAAATTGTATTAAGCGCGAAATTTTAGAAGAGTTATCAATTGATGTAAACGTTTCTAGTTTTATTACCGAAGTAAATCATAGATATTCTCACTTTAGTATTAATCTTCATGCTTATCATTGTTTTTATAAAAATGGTAACATTGTATGTAATGCTGCTGATGATTGGAAATGGGTTCGGATTGATCAATTAAATCAATTTCCATTTCCAAAAGCTAATCATTATATTTTCCCGCATCTTTTGAATCAAGAGGTAGCATGATTTTGAGACTGCTTAGTATATTTTTATATTTATTGGGAGGAATATATTTTATATGTTTTGGAATCTATGTTATTCTATTATCTGTAATTATTGGTCATAAATATTTATATCCTACATTGCCATTTTTAACCAGAATTCAATTATTATTGTTAGGTGCATGGATTCGATTAAAAAATAAAATTCCTAATGATCGGACTTATATTATTATGATGAATCATACATCATTTGCAGATGTATTTTTATCAGTTCAGCCTTTAAAAGGGAAATATACTGCTATATTAGCTGCATTTAATTTTAAAATCCCAATTTGGGGAAGTATGCTGAGAGCATTTAAAGCAATTCCAGTATATCGGAAAGATAAGACTAAAGCATTAAAAGCTATTAAAAATGCAGAAACAATTATTAATGACTTAGGCTACCATGTGGTTATTTTTCCAGAAGGAACTAGAACTATAGATGGTAAGTTACAACCCTTTAAAAAAGGTGGATTTCATATGGCTCTAAATACGGGGACACCAATTTTGCCACTAGTAGCTAAGGGTGGATTTAAATTCAAGCCAAAGAATCGCTGGTATATTAAACCTTCTATTATTGATATTGAAGTTGGCAGGCCAATTCATATGGATAAATATTCTATTAATACATTAGATGAATTAGTTAAAGATACTTATTTAGAGTTTGAAAAAATTTTAAATAAATAGATTGAATAAGGATATATAATTGGGATATAATCATTTTATTATTTCAGGCCTTTTATCAGGCGTATTGTATTTGCTATATCATAAAGTAAATGATACAGCTATATTATCTAAAGTATTAAAATGGTTATTGATATTCAATTTTGTTAGTTTTAATGCTACGCTACTATTGTCAGGTGCATTTGATTATAAAACACATTTACCGATTCATTTATGCTATTTAACTGAATTAGGTATTTTTTTATCTATAATTTTTAAAAGTAATATTTTATATCCTTGGTTAGCCCTTAATGCTTTAGGTGGGGGGATAACTGGCTTTACAAATTCCAATTTATCAGAGAATGCATTATTGATTGAATATATCCATTTATATTTATCTCACTTCAGTCTTATACTATTTTTTATAATTATTTATTTAAATAAATTTACAATTTCTAGATACGCATTCATTCAAAGCACCATTTTTAATGCTTTATTATTTTTTGCAGTTTGTTATTTTAATATATTGGTTGAATCTAATTATTGGTTTACTATGCATAGGCCACCTGGTTCAAATTTAGCACAATTATTACCTGATTGGCCGGG
>CAJWAW010000030.1 GCA_913020255.1 uncultured Fidelibacterota bacterium | reverse complement strand
GCGGGTAAACCTCTAGTGTACCTGTTGTTACATCAGTAGCATCGCAGGGTAGCTACGTTTACTAAGGATAAGCGCTGAAAGCATATAAGCGCGAAACCTATCCTAAGATAAGATTTCCTGTCTTCGGACAATAGACTTCCGGTAGACTACCGGGTTGATAGGCCATAGATGTAAGTATAGTAATATATTAAGTCGAGTGGTACTAATTAGTCTATAAACTTGATTAATATTAATTTACAATTAATATCCTATTTTTATTAAACTACAAAAATTAATTATTGTAAAATTTCTGGTGATCATAGTGCAAGGGCCACACCCGATTCCATTCCGAACTCGGAAGTTAAGCCTTGTTACGCCGATGGTACTTCACGGGAGACTGTGTGGGAGAGTAGGACGTCACCAGTAACATTCAAAAAAAGGGGTCTTTTAGACCCCTTTTTTTATATAATTATTCTTGTTTCATTTATTATATATATATAATTTCCTCAGAGGCACAATATGAATAAAAAAATATTTAATACTATTATTTTTATATGTTTATTTTCTTTTTTTGAATTTAGCTATACACAGTGTGGTAATTTTAAGATTGAAGAAGATTATTTTGCAGATCAATTAATTGGTTTTTATATTAATAGTATTGATATTAATACAGGTGACACCTCAGTAGAATATTTTAGATATAGAATTATCCAAGAAGATAATCAAATAGACAATTTAAAAGCTTATTATTCATTAATTATTAATTCGCCAGATTTAGGGTTATCTAATTTTGAATTAATGTCAGGAATAATTGATATTTCAAATATAGTAATACCAGAATTAGTCTTTAGCAATGTAGATATTAATTTTGATACTCAATCAATTCCAGGGGCTGATTTTAAATCTGAAGAATCAAATTTAGCATCACTCAGTGAGTTAGAAGCGATACAAAGTGTTATTTTATCATCAGGGAAAATACCTAATGGGACATACAATTTAAATGTAACTTTAAGATGTTCAGATGATGATTCTGTCATATACGATTCAATTACTAAAACAATAGAAGCATATGAGCCTGTGTTTTTAGATTTATTATCTCCTGGGGGAGCTATGCAAGACACGAGTTCAACCGCAACATTTAATACAATGCCTTTATTCACTTGGAGTAGTGATTATTGTACTCAATGCAATTATGGTATTAGAGTTTGTGAGTATGATCCTTCTCTACATTCTTCATTATCAGATGCAATTGAAGATGTTTCTGTATTACCGTCAAATCAGAGTTTAGATTTTTATCCTGTACAAACTAATGGTAGTTTTGCTTACCCAAGTCAAGATGCTTTTGACCTAATTTCTAATAATCTATATGTATGGCAAATTCAAAGATCATATGAGACAACTTTAGGTAGTCAAGATAATAAAAGTGAAATTTTTGTTTTTAAAGTTTCATCTTTTGAAGATATCCTTGATGATTCATTAAATGATGATCCATATAAAGATATATTACAATCATTGTTAGGTTATCAATATGAAGAATTGTTTAACAATGATGGAGAATTGAAAGATTTTAAAGTACAAAACAATACAATCATATTAAATAATCAAGTTGTACCTATTTCAAATTTGTATGATATTATTGAAAAACTAAATTCAGGAGAAATACAACTCCTAGAAGTTGAAGTAGAATGAAAAATATTACAATTATTATTATAAGTATTTTATGTAATATTGCTTTTTGTAATGAAACATTAGGTTTAGTTACAAAGACTAAAGGAAAAGTTGAATATCAAAAATTTTCTGATAAAAAATTTACTACTAATATCTATAAAGGATTAGGTCTCTATGGTAATGATAGAATTAGAACAGGAGATAATGGTTTTTCAATATATAGATATTTAGATGATGCAAGCTCAATTAAAATTTTAAAAAATTCTGATATTCGTATTGAGGGAAGAATAAAATCAAGAAGTATTGTTAAAAATGTAGAAATCAATAATGGTGTTTTAAATTTTAATATAGATAATCAAGCAGATGAGTATTTTACTATTGTAACACCTACATCTGTTGCTACAGTAAAGGGTACAGAGTTTTGGTTGGTTTGTAATGGTCCTGAAGGAGATAAATTTTTTGGTGTAGAGGGAGAAGTTGAAATTAAAAATATTGAATCTGGAAGAATAGTTATGCTAACCGAAGATACTCAAGTATTATCCACTTCTAATGGAAATATTTTGTCACAAAATATGTCTACTCAAGAATTAGAGCAAATTGAAAATTTAGAACAGGAAAATGGTAATTATGACGATTCAGATATTGATACTGGTTTTGATGATGGTTCTATTAATCAAGACTCGGATACTGGGAACTCTAATTTATCTGATTCTGAAAATATCATTAGAATCCAATTAGAAGATTCTCTGGGCAATACAAAAGAAATTCTTATCAAATATAAATAAATATATTTTATTTATGTCAAAAATTTTTTTTTATTTAATTCTCTTTTCATTTCTTTATCCCACAATGATACAGCATGCAAATATAGAAAATGCTCTTGAAAATGAAGCTATTAAAATTGAAGTTTTAATTAATCAAGATTTGGAAGATATAAAAAATGTAATTTTATATTATAAATCAAATGATCAAATTAAGTATCTACAAACAGATATGGTTCATTCTAAAGATAATTTCTTTTATACATCTATACCAAAAGAGTATGTCACTACAAATGGTATTAATTATTATGTTATTCTTGAATTAACTAATAATAGTATTTATTCTTTTCCATATACTAATCCAATAGAAGACCCAATAGCAGTTAAGATTAATAGTTCACAAACAAATAAGCGAATTAAAAGCAGATTAACTAGTCAATCTGCTCAAATACTTAGTCCAGCTCCTAACTCTAGAGTTTATAAGGAAGATTTGTTGATTTCTCTATCATATTTCAAGTTAAAAAATATTGACAATATAAAAACTAAAGTATTTTTGAATAATAGAGATATAACGGATAAAGTAACATTTTATGATAATTATTTTATATATAAGCCGGATTTTATTTTAGATGGTCGTTATAATGTTGATGTGGTATTTTTTGATAAATACAATAGAGAATTACCAGTTTTTAAATGGGGTTTTACCGTAATTTCAAAAGATAGACTTCAAGGATTATCTACCTTATTTAGTCACACTGGTAAAATTAGCAATAGTTATTCAATTAATAATACTGAATATGAAAATTTAGCAACTAATAATATGAATATTGATTATAGAGTCAATTTTGATTTTTTAAAGATTAGAAATAAGTTTAAGATATCATCTGAAAGTAATGAATTTGAACAAGATAAAAATCGATATTTAGTATCTGTTAAAGCTCCATATGTACATTTACAATTAGGTGATTCATATCCTACTATTAATCAATATGTATTAAATGGATATCGAGTAAGAGGATTAAATCTTAAGATTGATTCTAAATTTTTTGATACTAAAATTATACAAGGAGAGCTATCTAGAGCAGTTACTGGAGATCCTAATAATAATGGTATTGTTATATCTGACATTAATTCTCAGATGGTTTGTGTTGATTTAGATGGAAACCAAACAGATATTACAACAGAAGAATTATGCTGTATAGATGGATGTGGAGATGGTTTAAATGAGTGGGTTACTGATGATAGTAATTATATTATTGATTTTAGTAGAGATAATTATTCATTTAAACGAAATATTTATGGATTTGATATAGGTATAGGAAATCCTGATAAAGCATTTTTTAATTTTGGTTTTGTTAAAGCTAAAGATAATTTGAATACATTATCACAAATTTCAAATAGTATGCCAGAGTACGTTGTTGAAATTCCTGAAAATCTAATTGATTCTTTAATTAATCCAAATAATTATGATGCTTTTACAATTAATATAGAAAATGGGTGTGATACAACTTATTCGATTAAGTATAACGATTTAATAAATAATTGGAACTCTTGGTATGATCATTATAGTTATAATTTATTATCAGAAAATTGGGCAGGTATTAAACCTCAAGATAATCTTGTATTAAGTTCAAATTTTAAATTATCTTTAGATGAAAAAAATATTATTTTCAATTTTGGTTCCAGCATTAGTTTATTAAATCAAGATATTTGGCAGCCTACACTATCAATAGATGATCTTGATATTATGTTTGATGATAATGAAGATGGAATGATTATGGAAAATATAGAGTTACCATCTGATATTAATTTTTCAGATTTTGAAGATATCTTTCAATTTAGTATTAATCAGACTCCTTTATTACCAATAGATTTGCTTTCAGATGCTACTTTATTTGAAAAGATTATTACTATGCCTTCATTAGCATATAATGCAGATATTTCATTTAAATATTTTGCACATAATCTTAACATAGGGATTAAACAGATTGGCCCAGAATATTATTCTTTAGCTAATCCTTATCTACAAACTGACATACGTGAGCAATATATAAATGATAAATTTAGAATTTTGGATAATAGGTTATTTATTAATTGTGGTTTTAAAAGAATTGAAGATGGTATTGAAATTGATAAAAAAGCTTTATCTAAAACTGATAAATATGATTTTGCTTTTAATTATTATCCGGGCTATAGTTTACCAACATATAGTTTATCATTGAAATTAACTAATAGAGATAATGGGGTTGATTCATTAGATGTATTTTCTTATCAAGAATATATAGGGACAGATGTAGATGGGGCAGATGAATTTGGTTATATAGAAGTTTCTGATACAACTAATCGAAGAGAAAGTACTTCTGGTTTTCAAACCAATTTTAGTATTTCATATGACTATAAATATTATGGGTCTCATAATTTTTTATTTAATATATCTCAATCAAATAAGAAAGATTTATTATATAAAGTCAATATAGCTTATGATTCAACATATTTTTCTCCAAGATCATTAAATCAAACATTAGTATTTAATATTAAATCTAAATGGTCAAAAATATTCTCATCTAATCTGAGTTTTAATTATAACTATTATGACTATGGGAATAGTATTTATTATCAAAAACAAATTCTCAGGCAAGTAGATTTAAAGGGATATTATTATAGATCTAAGATATTTAATACTATTCAATTTGGGTCATCCTTCGGTTGGGCTACTGGCTATTCAAAATATTATCAATTAAATCCTACTTTAAGTATAAAAATTGAGATTATAAAAAATTTATTTTTTGATTTAAATTATCAATATAGATATAGAAAAATGGAAGATAATCAAATATATAATAGTGCTTTTTTCTTTATAAAAACATCATATAACTTTTAATATGCGAAAACAAAATTTAGCTTATTTATTTACAGTTTTATCAGTATTGGTTAATACAATTTTTTATGGGTTTGGTTTATATGATACCTTAGAGCAAAATTTTTATGATTTTAGATTTCAACTAAGAGGTCCATTAAGTGGTGATAAACTGTATAGTCAATCTAATCAATTAAAAGATCGATATGATGGATTAGAAAATAAAGCAATCAAAAAAAAATATTCTGAAGATAATGATATAGTAATTATTGGTCTTGATCAGGCTTCTTATACTAATATTGGTAGATTTTATCCATATGATAGAGGATTGATTTGGGCAAAAGTTGTTGATAATTTAGTCGATGCTAATATATCTGTTATTGCTTTTGATATTATGTTTGACAATAAAACAGCATCTGATTCAATTTTTTTACAATCAATTCAAAATGCAAAAAAGAAGGGTGTTGAAGTCATTTTAGCTGCTAATAATCTTATTGAAACAGGTATAGCAGGTCAAAGTTTTACTTTAATAAAGCCTAGTGATGATATTATCAAAAATCGTGATGCTAAATTAGGTTTAGTTGGAACTGTTAGTGATAGAGATGGTTTTATAAGGCAATATATTGCTTATGATAATAGGGTAAATGATTCTTATCAACAATCGTATTATTCATTGGCACTTCAAAGTGTTATGTCTTTTACTAAGAAAAATCCCGTTTTACAAAAAGATGGATTATATATTGGTGATTTATTTATTCCGTTTTATCAAAATAAAAATACATTTTTAATAAATTATTTTGGTCCTAGTTCTTATGGTAGATTAAAAACTTTTAATACAGTTCCAGTTCATGAAATTTTAGATGATGGATCGTGTTATCCTGAAGAAGGAGATTGCGACCCTATATTAAAAAATCATGATGAAATTGATGGGTTTATGGAACTTTTTACAATGGATGGATGGACAGGTGTTAATCCTTTTTCGGGTAAAATAGCTATTATTGGTTCGGCATTACAAGAGCATCATGATATTTTTAATACCCCATTTAATGATAATGGAGAAATGTTTGGTGTTGAAATACATGCTAATGTAATTCAACAATTATTAGATTCTAATAATATTAATATTCCAATTTCATTTTTAGGGTTAGATAGCAATATTAATGATATAATAATTAGTATGTTGATAATGTTATGTATTTCATTTTTAGTATTTTTTATTATGAAGTATTTTAATCCAATTAATTCTTTATTAATTACTTTTTCCATTATTTTAATATGGTTTAATATTTCAATTGGAGCTTTTTTAAATGATTTTTTATGGCTTTTTAAATATTTTGTGAATTTAACAATTAATGTACCCGGTATATCAGAGTCAATAGTTTTACCTGTAGTATATCCTATATCTTCAGCTATTCTTAGTTATGGCTTTAATTTATGTTATAAATTGTATACTGAAAATCAAGATAAGAAGTTTTTAAAGACTACTTTTGGAAATTATATTTCTTCTGAACTAGTTGATCAAATGTATCAAAATAAAACAATACCAAAATTAGGTGGAGAAGAAGGCTATCATACAGTGATATTTTCAGATGTTGCTAGTTTTTCATCTATTTCTGAAGAATTATCTGCGCCAGAATTAGTAGAGTTGTTGAATGAATACTTAACAGAGATGACGCAAATTATTTTAAATAATGGCGGAACAATTGATAAATATATTGGTGATGCAATAGTAGCTTTCTATGGGGCCCCTATTAAAGTTGAAAATCATGAACATAAAGCCATATTATCTATTATCCAAATGAATGAGAAGCTTACCCAATTAAGAGAAAAATGGTCTCAAGATAATAAATGGTCTGATTTGATTAAAAATATGAATCATCGTGTTGGTATTAATACAGGTAATTTAGTTACTGGGAATATGGGTTCATCTTTACAAATGAATTATACATGTATGGGTGATGCTGTTAATTTAGCAGCAAGATTAGAATCAGGAGCAAAACACTGGGGCATTGATGCTCAGGTATCAGAAACTGTTGTAAATGCAACTAAAGATAATTTTATATATAGAAAACTAGGGGCTATACGTGTGCAAGGTAAAAAGGAATCTATTAATGTCTACGAACTATTATGTAAAGTTGAAGATAAAACTGAATCTTTAAATAAACTATTAATTAAATTTGAAGCAGCTAGAAACTTATATTTAAATCAAAAATGGGATGACGCAATTGAATCATTTAAGGAATGTTCAATATTAGAAGATATGTCAAGTATATATAGAAAAACCAATCCT
>CAJWAW010000029.1 GCA_913020255.1 uncultured Fidelibacterota bacterium | reverse complement strand
TTAGGATGTATGACAAAGATACTATCTGTGTTGGAATTAAAATTAGAATCAATTTGTATATTAGAGGATGGAGCATGTAACACTTCAGTCCAATTTGTATTAGCATATGATAAGGTATCCAATGAATATAGATAAGATAAATGATTAGAAATGTGTTCTGATATTTCTAATTGATCGTTGCTTAAATAAATTTCATATAAATATTCAAAAGGTGTGATTAATAGTTGATTAGACATTAAGGAATTATAATGCATAATATGAATAGCTTCTTGGAAGCATCTCAAAGTATTGAGCTCATCATCAATTTTATAATATAAATCACCAAGAACAATTAATGTTTCAGATAAATTTTTATGTTTAGAACCAAAAATTAAAGATTGAATATCATAAATTTTTTCATAATTAGATATAGCATCGACATATGATTTATTTAAAATAAATAATTGTGCTTCATCTTTTAATTCAGTAATAGAAAGCTGTTCTTCTACTTCAAAAGTAAAACAAATGGATAAAAAAATTAATATGAAAATTTTTTGCATTATTGTTAAAATTTAAAATTTTTCTACATATTTACAAAAATCTTAAAAAGATATAATCTAAGATGTTTAAATTTAAGACAATTTTGATGACATAAATATGATAGAAAAAAAAATAGAACAAAAAATTACATCCACATTAGATGATTCAAAAGTCTTTATTCAAGATATGACTGGGACTAATGATCATTTTAATCTTATAGTGATTTCTGATGCGTTTAAAGACTTATCATTAATAGAGCAACATAGGTTAATATATAAAATATTAAATGGTATGGTTGCTAAAGAGATACATGCCTTACAAATTAAAACATTAACATGGGAACAATGGAAAAAAGAAAATTAAAAAAAACGTGGGATTTAAATAGTTGGAAAAATTTTAAAATTTTGCAACAACCTAATTGGCCCAATGTAGAAAAATATAATCAAATTATAAAACAGTTATATGACTATCCTGCATTAATCTTTCCAAATGAAATTGTTCAACTTAAACAAAAATTAATAGAAGTAGCTGATAATAAAGCATTCATCATACAAGGTGGCGAATGTGCAGAATCATTTAAAGAATTTTCAGAAAAAAGTATCACTAATAAATTAAAAATTCTATTTCAAATGGCAACTATTATATCATACGGAGCATCAATTGATACAGTTAAAATTGGTAGAATGGCAGGACAATATGCTAAACCTAGAACATCAAAAACTGAAGTTAAAAATGGGATTTCTTTACCTGTTTATAGAGGAGATTCAATTAATGATGTAGAATTTTCTTTACATTCTAGGACTCCTAATCCAAAACGTTTATTAGAAGCGTACAATAAATCTCATGCTACTTTAAATGTAATCCAGTCTACTATTAAAAATAAATTTAAAGACTTAAACCAATTTTGGAATATTGAAATGCTTAATCATTCTAAAATATATAAACGATTTGATGAAACAATTAGAGATATTAACAAATCACTTAAATTTTTAAATACTATTAGAAATGATGTTAATTTATTTAGTGAAGACAAATTTAATGACTTTTATATCTCACATGAATGCTTATTATTGGATTATGAATCATCATTAACTAGAAAAAATACCAATACCTTTTATAACTCTAGTGCACATATGGTCTGGTTAGGAGATAGAACTCGAAATATTAATAGCGCACATGTGGAATATTTGAGTGGGATTGATAATCCTGTTGGTATTAAATGTGGTCCAAGTTTAGATGTTGCAGAATTAAAATTAATTATACAAAAAATAAATCCTGATAATGAAAAAGGTAAAATAGTTTTAATATGTAGATTTGGAGCTAACAAAATAACAGAAAAGCTGCCAACATTAATAAAGATGATTATTAAAAATAATTTGAATGTTATTTGGACATGCGATCCAATGCATGGAAATACTTACAAATCAAAAAATCAATTTAAAACAAGAAGTTTTAATGCTATTACTAGAGAATTAGAGTTATTTTTTGATATACACTATAATAATCAAACAAATGTTAATGGGGTCCATTTTGAATTAACTCCAAATGATGTGACTGAGTGCGTGGGTGGAATTCGAAATATAAAAGAATCAGATTTGCATGTTAAGTATGAAACGTCTTGTGATCCAAGATTAAATCATGAGCAAAGTATAGAATTAGCATTTTTAATAACAGATTTAATAAAAGAAAAAGGTAAAAGATATGACAAAGATTGATGGTTATGGCGATAAATTAACAGTGAATGGCGTATGTATTGGAGAATTATCTCCAAAGGAGCATGAGCAAATTGAAAAAGAAAAAGGCGGCCAAAATTATAGCCCACTAGAAGATGTTGTGGTATCGCATGTACAAGATGCTTCTACATTAATATGTAGAAAACCTTCTGATAGTGCTATAGAAGCATATGTTGAAGAAGAATTATTAGATGGATTATGTTGCTATTCAGCTGTGAATCAAGGACAATTAAATAAAACAATAGTAGATGCCGTTGTAGCCCATTTACAAGATGAAAAATTACCAACTGTCCCTAGATCTATAAGACATAAATATATGAGTGCTTTTTTATTAGCTTCCACTTCATTTACACAAATGGATAGAGTCGTGCCTAAGGTAGCAGGAGTAGAGTCATGGGAATTAACTTTTAAATTATGTAGAAGATGGGGATACTTTGTAAAAAATATCCCAGAAAATGAATGTATTATAGTTGGAGCAACAGGTAATTTCCATGGACGTTCTTTAGCTGCGGTTTCAATGTCAGATGATCCAGACTCTAAAAAAGGGTTTGGGCCATTTGTGAGTGGTATAGAATTAGTACCTTTCAATGATTATGATGCTCTTAAAAATTTATTTGAAGAAAAAGGAGATAGAATTGCAGCCTTTTCAGTAGAACCAATTCAGGGTGAAGCTGGAGTGATTGTTCCAGATGATGATTATTGGCCAAAAGTGTCTGCATTATGTAAAAAACATAATATCTTACTTGCATTTGATGAAGTTCAAACAGGTTTTGGTAGAACTGGGGCAAATTTTGCTCATCAATTATATAATGTAAAACCAGATATCATGGGGTGTGGAAAAGCTGCTGGTGGAGGTATTTTACCTGTATCATTTGTAGCGGGTAGAAGTGATGTTATTGACACATTAACTCCTGGTTCAGAAGGCTCAACATTTGGAGGCTATCCATTAGCATCAGTAGTAGGAGTATATGCTATTAAAACTTTAATAGAAGAAAATTTAGCTCATAATGCAAAAATTAGAGGAGCTCAATTAATGAATCATTTTAAAAATTTAAAAAATGATTTTCCAGATAAAATTAAAGAGGTCAGAGGCAAGGGTTTACTGACAGCATTTGAAATGCATGATTCAGAAAAATTAGATGGGCATGTAGTATCAATGGAATTGTTAAAAAATGGTATATATGCAAAAGAAACTCATCATTCAACGGTCAGGATTGCTCCTGCTTTAACGGTTACGGAAGAACATATTGATCAATTAGGGGATAAAATTAGAATGGTGGTTTCTAAATTATAAATAATTTGTCTTTAAGAATATTTATCAATTAAATTGTGCTTAATTATGAAAAAGTTTAACTATAAAAATCTAATAAAAAAAATAGCCTCAGGAGCATTTTTGTTTTATTTATTAAAAGGAATAATGTGGTTAGTAGTATTATATTTTTTTCCTACTTTATTTAATAACATATTTGGAGAATAAATGACATATAAATATTATTATATAATCATTAGTACCATATTAATCATTTTAACAGGCTGTAAAGATTCCAATGAAATAAAATTAGAATCAATTATTGATGAATTTGAATACTTAAAGAATAACAATCTGATCGAAGAACAAAAATTACAGACCTTAAAAGCGCAATTTGAAAATATAAGTCATACCACTACAGAAAAAGTTCAAGTAAGTGCTTTATATTATTTGTCTGAGATTTCTACTATGGAGAATAAGCTAGATGAGGCATATCATTTTATTAATCAAGCATATGAAATTAATCATGCTGATTCTATTTATCAGCAACTGCATCAATTAAAACAAAAGCTTAATCCAGTAATAGATACCACCATAAGTGAGCTACCAAAAAATGATTTGGATTTAAAAAATATTTTTGAAATCGGTAGAAATGAAATTAAAGCCTTATATAAAAATAAAAATTACTCTGGAGCAATTAGTCAAACACATGTTTTAATTACTATGATGAAAAGTCTTGCTGAAGAAATAAAAATAAAAATTGAACTTGCTCAGCTATATCAAGACTTGGCCATCTTTTATTCACAGCAGGATAAAGTAACAGAAGCAAAGAAATTTATTGAACAAGCAATAATATTAAATGCAACATCTGAAAATTTAGAAATTCAACAATTAATTAATAAAAAATAAAATGGATTTTAACAATATTTATCAAATAATTATTAATGAACCTATATATCTAATTATTGCAATAATAATAACATTAATTATGGCATATAGTATTTTAAAAAAATTGTTTAAAATGTTAATAATTATTCTAATAATACTGATTCTATATATTGGATATCTAATGTATACTGGACAAAATTTGCCTAGTGAAGAAAATATTAATTCTATCAAAGAAAAAGTGGCTAAAGGAGTAGAGCAAGGTATTAATAAATTAGACCAAATGAGTAAACAAAATAATTAAGACAGTATAATAGATACTAATAGTACTACATCTAAAATATTTAATCCTCCATCATTATTTAAGTCTGATATGTCAGAATAAGTATTTGCTAATATCATATTAATTAGTAATGTGATATCTAGTACATTGACATTTCCATCATCATTAATATCACCTTCTATTGGAAAATTTAAATTAATTACAACAGGCCTATGATCTGATATATAATTATCATATTCTCCCCACCCGCTGAGATAATCATCTATTCTAAATGTAAAAGATGAATTGGGGTGATAATTATCAAATAACTCATTAGTAATTAAAATATGATCTAAATGACTAGGCCAATTTGGGAATGACCAATTTGTAGATGGACCCTCTGCAATATGCATATCAGAAAAAAAATAGTTTTGATAATCATTGAGAAAGTCTAAAAAAACATTATTAATGTTAGATTCTGCAATATTATCATTAAAATCACCTAATACAATAACGTTTTCATCGCTAAAATAATTATCAATATAATTTTTTAAATATTGATTAGCTATTAATCTTCTATACTCTTCATCCCAATAATCCTCTTCCAAAATTTCATCACCACAACATTTAAAATGTATATTAATTAGAACAAATTCTTCATCTGCAAAAACGAACTTCATAACATATGGTGTTCTATATGCAAAATAATGTTCATACTCATCTAAAATAGTATAAGGAAAATGAGTTATTTCAATAAAATTAGTATTTATTAAATAAGATAGTTCTCCCCAATTTCCATCATCTGCTCTATATCCAAACCAAGAGCCGGATAAATTATTTATTAAATTATCAAATGCATTTTGGTTTTCAATTTCTTGTAATGCAATAATGTCTACATTAATATCATTAATGATATCTGTCAAATAATTAACTGTTTGATTACTTTTAGGAAAATGTTCAATATTCCACGTTATAATATCCAATGATTGTTCAGAACCAATCTCAGGATATGTTTGGCTAAATGAATAGACACACAAAATAATAAAGAGAAAATTTCTAATACGCATTTAAAATATCTTGAGCATGAGTTTTTGTTTTGACCTCATCATATACGGTGTTAATAATACCTTTCTCATTAATCAGATAGGTTGCTCTTAAAATGCCCATATATTCTCTACCCATGAATTTTTTTAATTGCCAAACACCATATTCTTCTAACATAGTATGTGATTCATCAGATAGTAAATCAAAATTAAATTTTTGCTTAGTATGAAAGTTTTTTTGTTTTTTAACAGAATCAGCAGATACTCCAAAAACTCTTATTCCTAATTTTTGAAATGAATTAAGTTCATCACGGAACCCTTGTCCTTCAACTGTTCAACCAGGTGTGCTCGCTTTAGGATAAAACCATAAAATAAATTTTTCACCTTTTAAATCCTTTAAAGAAATCAAATTTTCATCTTGATTCAGTAAATTAAAATCAGGTGCTTTATCTCCAACATTTAATAACATTATATAATCCCTTCATAATGATTGATGAAATTTAAAGTTTATTATATTAAATTTAACAAAATTATAGGAATTATTTATGGTAATAATATATAGTGCTGAATGGTGTGGCCCTTGTGTATATGCAAAAAAATTGCTCAACGAAAAAAATATTCAGTATAAAGAAATTGATATAGAAAAAAATGATATCAGTAGGGAAGATTTAGAAAAAATGACTGGTGGCTCAACTGTTCCACAAATTATTATAAATGATAAATGTATTGGAGGTTTTGATCAGCTACTAAAATTAGAACAATCCGGAGAATTAAATAAATTATTATGATTGCAGAATTAAATAAAGAAGATATAATTAAATATTGCGAAAATCATTCACATCAAGATTCAAAAATTTTAACTGAATTAATTGAATATACCTTTCAAAATGAGCCAGCACCACAAATGATTAGTGGGCTACAAGTAGGAAATGTTTTGCAAAGCTTTATAATTGCTTCTAATGCAAAAAAAATATTAGAAGTTGGTATGTTTACTGGGTATAGTGCATTAAAAATGGCAGAAGTTTTACCAGATGATGGTATTATTCATACATGTGAATTAGGTGAAAATCATATTAAAACTGCACAACATTTTTTTGATAAATGTAATTATGCACATAAAATAAAAATACATGCTGGATCTGCATTAAAATCAATTAAGAAATTTGAATTAAATAGTTTTGATTTTTGTTTTATTGATGCAGATAAAAATAATTATACTAACTATTATATAGAATGTCTCAAATTATTAAAGCCAAAAGGTATAATGATTATTGATAATATGTTATGGGGTGGGCAAGTGTTAAAACCCAAAGATAAAGAATCAAAAATAATTGCAGAAACTGCACAAATAATTAATAATGATAAAAACACATATAATACAATGCTTACAATTAGAGATGGTTTAATGTTATGCATCAAAAAATAAACCCTTTAAAAAATAAAAAAATATTAATCTGTATTACTGGCTCAATCGCGGCATATAAAACGTGTGAATTAATTCGAATATTAAAAAAACAAGAAGCACAAGTAACAGTAATGATGAGTAAATCAGCAGAAAAATTTGTTGGTAAAGCCACATTTGCTGCTTTGACAAATAATGAAGTTATTTCAGATTTATTCCCAGATAGTCCAAAGGCTGGATTAGAACATATTGAATTGTCTTTTGATTTAGACTTAATTATAATAATGCCTGCTACTGCCAATATTTTATCTAAAACAGCAAATGGTATTGCAGATGATATTGTATCAACAACATTATCTGTTTGTGAGCAGCCTACAATATTTGCTCCTGCAATGAATTATAAAATGTGGCAAAATCCATCTGTAATGGAATCAGTTGAAAAATTAAAATCAATGAATAAAAT
>CAJWAW010000028.1 GCA_913020255.1 uncultured Fidelibacterota bacterium | reverse complement strand
TTTTGTTTTACTTTACCTTTTTCCATTAAAATATAATTAAATATGCAGTACAATAACATGCATACCCTAATAAGAATCCTATTAAAGAATCAGAAAGATAATGTACACCTAGAAAAACTCTAGATAATCCAACTATAATAGGCCAAAAAATCAACAAACTTAATCCTTCAAATATAGTCATTGTAATTAATGCGCTTATCATAGTTCCTGATGCATGTCCTGATGGTAAACTATATTTATCTGGAGGCTTAACTAATGCCTTTATATTTTGATGCGTTTCAAAAGGTCTATCTCTTTTTATTGTATTTTTAATCAGAAAATAAATAGGATACTGAAAGCCATAAGCGATTAAACCCATTTTTATTGCATCAAGACCTTTATCAGTATCAATTAGAATACTTATAATAGCATATAATATATACATCCACCATTCACCTGTGAATGTGAATATTCTAAAAAAATAAAATATTAATTTATTTTTGATTGCTAATTTATTTAGCAAAAGAGAGATATATTTTTCAAATCTATTCATTTTGTAATACAATGTAAAAATAATTGTCTATTTCACATATATATATTAGTTTGAAATACTAATAAATACTCAAATATATTATTATTTTAAGGATATTCATCAAATGAAAAATATTATCATACTTACTTTAATTCTTTCAAATCTTTTTTCTTATGAAATTTATAAGGAAATTAAGATCAATAATGCTGATGATCAGCTGATATCTACTTTAAATGAACTGCAAGTTGATTTAGACCATGTTCATTTAGAAAATGATAATTCTATACAATTTGCTATATCTCAATCAGATTTATCTAAAATAGAATCATATAATATTTCTTATACTCTTATTCATGAAAATTTAGAAGAATTTTATGCTTCTCGACTTACTAATGATATGGAATCTAGAGATTTTGAATATGGTTCAATGGGTGGATACTATACTTTTGATGAGATTGTTCAGAATTTAGATGAATTACATGAAGATTATCCAAATTTAGTTGCAGAAAAAATTTCTATAGGACAAACTTTAGATGGACATGATATATGGGCTTTAAAAATGAGTGATAATCCAAATATAGATGAAGATGAAGCTGAAGTCTTATATACTGGCCTTCATCATGCTAGAGAACCTATGAGTTATATGAATTTATTTTATTATATGAATTGGCTTGTTGAAAATTATGGTACAGACCAAATGGCAAATAATATTTTAGATAATAGAGAGTTATGGTTTATTCCTGCTATAAATGTTGATGGATTATTGTATAATCAGCAGATAGCTCCAAATGGTGGAGGTATGCAAAGAAAAAATGGACGTGAGACTTGTAATGGGGGAGTAGATGGAGTTGATCTAAATAGAAACTATTCTTTTATGTGGGGTTTAGACAATCAAGGTTCTAGTCCAGACGGTTGTGATGAAACTTATAGAGGCAATGGCCCATTTTCTGAACCTGAAACAGCCGCTATTGAAGCTTTTGTTGCACAACATGATTTTCCAGTAGCATTTAATTATCATAGCTATAGTAATTTACTTTTACATCCTTTTGGATATACTGAACCTAATCCAATGGATCAGGAAGATATAGATACTTTTACTGAGCTTGGCGAAGAATTAGTAAGTGTAAATGGATATTTATTAGGTACCGGTGTTGATATTTTGTATGCTGTAAATGGAGAAGCTTGTGACTGGATGTATGGAGTACATGGAATTTTTGCATATACGCCTGAAGTTGGTTCTAGCCAAGATGGATTTTGGCCTTCTACAAATCGTATTATCCCATTATGTGAAGAAAACTTATATGCTAATCAGTATCTTGCTTTATCCGCAGGTTCAAATTATAGCTCTGATATTAGTGTTCAAAATGAAACTTTCATCCAAGGAGAAAGTTATCCTTTAAATATTTTAATTAAAAATACTGGGTTAAGCTCATCTTCAGGTGATGTTCAAATTGATATTTTATCATCTGAAAATTTGATATTCGAATTATCTGAAATTACAGCTGGAGATTTAGATGCGGGTGAAGAACTAGATTTAGGAAATATTACTTATTTTGAAGTTTTACAATCAACTCCAGAAGGTTCTATTGAAGAAATTATTGTGAATGTTTATGATAACTATAATGTTGTTTCAAGTAGTTCTATTTCTATTCTTGTAGGTCAACCAGAGACTATAGTTAATGATGAATTTGAAGCACAAAATTTATGGACTGTTGGAGATGCTGATGATCAAGCGTCAGCAGGAATTTGGGAAAGAGCAATTCCAAATCCAACTTATGATGATAATGGAGGGATTATTCAACCAGATTCTGATCATACAGTTAATGGTCAATATTGTTTTGTTACAGGTAATGATGTATCAAATAATGATAGTGAATTTGGTTTTGGAGATGTAGATGGAGGGAAAACCACTTTATTTTCTCCTATTTATGATTTGTCAGAGTATTCAACTGCAGCTGTTTCTTATTGGAGATGGTATGCAAATGCAGCAGCAGGTGGAGCTAATCCTGGTAATGATGTATGGCGAGTAGATGTTTCTAATGATGGAGGAAATATGTGGTATTCTTTAGAATCAACTGATGAAAACTCAAATACTTGGACTCGTCATCAATTTATTTTAAATGATGAAACTATTTCTCTATCTAATCAAATAAAATTTAGATTTATTGCAGAAGATATATACTACGATGGTGATAATGGTAGTGGTGGTTCTATTATTGAAGCTGCGGTTGATGATTTTAAAATACTTGTGTTTAATGATGGTCTTTCAGGTGATGCAAATTATGATGGTCAATTAAATGTTCAAGATGTAGTTATTATTATTAATATGATTTTAGGAGGTATAGAATCTGATTTTATTGCTGACATGAATAATGATGGTGGTATTAATATTCAAGATGTTGTACTTTTACTAAATTTAATTATTGGATAAATATTTGCGTTTTCAAATTTTGAACATATTTTTAATCATGCTTGTTTCAGTTGTATTTTCAAATGAGAGGATAACATTTATAAGTGCTAGTCCTTTTTCTTTTCAAGATATAATCACTAATTTAGATAATCAGGAATCTCAAGAAGTATTTGGTATTCTTAAATTTCCAGATAATTATTCAAAAGAAAAAAAATATCCCCTTATTATTGGTGTCGCAGGTAGTTTAGATTGGGGCGAACATCACTATAAATATTTAGAAATGTATAGAAATTTAGGGATTGCTACTTTTGAACTTAATAGTTTTAAAAGTAGAGGGGTCAAATCTACAGTAGGTAGCCAAACAGAAGTAACAACTGCTATGATTATCTTAGATGTTTATAAAGCTTTTGAAGTATTAGAAAATCATCCTAATATAAATAAAAACAAAGTTGGTTTAACAGGTTGGAGTTTAGGTGGAGCAGTAACACTTTTTTCAGGTTGGAAACCATTAAAAAAAGCAATTGGAACTAATTTAAAATTTGCTTCAAAATTAGCCTTTTATCCAGCTTGTTTCGCTAAGCCTTATAATGTTGATTTTGAGGATGTCCCTACCCATATATTAATTGGAGAATTAGATACATGGACTCCTTCTGAAGCTTGTGTTGAATTTAAAGATATGATGGATATAGAAGGGTATGATTTTAATGTAACTGTATATGATAGTTCCTATCATTCATTTGATAGGATCTCAGAAATATCTTATATTGAGAATGCTTATGCTTTTTCAGATTGTAGGTTTGATATAAGAGATGATGGTGCAGTTTTAATGAATTTTCTAGACATTCCCATGAATACTCCTACACGTCAAAAAATCGGACTTTATTTTTGTGCAGAGCGCGGGACTATGATGGGAGGCAATCCTGTAGCAAGAGCAAAAGCATTTCAATTTTCAAAAGAATTTATGCAACAACATTTACTGAGCGATTAATATGTTTGAAAAATTGCCTTTAGAACAAAGTTGGAATTTTCACAATAATTTTTCAATTATAATGTTTATAGTAATTTTTTTATTAAGTTCCATTGGCTTTTATCTTAACAAACATAATAATTCAGCTTTAATAAAGAAAATATCTTTATTTATTGTTGTGTTTTGTTTCTTCCAAGAATTTATAGATTATTTTCATAGAGCTTTTTTAGATCCAAATTATTCTATTTCATGGCAAAAAGATTTACCTTTACATTTTTGTCACATCGCCTTTTATTTTTCTTTAATTGCTATATATTTAAAGTTATCTGCTAACTTAAATGAAAATGACATGTCTACAAAATCAATTAGAAGTCAATTTCTTTTTGATGCATCATTTTTATTGGGGATGTCAGGCGCATTACAAGGAATACTTACTCCAGATTTTCAACATATTCATAATTATGTTGGTATCATTTGTGCACATCTTCAACATTCTCTAATTATTTTAAATGTATTTTGGTTAATTTCTGCTTACAATATGAGATTACAATTTAATGGAGCTATTTATACATATATCTTCATCAATTTAATAGTTCCTATTGCAATTTTTATAAATTATATATTAGGCTACAATTCAAATGGTGACAGAGCTAACTATTTATATATTATGGAATTGCCAACAGTAGATAATTATTTATTAAGTTTTGTGGCTGACAAAACATTTCCAAATTTCATATTTTATGTACAACCTCTAATTATAGTTTATATCATTATATTATATATTCCGTTTTTTATATTAAATCGTTACCGTTATAGATAGATGTATTATTTGCTATATATTTTATTTTTTAATTTCATTGTTTCTCAAGTTCATTTTTCTGATTTACCAGACTCTACAGGTGTGTATCAACCTGTAATTATTGAGCAATGTTTTGGTCTTGATATTGGCGATGAAATAGGTTTATTTGATATGTCTGGTTTAAGTTCTAATGATTGCACTAATCAATATTCTGAAATTTTAGTGGGTGCAGGTATTTATAATGGAGAGCAATTAACAATTTCAGGTTTTGGTTCTCTTGATTATTGTGATTTTTCTGATGGGTATCAATTACCAGGTTGGATAGGTGGTCATCAAATTGTAATAAAAATTTGGGATTCATCTCAAGATATAGAATACATACCTGATGTTAATTTCAGTTTAGGTAGTGGAGATTGGGGAGATATATATACAGTAATAGATACATTAGTTGTGAATGAATTATCTAACGTCCCAGATAACTTTTCTATATATGAAATCTATCCTAATCCATTTAATTCAATTGCTACTTTTAATATTAATCATAATATAAATAGTCCTTTATATATCTCAATTTTTGATATATCAGGCAGATTAATTGAAAAAATAACTTTTTATAATCCAATATATAATCAAAAAATTATGTGGGATGCATCTAATTATAATAGTGGCACTTATATAGTGAATTTTGAATCTTCCAATACATTCATATCTAAAAAAATTAGTTTAATAAAGTAAAAGACCCTTTATATAAAATATAAAGGGCCTTTAAAAAATGTTGTATTCTCGGTTATTTAATAAAACATTTCTGATATAAGGTATGGAATTAAAAGTTAAATTAATGTGATTAAAATCAATTATTTGGAAAAAATAGATTTAAAATTTTTAAAACTTTTAAATTCTAAGACATTATCACTTGGATCTTTAATAAACATAGTTGCTTGTTCTCCTTTTTTACCTTTGAATCTTATATAGGGCGCAACTATAAAATCTAAATTTTTATCTATAAATTTCTGTGATAATTCTTCCCAATCATTCCAATCTAATATTATACCGAAATGTCGGACTGGGATATTTTTTTTATCAACGCTATTGGTATCTAAAGAAACTTTTTTTTTATTTATTAAATGAGCTGATATTTGGTGTCCAAAAAAATTAAAGTCTACCCATCTTGATGATTCTCTTCCAATATCGCAACCAAGAATTTCAACATACCATTTTTTTGCTTCTTCAATATTATATACAGGAAAAGCTAAATGGAATGGGTTTAATTTTTTAATTGAAATTATTCCTAATTAAATAAATTTTTAAAAAACGATATCACTGAAGAATCTGATTTAGGCTTTTCTTTTAAAGAACATGAATAATTGTTTTCTTTTAAAGCAGTAATAATCATTTTTTCATTTACTATTTGGTCATCATATACTACTGTCATGCTAGATTTTTCAAAATCAACTGAACGAGATTTTATTCCTTCTATAGAATCCATAGCTCTATTAATTTTTTTAACACAACCACCAGCACACATCATACCTTTAACATCAAAATCTGATGTTTTATCTGCAGATATTGACATACCTACAACACATATTATACCAATTAATATTTTTTTCATTTCTTAACTCCTTAGTTATTTATGAATTTAAAATAAGATTAACTAATAACACAATATCTAATACATTTATTATACCATCATCATTTAAATCAGCATCTTCATTGTATTCAGCATTATTTACAATTAGGTTAACAATAATTACTACATCTAAAACGTTGATGATTTCATCACCATTTATATCTCCGACAACGCTATTATCTATAAATGTAATTGTAATCGGTATTACAGATAAAGGATCAGAACTGTTAGAATTGATAATAATATAAGATATATCATTTTCATCTGTCACTAAACTCCCATCAACTTCAACATCATATGTTATTTGTTCTCCAAAGTTCAGTGAGTTTGCATCAAATATTGGAGTAATCCATTCATTCATAGGTTTAAATGTTAATGTTAATTCATCATGCGCATAATCATCATTATAAACAATTTGAATAGCATCATTTCCATTACTGTTTTGAATTCCAATTGTTGCACTTGAAGTATACCCTTCCATACTTCTATAGTTAATATCTATTTTTTGATTTTGATGAAGTACAATTTGAAAATCAAATGTACCTGCGTAATCAGGATTACTTCCACACCTTACAACATTATTAAACCAAACAATTAATTTATCATCCAGATTTTCATAATAGACATTACCTTGTCCTTCATTACTGCAGCTGTTTCCATCATTTTCAGGATTTAAATCATCCCAAAAAGCAAATATTGCATTCTGAGGACCTTCATCATTAGGTAATGTTTCATTGCTCCACTCATTATCATTTTCACCAAATCCAACCCACCCATTTGGATTAATTAATAATTGACTATATGAATTTCCATAAAATTTAAAATCAAAGCCAATATCTGTATAAATTCCATCATCATTATTTTCAAATTGAACTTGATTTGATTGACTGATATCTATCCAATCATAGTTATTATCTGTATTTAAATCACTATCTATCCAATGATTTCCATAATCATCATTCCCTGCTGAATAAATCAGAGGAGAAGTAGATATTGTGTATGATAATATAGATTCTTCTTCCCCAATATTTGATAACGTAATATTTTCTGTTAAAATCTCATCATCATTTATTTCATAATTAATGTCTGTATTAGATAATTCTAATTCAGCTTGTGCAAGGTTCCAAACAGCACCTGTTTTTCTTGTACTAATGAATAAAGCTGAATCATCACTTAATGTTCTTGCAGCTCTTGGATAAGTATTGTTAAATGTATATTCTAATCCAGTAGTTCCCCAATGGTCTTCTATTCCAACACTGCAGTAGCCACCATGTAGTGGGGTTCCACCTCCATAACTTCCATTAGATGTATTATTAAAATCTTCATATTGTAATAATATTTCTCCATCTCCAGTTGGTGTACTATAAAATGCTGGATCAAAAAGTATAGCTTGAAAACTTTCATTAGAATTATCTTCATATGTTTTAACATTATTCCACTGAACGATGTAAACATGTAGTAACTCATCGTAGTATCCATAAACAGCTCCACCAGAGTCAGCGGTTAAATCATCCCAAAATACTGCTAACATAGGAGATGGGCCTCCAGGACCTGGAAGATGATCATTTCTAAATGATTCCAAATCGCTACTACCAAATGAAATCCATCCATTTGAACATACTGTTATTTGTTGATATTCTTCACCATAGAACTTAAATGTAAATGGTAAATTGATAACTTGAGAGTCATCTTGGTTATTTCCATCATCATCATTTACTGTATTAAGAGGATTTCCTACATCTTCAATATCAATCCAGTCATAACTTGGAACTAAAGAATAATTTGTGTCACCAGAGTCATAAATATAGTAACCATAATTATCAGG
>CAJWAW010000027.1 GCA_913020255.1 uncultured Fidelibacterota bacterium | reverse complement strand
CCAACAAACTAAATCCTAAATAAATTAATAACTCACCTAAATAATTAATATTTCTAATTCTGCTAAACATTACATCTGTAATTAGATTATTTGGATGATATTTTAATTGAACAAATTTTTGCATATCAGATGTGAAATGAAAAAAGACTCCAAATATATACATAGATATACACATAGCAATATACCAATTGGGTGGTTGAATATTCTGCGTAATTATTAAATAAGGAGCTATCCAATATAATGATAATCCAAACCAAATTAATAATCCATACCATATAGAGCATTTTGATTCCCATTGTTTATCTGGAAAAAGTTTACTTTTTAAAATCCATAGTATCCCATATGAACCATGTAAAGCCAAATATATATACAGATTAATATTGAATGTATTTTGATATATATACATCAAAGATAAAATATAAATGAAGGTAGCACCTTTATGTGAATCTATATAATACTTTTGTTTCATAAGATATCCTTTATTTTATTAACTGCTTCTATATAACCATCTATACCTTTACCTGAAATAGTTGCTTTACAAACATCAGACATTACCAAATTCTTTCTAAAGTCCTCTCTATTAAAGATATCAGATAAATGGACTTCAATACTAGGTAAATTAATTGCAGCAATAGCATCTCTAATTGCATATGAATAATGAGCAAAAGCTCCTGGATTAATAATTAAAGCATTAAACATAAATGATTCATGAATTTTATCTATAATTTTTCCTTCGTGATTAGATTGAAAAAAAGAAAAATCTATTTCAGGAAAATGAGTTTTTATATAATCAAATAATTCATTTTGGGTCTTAGATCCATAAATCATTGTCTCTCTTTGCCCTAACAAATTAAGATTAGGTCCATGTAATATTAAAATCTTCATATCTAAATTATTTTTAAAATATCCTTTATTGAAATATCATCACATATCATTGGACACCCAATGTTCTCTAACAATATAAATCTAATACTATTATTAGTTGTTTTTTTATCAAAATTAATTTTTTCTACATCAGATTTTTCTAATTTATAATTATTTTTAATTTTTAGTTGATTAAAAATATCCATAATAAAACTATAATTTTTATCTGAGATTATCTCTTTATAAAGAGAGAGTTTTAAACTTAAAAGCATACCATTAATAATCGATTCACCATGAGTAATATTTTGAAATTGATACTTGCTTTCTATAATATGACCTAAAGTATGGCCAAAATTTAAAATATTTCTATAACCTTCATCTAGTACATCTTTTTCAATAAAAATCTTTTTAACTAAACAGCTTTGATAAATTATATTACTAATTAAATCTATATCTTTAACTTGTACTATACAGCTATAATTCTTAATTAAATTATCTAATATTTTTGAGTCTGAAATTAAACCATACTTAATTATTTCACCAATACCGCTATGCACCTGCTTCTCATCAAGAGATTTTAAAAAAAGGGGATCAATACATACTAATTGAGGCTGATGGAAAGCTCCCAATACATTTTTTACCCCTTTATAATTCACTCCTGTTTTACCGCCAATAGATGAATCTACCATAGCAAGCAATGTGGTTGGTACATTTATATATTTAATCCCTCTCATAAATATAGAACTTAAGAATCCTACGATATCTCCAACTGTTCCTCCGCCAAGAGCCACTAACACTGTATCACGCTTACAATTTAAATCCATTAAAGAGTGTGCTAAATGTTGAATGTAATCAAGAGATTTAAATTTCTCTCCATCATTAATCTCTAACTGCTCAATATCATAATTATGATTTTTAAAATCAGATATAATGTCGGGAACATATAAAGATAAGTTAGAGGGGAAACATAAAATAAATTTTTGACCTTGGTTAAAATCACTTATATAAGATGCAAGATTCTGTGATATTGATTTTTGAATAACAATATCATAAGAGATATGATTTGAATTAATTGATAATTTCATTTTTAATTAATTTTTCTTTTATAATCTGAGCACTATCAACTATAGTTTGATTATTAGTATTAATAACTAAATCAGCAATATCATGATATATTTGTGCTCTATCATTAAATAACTCTGTAAATACATCTATATTGATGTGACCATTTCTCTGGGACTGAATCAATGGGCGAAAGACATCTTGATTACTTACTCTATCTAGCAATATATGCATTGAAGCTTCTAGATATATACAGTAATTCTTTTTCATAATTTCCTTATTTAAAGAACTTAAAATAGCTCCACCACCTACAGAAATAATTAAATCTTTATTAAGGCTATCAATTTTTAAAAGTTCTTTTTCTTCTATATTTCTAAACTCTTCAATCCCATTTTTTAAAATATAATTATCAGAACCAATTAAATTATCAACATCTAAAAATGACATTCCAACAATCTTAGATAATTCTAAACCAATTGATGTTTTGCCAGCTCCCATCATACCAATTAAAAAAACTTTTTTATTCATAATTTAATATTGAGCGCTTGCTTTAAGATGAGCCTTAAATTGTTTAATTGAATCACCACCAAATTTATCTAACATAGTATCTGCAATCGCAAAAGAAAGCATATGCTCAGCAATAATAGAAGCTGCTGGAACTGCGCATGTATCAGAACGTTCTTTATGTGCAGATTCTGTTGCTTTAGTATTAATATCAACTGATTTTAATGAGCGACTAAGTGTAGGAATAGGTTTCATTGACATATTTAAAACCAAAGGGTTTGCATTACTCATTCCACCTTCAATACCACCAGCGCTATTAGAATCTCTTGAGTATGAGTCTTTATCCCATGAAATTTCATCATGATATTCACTCCCTAAAACATTACCCACAGAACCAATAGTTAGAGATTTAAAAGCATTAATAGATAGCATTAATGATGCGATTATAGCATTTAATTTTTTATCCCATTGAATATAACTACCTAAACCATAAGGCAGACCTAAAGCAACTACCTCCATAGCTCCGCCTATTGTATCACCGTTTAATTTACATTCGTCTATTACACGAACCATATCATCTTCAATAGATAAGTTATAACATCTAAATTTTGATTGATCTACTTGATTATTTAAGTTAGAATAATCAGACTTATTCAACTTAGTATTATCAACTACTGAACCAATACTTAAAACTCTACTTTGAATAGAAATATTAGCCTCAGCTAAAAATTTTTTACATATAGCACCCAAGGCAACTCTCATAGCAGTTTCTCTAGCTGAGGACCTTTCAATTACATTTCTAATATCATCAAAATCAAATTTTTTGATACCAGCTAAATCAGCATGACCAGGCCTAGGTAAAGTAATTTTTCTAATATTTTCTTCTGTAGGCTCAACTCCCATTTTATCAACCCAATTTTGATAATCTTTATTATCAATCATAATAGCAATTGGAGAGCCTAAAGTTTTTCCATGCCTTACTCCAGATATAATCTTGACTTGATCCTTTTCAATTTTCATACGTCCACCTCTACCATAACCAAGTTGTCTTCTAGATAATTGCTGATTAATATACTCTTTTGTAATTTCTAAACCTGCTGGTATACCCTGAATAATTCCAACCAATGCTTTACCATGTGATTCACCTGCAGTTAAAAATTTTATTTTAGTTAACATTTAATCCCTTTTTAAAGTTGATTTTAAATCATATAAATCTACATTTTTAAATATATTTTTACTAAACCAAATATTAATCGAAGCCAAAGCTTGGTAAATAAGCATATCTAAACCATCAATATATAATTTTTGATGATTTAGATTGATTAAATTTTGATTTTTTGTGGATAACTTTGTGTACAAAAGGTCTATCCATATATTTTTTCTTGATATAAAATAATCTATAAATTGACTTTCATTATTTATAAAATGATTTGGACTGCAATTGATAACAACAGATTCTGATTCGAGATCATTATCTAATATATATTGCACATTATCCCTATCATATAACTCAATTTCTGAACAACCCATTAAACTAATCGCATAAATAACTGCACGATGAGCACCCCCTAAACCAATAACCTTAATTTTTTTATCTAACAAATCAATATTATTGAATTGTAGCATTTTAAAAAAACCAAACCAATCTGTATTATGACCCAAAATACACTGATCCTTAAATTCAATACAATTCACTGCATTAATTTGACTACACTCATCAGTTACTTTATGCATATAAGGGAATACACTCATTTTATATGGGTTAGTAATATTTAAACCATGAATATTATTTTTTTTATAATTTTTTAATAATTGATAGATTTTAGCTGAATCTGCTATTTCCATTAATTGATAATTTGCATTTAGATTTAGCTTTTCAAATACATAATTATGAATTAAAGGACTTAAACTATTCTCTATATTTTTGCCAATTAAATAAAAATTTCTCATGCAAAAATTCCTTCTACCATCGATATAAAATTAGGGAAAGATTTATTATATGAAGTATCATTCATATCATAATATACTTTTTCGCTTATAAGACGATTTGCAATATAAAATGACATAAAAATCCGATGATCATCAAAGCTCTTTATTGTTGTATTATACAATCTTTTTTTTCCTTTAATTACCAAAGAATCATCTTCAAGCTTTGCATAGCCACCCATAACCTGAATATTATCTATGATAGATTTTACTCTATTAGATTCTTTTACTTTTAGCTCTGCAATACCATGAATAACTGTTTCTCCTTCTGCATAACATGCTAAAACTGACAATATCGGAATCTCATCTATCATTCTTACTGTACTTATTTTATCGATTACAATACCTCTTAAATTATCTGAATAATCAATAGAAATATCTGCAATAGGCTCTCCATACATTATCTGCTTGTTTGAAATATTAATCTTAGCGCCCATTTGAATTGCAGCTTCTAAAAAACCAATTCGATACTTATTTATTCCGACATCATTTATTTTAATACTGCAACCCCTTTTTAATAGAGCTATACAAATAATAAAAGATGCACTTGAAAAATCACCGGGTATTTTCATATCTATATTTTTATTAATTTTAGCGCCACCATTAATTTCAATTTTATCTTCGTTTACATGAATAGGATATCCTAAGCTAATTAATAAATTTTCTAAATGATCTCTAGTATGAATCTGACCTCTTAAAGTACTCTTTCCATTAATAGACATAGCATATAAAATCAATCCGGACTTAACCTGTGCACTTGGAATATCTAAATTGTAATCAATTGATTTTAAATCAGTCCCTTTATTTATTTTAAGAGGCAATTGATAATTATTAGACACAATATTAACTCCACAATTTTTAAGAGGCTGTACAATTCTTTTCATTGGACGTTGCAGCAATGTAGAGCTTCCTTGAATTTTTACATTTGTATTTAATCCAGAAAAATAACCAATCAAAAGACGAGCGGTTGTCCCTGATTCATTACAATCTATAATAGAATCTTTGAATAACAAATTAGATGAATCGATCATAATTTTATCATCTATAAATTTGTATTTTAAGCCATAATTATGAAAAATTTTCAATGTACTTAATACATCTTCATTAATAGGAAAATTATCAATTTGATGCTTCCCTTTTGCAAATGAAGCTAATATAAGAGCTCTATGCGCAATAGATTTATCCCCTGGCAAAGAGATATGTGAATAGCCTGTTTTAGATAACTTCATTAATAAAATTTTCTATCATTTTTAATCCAAAATCTGTTTCAATAGATTCAGGATGAAATTGAAGACCAAAAATTAATTTATTTTTATGCTGAATAGCCATAATCTCATTGTCTGATTCAGTTTTGGCAATAATCTCTAAACAATCTGGAAATTCATCAAAAGAAGCTACTAAAGAATGATACCTTGTAGCCTGGAATATTGAATCAATATTTTTAAATATTTTAGAGTTGGAGTAGTGCTTGATTAAATGCACCTTTCCATGGCATACTTTATCTGCATTTTTAATTGCTCCACCAAAATTCTCTATAATCGCCTGATGACCCAAACAAATTCCTAACATTGGTATAGTAGAAGCATGTAATTTAATGAGATTTGGCATTTTTCCTGCATCACTTGGTCTGCCTGGACCAGGAGAAAATATAATAGCTTTAATTTTTTTTTCATCTAAACTATCAATCTTAGAATCATCATTTTTTAACACTACAATATCATTATAAAATTGCCCTACATACTGAAATAAGTTATATGTAAAAGAATCGTAATTATCTATAATAACAATCAACGAATTCTCCGATTTAATAACTCTCCTAATTGTATAATATTAGAATTGCCTGGAATAATATCTTTTGCAATTTTATAGTGTTCTAAACTAGTCTCAAAATTTTCTAACTCAAGATAACAAACTCCCAGATAAGCATGATACTTACCTATCTCAACAGGATAATAATATACTATATCTTCAAAATATGGAATTGCTTTGTTAAAATTCTGATTTTCAAAATGATAAATTGCCATATATTGAGAATATTTTAAAAACCCATTAAAACACATTAAAGAGACAGCAAAAATAAGAAGATTTCTTCTTATTAAAAGTGAAATATTATGATTAAAAATTAATAAAGTTATAATTGAGGCAAAACCAAAAGATAACATGTGCCCTATATTAAATAGTCCATCTAATAATAATCCAAATAATAAACAAAAAGGAATCATAATTAAATCCTGATCTCTCAATGAAATAAATTTTTCTTTAATTGAGTTATGCAAATAACTAGTCTTCTTGAATGCAAAATCAATTATACTAATATTATCATAATCATTTATTGGATTTTTAAATTTATAACTCAATGCATTCTCAGGACAGTCGTCAATACAAATCATGCATGAAGTGCAATTTGAATTAATAACTTTATCAAAATTATTAACTTCACTACTTACATCAATTCCAATTGGACATCCTGATGTACACATATTACAATTAGTACAATCTCCTGTTTTTCTAACCTTAAAAGTTGATAGGGAAGTAGGTAATTTTAAAAATGCTCCCCAAGGACATACAAATCTACAAAACCCTTTTCTACCTAAAAAATATACAATTAAAAATCCATCAACTATAAATGTTAAACTGCCAATAACTACCCCTGGAAGAAAAGCCCAGACTTCAGGGTAAGATAAATTTAAAGATAATTGCCAATTTGAACTTGGACTTATTGCTTTTGAAATATTTGGAATAATATAAAAATTGAATAATATAAACAGAGGTAAAAAAGTAATTAGGCGAGAATTAATAGTTTTTGGTTTAATCCCAAATTTATCAAAAACCCACCAAGCTAATTCCTGCACTGCACCAAAATGACATAGCCACCCACAAAAAAAACGACCAAAAATTAAGGTGCTGAAAAAAGCAAAAATAACCATTATTGAACCAGCATTTAATACCCCTGCCCCAATAAAGCGATCAAAAAATTCCTGAAAATCAAAACTTCCTACAACCGTATTTTTTAACCATAAAACATGTACTAAAATTAAGATATGAATTGCAATAAAAGATATAAGCCTATATTTTTGCATGACATATTAATGTACAAAAATAAAATTCACTAGAAAAACAATATCCGTAATATCTAATGCATTATCTGCATTCATATCAGATGACCATAGTTGCTCATCATCAAATAATGTGTTATCAAAAAAATAATTAATTGATAATAAAACATCTAATATATTAACAATTGAATCATCATTAGTGTCGCCTTTACTTCTAGAAAAAGGATGAGAAATATTTTCAAAAATAGTATATCTTGTATCAGCCTGTATTGGCCCTGGATAAACAATGATTTTAGGTTGATTTGTAGTAACGTCTACACTAGGCCATTTTACTGTTATACTATCAATAGCATTAAATTGCCCTAATCCAAAATGAAGCTGCAAAGGATCCATACTTCCATGACCTTTACCTGCAATAATTTCACGCGAGATATTTTTATCAGGCAAATGCACAATAACCCTCGCGCCAATTGCAGAACGATTAGAATAGGGAGACCATCCTGAATTAGGTAGCCCAATTATGGAACCTTCTAAATCCAATTTAAGCCAATGATTCACTAAACTTAATGAGTCAGGAGAAATATTTTGATATAATAAACTTGTATATTTCGGACCATTATCACCACCAATCATTTGCAAACCAGGAGCAAATACATCTAGCCAACCATCATTATTATAGTCTGCAGGAACCACATCTTGAGTAGCGGACTGGAAAAATGGTGTATAAGTCTCATCCCAAACTCCTGATTCAGAATTAAGGTATAAATCATCTTCATTTTTAATATTTGCAGCCCAAATATCAATATAACCATCATTGTTAAAATCTCCCCAAGCAGAACCATTACTCAATGAATCAGACTCTAAAGACACCTCCATACTTAAATTTGAGAATGCCTGACCTGCATTATTTTTAAATAATATATTGTCTCCCCAATTTGAAAGATATAAATCAAAATGATCATCGTTATTAAAATCACCCCAAGCTGCACCATATCCTGTACTACCAGATGGACTGGCATTCAAATCATCAATACCTTTATCTAATGCTACTTCAATAAAAAATGGATTTGGATTTGGATTATGTATAATTTGATTTCCATTCTGTATTAAAGTCTGATTTTCAAACATCCAATTAATTCCAAATTTTCTAGGTATATATACATCTTGATCTCCATCATTATCATAATCAATAATAGCTAAAGTACGTGATGAACTAGTATCTAACCTAGATTGAATAAATGCATTTCTTAAAATTGGTTCACCTTGATTATTGAATCCATCATTTAAAAATAAATGAAACTGATTGAAAAATTTATCTTCAATAATAACCACATCTAAATCTCCATCTAAATCTGCATCAATAAATCCTTGACTATGAATAAATGGTACAAGATATGATGGCAAATATTCCTTAGTTTCATAAATATGATTTCCTTGATTCATAACAATCAAATGTGGTGAATTATCAAATTCTGTATTATATGTATCTTCAAGACTAGTGCTTGTAGATGGAGTAAATCTCCATTTTAAAATATCCGGGAACCCATTATTATCCATATCTCCTGATACTAAACCTGTACTACCAGAGTCCTCAATGTTATAAGCATCAGTCATTTCAGTAAAAAAACCATTTTCATTTTCAAAAAAATAAGATTTAGCATAACCATAATACAAATCCAAATCGTTATCTCTATCAAAGTCAATCATGATAGCACTTTTGGCTTTCATTTCTAAATAATTTGAGTTTTCACCAATATAAGAACTAAAAAGGCCACTAGTATTATC
>CAJWAW010000026.1 GCA_913020255.1 uncultured Fidelibacterota bacterium | reverse complement strand
CTACAGAAGATTGTGCAGGTGTTTGTAATGGTGATTCTGAATTAGATTGCGCTGGAACTTGCGATGGTGATGCTACAGAAGATTGTGCAGGTGTTTGTAATGGTGATTCTGAATTAGATTGCGCTGGAACTTGCGATGGTCATGCTATAGAAGATTGTGCAGGTGTTTGTAATGGTGATTCTGAATTAGATTGCGTTGGAACTTGCGATGGTGATGCTACAGAAGATTGTGCAGGTGTTTGTAATGGTGATTCTGAATTAGATTGCGCTGGTTTTTGTGGAGGTGATTCTGAAATTGATGATTGTGGTGATTGTATTGAAAATGTATGCTATGATTCTGATACATATGAACCTAATATTAATTTCCCTTGCGAAGACAATGAAATATATCTATTTGAACAGCTATGGAATGAATCTTGTGATAGCTGTGGAACAGGCGATGTTATTGAAGATGATTCTATAGATGTGCTTGATTTAATTGCTATTATTGACTTTATTCTTGGAGGCACCTTAAGTGATGAACAGCAATGTGCTGCAGATTTTTATAATGATTCTATAATAAATATTGTTGACCTTGTAAGAATAGTTGAGGTTATACTTTCAAATTAACTTATTATTGATTTTAATAAATATTCTTTAAATAAATTTTTTTAAATGTATAAATTTAATTTTCAACAATTAAAGTAATCGTCTATAATATTCATATGGTAGTTTTTGTCCATACCAATTAGGAAATATTTTTATAATTTCAGTATCCTTAGAAAATTGACTTGATAGGCCTTGTGTTACATGGCCACTAACATATTTATATCCTTTCTTTTTTGCCCAATTTAAATAAATCAACTTTAATGTTTTAGCAAATCCTCCTTTTTTTCTGAATTTTTTATTTATTATAAAAGCATAGGTGTAAATTGTATTGTTTTTATTTAAATTGACATCATATCTGCACCAACTTTCTTGATTGAAATATTCTAGAGGAACACCTATAATATATCCAATAATTTTATTTTTATACCTCGCGACAAAAGGGAGAGTTTCGTTGTTGAAATATTTAAGTATATTTTTTTCTGATATTAATAAATGGTTACCATATTTATCAGCCAAATCTTTAGAGATATCAATTACTTGGTTTGCATCTGCTTTACCAATACTTTTTATTATTTCAATCTTATAATTGAATGAAGAAGAAGCTACTGTTTCAACAATAGAATCATCTATTATATTTAGTGATAATTGTTTCATATTGTATCAAAATTACATTGTAAATTTATATAATAGTAAATTACTAAAACAAATACCATAATAAATATGTCTTTTAATAAATTATTGAAAAATCACTGTATTTTTAAAAATAATCGATTATGCCTTGGATTAGATGTTGATAATCGAAATTTAAAGAATACATCCTTAGATTATATGGGTAAATACATTGAGGATATTATTGATGCTACTATAGAAATATGTCCGGTTTATAAATTTAATTTTGCTTTTTATGAAAGACATGGATCCAAAGGTTTTTTTTTACTAGAGAATCTTCAATCATATATTGGTAATAAAGCCATTACAATAGCAGATGCAAAAAGGGGAGATATAGGTAATTCTTCAAAATATTATGCGGAAGCAATTTTTGAACAATTCAATTTTGATAGTGTGACAGTTACTCCATATATGGGTAAAGATTCAATTAAACCCTTTGTAGAATTCGATAAAGATAAAGGTGTTTTTATTTTAGCTTTAACTTCTAATGAAGGATCATCTGATTTCCAAAAACAATTAATAAAAGATAGTGCGTTATATAAACTAGTTGTTGAGCTATCTAATAAAATGAATGTTAAAAATAATGTAGGTATAGTAGTTGGAGCTACTAATGAAGAGCATTTAATTGATATTGATAAAGTTTCTAGAAATTTACCTTGGTTAATGCCTGGAATTGGATTTCAAGGTGGAAATTTAAAGAAATCTATACTAACTGGTGAAAAAAATTATTTATCATTAATTAATGTATCTAGAGGAATTTTACAGTTTAAAAATGGAACTATTGATAATATAAGAGAAGCAGTAGAAAACTATACTAGTGAAATTAGGAAAATTTTATGAATAGCAAAGAAATAATGGACTTACTTGAGTGGACAGGGGCAATAATGAAAGGTCATTTCAAATTGACTTCTGGAAGACATAGTGATACATACATAGAAAAATTTAGATTATTAGAAAATCCGATTGCTTTGGATAAAATATGTTTAACTATGGCAGATAAATATAAAGATCAGAATATTGATTTAGTTGTAAGCGCAGCGATTGGAGGAATTTTATTATCAGGTGGTGTGGGCAAGCATTTAAATTGCAAGCACATATTTAGTGAAAGAGTTGATGGAAAAATGAAATTTAAAAGAGGTTTCAAGATTGACAAAGGATCAAGTATATTAATTGTAGAAGATATAGTCACAACGGGAGGATCAATAGTTGAATTAATAAACTTAATTTCGAAATACGATGCAAATATTAAAGGAGTTGTTTCTATAGTAGATAGGAGTGAAAGTAGCTTAGATTTTAATTTTCCTTTTATATCATTATTAAGTATACCAACACAAAGTTGGGATTTTGAAAAAATTCCAGATTGGTTGAAGAAAATTCCTTTAACAAAACCAGGGAGTACAGGAAAATGATTTGGTTAATTTATGTATTATTATCTTTTACAGTAGCAAGTGAAATAGAATCAATATCTGAAAATGAAAATAAAAAAACTATTAAAAAGTTTAATATATTTGAAGATGCTGTTAAATTTCCATCAAAGAATATGGGAAATCTTATTCCTCCAAGACCAAAAGAGCTTATAAAAGAACAGATTGATCAAATTAAATTAGAAGCTAGAAATTTTAGACCTATGCCTGTAACTTCTTCAGATATAGCTATTATCAATACAAGTCATGGTACTATGAAATTAGAATTATATCCTGATAGAGCTCCTAATCATTGTTTGAATTTTAAGAAATTAGCTAATAGTGGTTTTTATGATGGAACTATTTTTCATAGAGTTATACCTGGGTTTATGATCCAGGGTGGTGATATATTATCAAGAGATGGCATTCCTGAAAATGATGGAACTGGAAACCCTGGGTGGACAGTTGACCAAGAGTTTAACGATATTAAGCATAGTAGAGGGATCTTATCAATGGCTAGATCAAGAGATGTTAATTCTGCCGGAAGTCAATTTTTTATTTGCACAGATGAAGCTTATCATTTAGATAATAAGTATACAGTATTTGGAAATTTGATTGATGGAGATAACGTCCTAGACATCATTACTAAAATCCCATCCGAAGCAAAACAAATGATTAAAAGTTTTAAAATTGAAATACCTGATAATCAATCTGATCAAAATTGGATTGAATATATGCTTGGTGGTAAGAAATATTTTGTAAAGGTTCCAAAATCAACAACTGCTGATATTTATAAAGATTTAATAAAAAAACGATTAAGAAATAAACATCGCCCATTTATACCTGTAACAATTAAATCAATTAGAGTTGTTAATTTGAATGATAGTGACGAATAATTTAAATGATTAATTTATTTTGTATAATATTATTTTTATTTTCTTTTTCATTTTCTGAAAGTTTAGAGGCTATTCAAAATGCTTTTAAATTTTCTATTTCAAAAGATAGATTGATTTATCATGCAGGTGAAAATTTATACTTAGATTTTAGTGTTAATATTGATAAGGGATATCATGTATATTCATCTCATCCTGATGGAAGTCTCAGCCCAACTTTTGTAGAATTATTAGATAGTTCGCTATTTTCTCAAATTGGTATTTTAAATGAGCCAAAGCCTAGTAAAAAATATGATGAAAATTTTAAGCAAGATATTTATTATCACAAAGGTGCATTTAAATTTAAACAAGATTTAAAATTAAGTGAAAACTTGAGCCCTGGTATATACAATGCTAAAGGTACATTTGTATCATATGTTTGTGATGCAACAAAATGTATACCTAGATGGGATGAGTTTGATTTCTCTTTTGAAATTACAGTTGGTGATAAAAGATCAGATTATTCCAATGAATTATTAGGTTATAGAGATTTATATGAAAATCAATCATCAAATCAATTAAATAATGAGATTGATAAAGGTTTATTTTCTTTTGTAATTTTTTCATTTGGTATGGGTTTTTTAGCTTTACTTACACCGTGTGTATTTCCTATGATTCCTATAACTGTTTCATATTTCACTAAAGAGGGTGAAAAAGGAAATTCTAATCCTTTGTTTTCAGCTTCATTATATGCTTTTGGAATAATAACTATTTTCACCTCTCTTGGATTAATTTTATCATTTACAATTGGAGCATCTGGCGCTGGAGACTTAGCAGCTAATCCATGGATTAATATATTTATTGGCTTATTGTTTATTTATTTGGCATTTAGTCTTTTTGGTTATTATGAAATTGAAGTGCCATCTATATTAAGACAATTTAGTTTAAGTCAGGAAAATAGAGGTGGTAGTGTTGGTATATTATTTATGTCTTTAACATTTACTTTAACCTCTTTTACTTGCACTGTTGCTTTTGTTGGAGCTCTACTAGCTACCGCTAGTCAGGGGGAGTATTTTTGGCCAATTATTGGAATGTTAAGTTTTTCATGCGCATTTGCTTTTCCATTTTTCTTTTTAGCTTTATTTCCTCAATATTTATCTAAACTTCCTCAAAGTGGGGGTTGGCTTAATTCAGTAAAAGTTGTAATGGGTTTTTTAGAATTAGCAGCAGCATTTAAGTTTATTAGTAATGCAGATCTTGTATGGAATTGGGGATTATTTGATAGATTTTTTGTTTTATTAATTTGGTGCATATTATTTTTATTAATTAGTATTTATTTATTTGGATATTTAAGGATGCCTCTAGATTCTTCTACTAGTAAATTAAGTATTAATCGTGTTTTATCAAGTTGTTTGTTTTTATTTTTTTCTATATATCTAGCAACTGGTCTACCAGAGGGTAAAAAGGTTCATGGTTTAATTGAATCTTATTTACCTCCTCCTTCTGAAGAGTATTGGATTGATAATTTAGATGAAGCTTTATTAGTTGCACAAAAAGAAAATAAACCAGTTTTTATCGATTTTACAGGCTACACCTGTACTAATTGTAGATGGATGGAAATTAATATTTTTGAGCAGAACGAGGTTAAAAACCTTTTTAATAATTTTATTCTTGCAAAATTATATACTGATGGTAGAGAAGATTTGCATAAAAAAAATAGAGAATTAGAAATAAATAGATTTGGCACGGCTGCTTTGCCATTTTATGTTATTTTAAGTAAAGATGATAAGGTTTTATCTACTTTTCCAGGAATGGACCCTAGTAAAGATAATTTTGTCAAATTTTTAACTGAGGCTTATGAAAAAACTAATAAATAAATATATATTTATTTTACCCTTTATTTTCTCTTCATTTTTAATGAATGAGGATATCCCTGATAGTTTGTTAAATAAATTAAAAGAAGTAACTAATAGTATTGATCTAGCTAGCGACTTTAATTTGAGTTCAGTAAATGCTGATAGTGTATATGTTTTATCAGAAATGAAGGATAAAGTGGTTTTGATAAATTTTTGGGCAACATGGTGTGGTCCATGTAGAATGGAAATCCCTGATTTCAATGAATTATATAAAAAATATCCTCGAGATAAATTTGAAATATTAGGTATTAGTATTTCTGATACAGAAACCCAATTAAATAATTTTTTAAAAGCTTATCAAATTGACTATCCTGTTCTGTTTGGAAGTCAAACTCAAATGCAAAAAATTATTATTGATTATGGTGGCGTATATTCAATTCCAATGTCATTTTTAATTGGAAAAAATAATAAAATAAAAAGAGTATATCCTAGTGCCATTTTAAAGCAATATGATCCAAATATGTATTCTGATTTAATTTTTAATATTGAGAGTTCTATTTCTGAAGATATTAATACTAAAGAGTTAAAGCTAATCTTAGATGAAAAACAATAATAAAATATATAGAGTATATGGTTTAAACAATTGTTTCCATTTACTTACATATAATTCTGATTATTTTATAAAAAAAATATGTATTGATAAAAATTCAAAAATAAATCACAATAAAGAAATATTAAATTTAATTGATTCACAAAATATTCATATTGATTTTTTAGATCATTATACATTTGATAAGCAAATTAATTATAAGCATTCTCAAGGAATCTATATTGAGTTTGAAGGGGATTTATATTCTGATTTATATGATTTAGATATTTCTAAAGATAATACATGTATTATCATTGCAGATCAAATTACTGATCCTCAGAATTTAGGACAGATATTGAGAACTTGTGAATGCGCTGGAGTCGATGGTATTATTTTGCCTAAACACAATAGTATTCATTTAACTGATACGGTTTTGCAAGTAAGCCAAGGTGCTTTTATTCATCTTAATGTCTGTATTGAGACAAATCTTAAATCTTCTATTGATTATTTGAAATCAAATGGCTTTTGGATTACTGGCTTAGAGAATAGCATTGATGCAAAACAATGGTATGAAATGAATTATAATGGTAAGATTGGAATTGTTATTGGAAGTGAAGGGAAAGGAATAAGGAAATTGATAAAAGAATCTTGTGACTTTTTGGCAACAATAGATATGAATGGTGAGGTTAATTCATTAAATGTAACTGCTGCAACTAGTGCTATACTTTTTGAACGACAAAGGCAGATAAATAGTAATTGAAATATGGATATCTCGTTAATATCAATTAATTCTTTATTAATAATTATTTTTATTTTAATTATTATTGGTTCAATTGAAATGCAATTTCATTTAAAGTCAATTTATAAAATTCCAATTAGAATACATGTTAATGGTACTAGGGGTAAATCTAGTGTTGTAAGATTAATTGCGGCAGGGTTACGGAATAGTGGTATGAAAATATTAGCAAAAACAACTGGTACTGTACCAAGAATTATTAATGAAAATGGAATAGATATTAATTTACATAGGTTGCGATCAGCAAGCATTGGAGAGCAGATTAAATTAATGAGATACTTTTCTAAGCAATCTCCTGATGTGATGGTTTTGGAATGCATGGCTGTTAACCCACAGTATCAATGGATTTCAGAACATCGAATTGTAAGATCGACTCTTAGTGTTATAACTAATGTACGTAAAGATCATATAGATGAAATGGGAATAACTAATAAAGATATTGCATCATCATTATCTAATACAATACCTTATAATTCAAAATTAATAACTTCAGAAGATAAGTATTATAATATTTTTAAAGGTGTATCTAATAAAAGGAATACTCAAATTATTAAAACAGATAAGAAAGATGTTGATTCTGATTATATTGAAAATTTCCATTATATAGAGCACCCTGAAAATATAAGCTTAGCTTTGAAAGTATGTCAAGAATTGGGTGTTAGTAAAAATAAAGCTCTTAAAGAGATGTTGAAAGTAGTACCAGACCCAGGAGCACTTTTAATTTGGAATATTAAAAATAAAAATCAATTTGTTAGTGCATTTGCTGCTAATGATCCTGACTCAACTTTTAAGGTATGGAGTTTAATAAAAAATAAATTTAATAATAATATTTGTGTATTCTTAAATACTCGTGATGATAGAAGATATAGAACTAATCAATTAATTGATTTGGTTACCAATAAAATCAAACCAAATTTACTTATAATAAGAGTTGATAATTTAGATATAGATATACCTAGTATCAATGTAAAGGTATTTCCAATGAAAACAACTCAAAATGATATAATTGATTATATAGTTAATCTAGAAAATCATACAATTTTAGGTATAGGTAATATGGTTGGTTGGGGCGAGGTGTTTTTAAAACAGCTTGAAAATAATAAAGAATGTTAGATTTATTGCAAATAAATGGTTTTATTTTGCCATATGATCAATATGTTTATTTAGCTATTGGTATAGGTATGTTAATAGGCCTATTATTTAGTGAATCGTTAGGTGTTATGGGTGGAGGAGTTATTGTGCCTGGTTATTTTGCTTTACATCTTCAGGATTTGAATTCAGTATTTATAACATTTTTCATTTCAATTTTAACGTATGGATTTATATCTTTTTTATCTAAATATCTACTTATTTATGGTCGAAGGAGAGTAATTTTATCTCTTTTGGTTGCTTTTTTAATTGGTCTGTATTTTAGAGAGTTTATTTATTTGGAGTATATTGGATTTATTATCCCAGGATTGGTTGCCTCTTGGATGGACAAGCAAGGAGTTATAAGAACTGTATCAGTTATAATTATAGAGTCAAGTATAGTTCATTTTATATTAATGTTGATTTTTATGTATAGTATATAATTATGTTTAGACCACAAATACAAAAAACAAGGACATTATTTGTAATAGCATTTATAAACATATGTTTTGTAGTTGTTGTTTCAAATTCATTGACATACAAAGAATATGATAATGTTAATTTAAGATATGATTCAACGCAATTTATGAGTAGCTGTATAGAATCTATAAAGGATATAGCTGATTTAAGAATTGTTGAAGAAGATTATTATCAAACTGGATTAATAGGATTAGAACAATCTAGAATAACAACTGTATTAAATAATGAAAACATAGAAAATATTTTAAATTCAAAGATTATTACAACAAATTCCAATTTTGCAGCTTTTATGGTCCTGTTATTTGAAGAGATTGGTTTAGAAAAAGGTGATTCTATCGCAATATCTATGACAGGCTCATTTCCTGGGGCTAATATTGCAACTTTATCAGCATGCAAAAGTATGGATTTAAATCCAGTTATTTTGTCATCAATAGGTTCTTCATCATGGGGAGCTAATAGAGAAGATTTGACATGGGTTCAAATAGAAAATCATTTATATAATAATAAGTTGATTGATTATGAAAGCATAGCCGTTTCTATTGGAGGAGAAAATGATTTAGGTGATAACATATCTGATGAGGGCATAGAAATCATTGAAGGTATAATTTTGGAAAATAATGAATCCCTAGTCAATGAATCAACTCTAGATTTAAGTATTAGTAAGAAAATTAATTTGTTAGGTGATATAAATAAATATAAAGCATTTATTAATATAGGTGGAGGAGCATCTTCGCTTGGTAGTGGTTTAGGAAAAAAATACATTAGGGAAGGGATTATAAGTCCATTAATTAAAGATGAAATTCAAGAAATTTATTATGAAAATGAAGATGCATATTCCTATTATAGTGATTTCAAAAAATCTATAGCTTATAAATTTCTTGATAATGATATTTATTTGATTAATATAAAAAACATTAATTCACTTGTCTCACAATTTGGGATGTCATATTTGAATGATAGAGGCTTAAATAACGTAAATGAAGGCTTACTTTTTTACGAGGTTGAAAAATTTAATGTTAATGTTATTTGGTTTGTTTTAGTTTTTTCAGTTTTAATATCATTTATTGTAGG
>CAJWAW010000025.1 GCA_913020255.1 uncultured Fidelibacterota bacterium | reverse complement strand
CTGATGCTATTAGTGCTATTAACACTTTTGTAGGTTTAGCAATTGATTATAATTCTGGTAAGATTATTTTAAAAACTAAATTTGGAGGAATTTCAGGTCCAGCAATAAAACCTTTAGCTTTAGCAAAAGTTCATAATATCTTTAATAAAGTTAGTATTCCAATTATAGGTATGGGCGGCATATCATCATATGAAGATATTGTAGAATTTATAAGAATAGGTTCAGCAATGGTGCAGATTGGAACATTGAATTATAGAGATCCTTCAATTATAACTTCTTTTAATGATAGTTTAATTGAATTTTTAGATCGTAAGAATATAGAGAATATATCTGAATTAGTTGGTAATTATGAACAGTAGATTTATTTTTTTTTATATTATTATTTTATTATTTATTTCATGTGTGGTGTCTCCAAGATATACCTCTAGCTCAGGCACATCTAATACATTTAAATCAAAACAATATAAAAATTCAAAATCCAATATAAATAATAAGAAAATTTTAAAAGGTGTTTCTTCATGGTATGGTCCTAATTTCCATGGAAAATTAACTGCAAATGGAGAAGTTTATGATATGTATGGTGTTACAGCTGCACATAAAACTTTACCTTTAAATACAGTTGCAAGAGTGACTAATTTAGATAATGGTAAATCTATAATATTAAGAATTAATGATAGAGGACCATACGTAGGTAATCGTATATTAGACTGTTCGATGGGAGCAGCGAAGAAACTTGGTTTTTATATAGCTGGCACAGCAATGGTTAAAATTGAAGTTATAGAGTTTGGTGATAATGAATATATGCATCATTAAATTAAGAGGATTACTATGATTGAATCTAAATCTCGAGCTAGAACATTAATAAATGTAATAGGTATGCCTTCTCTACTAGCCATTATTTATTATGGTGGCATTGTATTTACAACATTTATGTTCCTTGTTATTTGTCTATGTACATATGAGTTGAGAAATATTACCAAAATTAAAGGATATGCATTAAATATATCTTTTTTATATATTATTTATTTGTTTATGTATCTAACTAATTTAGTTGAATTTTCTATTATAAATATTGATGTAATAATTGTATTAATATGTTTGTTATTACTTATTAGTGAAATATATAATAAAAATAAATTTTCATTAGAAAATATATCGGTTACAATGCTAGCATTTATATGGATTGGTTATTTTTTGAATAAAGCTGTTTATCTTAGATCGTTAGATGATGGATTTCAAATCATTCTAAGTATTTTTCTATCTGTTTGGGCATGTGATTCAGCTGCTTTTATTGTAGGAACTAAGTTTGGAAATAAAAAAATTGCTCCTTCAATTAGTCCAAATAAAACATGGGAAGGTACCATAGCAGGGTATGTGTTTAGTTCTTTATTTATCTATTTTCTTGTTCATAGTGATTTTCTACAAATTAATAATTATATTTTTACTACAATTGATATAATTGTAATGGGTATTATCATTGGAATTATTGGTCAATTAGGAGATTTTTTTGAATCGATGATAAAAAGAGAATTTAATGTGAAAGATTCTGGGACATTACTTCAGGGACATGGAGGAGTTTTAGATAGATTTGATTCATTATTATTTGTAATTCCAGCATTTTATATTTTTATAAAATTAACTATATGAACAAAGATTTAAAAAAAATCAATGTTATTTTAGCTACTGACTGTGGTTCAACTACTACTAAAGCCATTTTAATTGAAAATATTTCAGGTGAATATAGATTGACCTTTAGAGGTGAAGCTCCAACAACAGTTGAAGCTCCCTTTGAAGATGTTACACGAGGGGTTATTAATTCAATTATTGAATTAGAAGAACTATCTGGTAGGAAAATTTTGGATAAAGAAACATTTATAAATACTTGCACAGAAGATACAAATGGTATTGATCTATATATATCTACAAGTTCTGCTGGTGGAGGTCTTCAGATGATGGTCGCAGGTGTTGTGAAAAATATGACAGGTGAAAGTGCTCAAAGGGCAGCACTTGGAGCCGGGTCAATTGTAATGGATATAATTGCATCAAATGATAAAAGAAAATATCATGAGAAAGTTCAAAGAATAAGAGAATTAAGACCTGATATGTTATTGTTGTCTGGAGGTGTTGATGGTGGAACTGTTTCTCATGTAGTTGAGTTAGCAGAAATTATTAAAACAGCTAATCCAAAGCCAAGATTAGGTAGTAATTATAAATTGCCTGTGATTTATGCAGGAAATAAGGACGCTACTAAAAAAATTACTGATAGATTATCAGAAATAACTGATTTGGAAATAGTAGAGAATATAAGACCTACACTCGAAAATGAAAATTTACAACCTAGTAGAGATAAAATTCATAATTTATTTATGGAGCACGTGATGGCGCAAGCTCCTGGATATGAAAAATTGACAAATTGGACAGATGCTCCTATTATGCCAACTCCAGGCGCTGTAGGTGAAATAATTAAAAAAATAGCAGATACAGAAAATATTTCTGTTGTTGGTGTTGATATTGGAGGAGCAACAACAGATGTGTTTTCAGTTTTTAAAGGAAAATTTAATAGAACTGTAAGTGCAAATTTTGGAATGAGTTATTCTATTTGTAATGTTTTATCTGAAGCTGGCATTGATAATGTTTCAAGATGGTTAGCTCAAGATATTAATAATGAAGATTTAACAAATAGGATTGCTAATAAGATGATAAGACCAACAACGATTCCTCAAACTTTAGATGAATTGAAAATTGAACAAGCTATTGCAAGAGAAGCGCTAAGATTATCTTTTGAACAACATAAAAAGTTTGCAGTTTCTTTGAAAGGTATTCAACAGGAAAGAACAATATCAGACACATTCGAGCAAAAATCATCAGGTGAAAGTTTAGTAAATTTAAATGAGCTAGATTTAATTGTAGGCTCAGGAGGGGTGATTTCACATGCTCCAAGAAGGGAGCAAGCCTTTAGAATGCTTGTAGATTCTTTTTTACCTGAAGATATTACGCAAATAGCTGTAGACTCAATTTTTATGATGCCACAGCTTGGAGTGCTTTCATCGATTCATGAGGCTGCTGCTGTTGAAGTATTCAATAAAGATTGTTTAGTTAGGCTAGGTACTTGTATTGCGCCAACTGGGAATTATAACAATATAGATACTGTGCTTGACTATGAAATTAAATTACCAAATGAATCGATTAAAGGTCAATTAAAATATGGTGAAATCAAGATAATTAAGTGTCCTTATAAATTGTTTCAGTGCAAGCTAAGTATTCATAATAATTTAAATATTAATGAGAAATCTGAGTTTAATAGTGAAGTATATGGAGGTGAGATTGGTATTATGTTAGATGGTCGTGGCAGACCTTTTACTTTAGATGTTAAAACTGAAAATAGAGAGCAATTTATTGAAAATTGGTCAAAATCAACAAATGAATATCCAAGTTAAAATATAATTATGTCAAAATCTTATACACCAGGATTAAAAATTGTAGACAAGACAGAAGTATCTAAAGATAGATTATTACCTCTATCAGGAAAGGTTCATGTAGATAAAGATGAACAGGTTAATTCTGATTGTATTGTTGCTTCTACAGAAATACCTGGTAATGTTCAAATGGTAAATGTTGCAAATCAATTAAATATTGACCCAGATCAAACTAGTTCATGTATGCTTGTAAGTGTAGGTGGAAATATTAAAAAGGGTGACATCATTGCTAAAAGTAAAGGGTTATTTGGATTTTTTCAATCAGAAATAAAGTCACCATTAGATGGGAAAATTGAAAATATTTCAGATGTTACTGGTCAAGCTATTATATCTGAACCACCTTTTCCTATTGAAATTGATGCTTATATATCTGGAAAAGTTTCAAAAATATTTGATAAAGAAGGTGTTGAAATTAAAGCCAAAGGTACATTTATTCAGGGAATTATAGGTGTTGGTGGAGAGAAAAAAGGAATATTAAAAATAATCGAAGTCAATGATGTCGGTATCAATGAAGATTGTAAAGATAGTATTATTGTTTTAGAAAGCTATTTATCTTATGAATCGTATAAAAAGGCTAATGAAATAGGTGCTAAGGGTATTGTATGTGGTGGAATAGATTATATGACATTAAGTAAAATATTGGGTTATCCACTAGGTGTTGCTATAACAGGTATGGAAGAGGTTACTACAGTTGTTGTTACAGAGGGTTTTGGTAATTTGAAGATGGCAGATAAAACTTTAAATTTGCTGAAGAAATATAATAATAAATTTTGCTCAATAAATGGCGCTACACAAATTAGAGCTGGAGTATTAAGACCTGAAATAATTATTAGTTCTAATGATAATATAAATATAAATGATAGCTTTAATGAAGATGATTTAGTTATTTCTATTGGATCTCAGGTTAGAGTAATTAGAAATCCACATTTTGGAAAAATTGGCACTGTAAGTGCTTTGCCTCCAGATTTAGTTAAGATTAATACGGAGACACTTTCAAGAGTTGCAAAAATAAAATTTGAAGATGGTGAATATGAAATTATTCCAAGAGCTAATTTAGAAGTTATTTTATCTGATTAAATGTTATAATTTATTATAGTGACAAATGATCAAAAAATAATATCTAATTTAGCTGAAGAAATAGTTAATAGAGGTATGTCAGTACCTGCGATTTTCTTTCTAGAAAGTACTAAATATATTTCTTTTATCGGTAGTCAGTTTTTAGTTTTTTTGGGTCCTATAGCAACTTGCTTTATTAATAATCAAAAATATTATGATTTTACGAAAATTCTTGATAAGAAATCCAATATAGAATTTTTATTAACAGAAATCGAACGATTAAATTAATTTGAATAAATACATTAAATATATTGTTTTACCAATTTTAATAATAGTCTCATATTTTTCTGTCCAATTGGGAACTGATTTGAATATTTTCTTATATGGAAATGAAATGACATTTATATGTGTTGTTATTCTTTGCTTTGTAATTGAATATTTTATTGAAAAAGCAAAAAATGGTGAAGAAATATATATGAGACCTATAGCTGCTATACAGGCTATGGAAGAAGCTGTTGGAAGATCAACTGAAATGGGCAAGCCAGTTTTATATATTCCTGGAATATCTAGCTTAGATGAAATTGATACTATATCAGGTTTGATTATTTTAGGACATGTAGCAGGTATGACTGCAGAATATGAGTCAAAACTTCATGTCCCAGTATGTGTTCCAATAGTTATGGAAACTGCAAAAGAAGCATGTAAAGAATCTTATTTAAAAAAAGGAAGGCCTGATTTATATCGAGATGACATGGTTCATTATGTAACTGATGATCAATTTGCTTATGCTGCTGGAGTTAATGGTATAATGCTACGTGAAAAGCCTGCTGCTATATTTTTTCAAGGTAAGTTTTATGCTGAATCTTTAATACTTGCTGAAACAGGAAATTCAATAGGAGCAATTCAAATTGCTGGGACAGGATCATCATCCCAAATTCCATTTTTTGTTACAGCTTGTGATTATACTTTAATTGGTGAAGAATTCTATGCAGCTAGTGCATATCTTTCTGGTAGCCCTGAAATGCTTGGAAGTATTAAAGGTCAGGATTATGTAAAAGTAGTGTGTATGCTTTTAATTATTCTAGTGTTTATAGCATCAATTTTAAATGGATATGGATATATAGATTTTGATATCTCAACAATATTTAGGACTAAAATTATAAAGTGAAACGTCAAATAGCATATTTCTTAGTTATATTTGTTGGCTTTTTAGCATTAGCTGGTCATTTCATCAATTATGCACCTCTTAATGATTTTATTGATAATGATGCAACTCAGTGGTTTGATATTATAGCTGGATTCGCTGCTTTTCTTGGTGTTATAAATTTATTACAGCTTCATATGAATAAAATTGTTAATAAAAGAAGTCATTGGAGATATAGTTTGTTTACATTATTAGGATTTTTTTTAATGATAGTGTTTGGTTTTATTTACAATGGATCACCAGTTGAAATGGGTCCTCATTTAAAGGAAGAAGGTTCTGCTTTTTATTGGATGTTTGAAAATATTTATTTACCTCTGGGTGCATCAATGTTCGCATTGTTAGCATTTTTTGTTGCATCTGCTTCATACAGAGCGTTTAAAATTAGAAACTTTGAAGCGACTTTATTATTGATCTCAGGTATATTTTTAATGATTGGTCGTGTACCAATTGGACAGCTTATTCCATGGTGGATGTCACTTGAAGTGTATATTTGTTTAATATTTTCTTTAATTGCATATAGATTTACTAATAAGAAAAATTTATTTTATTCTTTAGTTGTTTCAATGGTTTTAATACCATTTATTATTATGTATTTCAATTTAACAGAATTGAATTTATTTAAAATTCCTGATTTTCAAGAATGGATTATGAATGTACCAGCTACGGCTGGCTCAAGAGCGATTATGATTGGAATTGCGCTTGGAACAATTGCACAATCATATAGAATTATAACTGGTAGAGAAAAATCTATTTTAGGTGATTAATGAATCAAATAAAAAGCATATTAATTAAATTAGGACAGATTGATAGAAGATATATATTTCTATTAATTGGATTATCAGTACTTATTCCATTATTGAAGCCTTCTTGGGTAAATATTCCGATAAAAGCGACTGATAATTCTAAGATAGTATTTAATGAATTAAATAATTTGAAGGAGGGTGATAGAGTTTTACTATCATTTGAATATGGTGCAAGTACAAAGCCTGAAATTCATCCAATGTCAATTGCTATTTTACAGCATTTATTTTCAAAAGGTATTAAAGTGTATACAATCCCATTGTGGCCAGAAGGTTTGATGATGGCAAATTATGCTTTAGATGAGGTTATTGAATCACAGCTATTTGATGTTAAAGAGCATATTGATTATGTAAGTTTTCCTTATAAAGCAGGAGGAAGTATTGTTATAAGAGGAATTGCAACAGATATTAGATCTATTTATACTCAGGATATTAATAATACTTTATTAGAATCTATACCAATGATGGAAGGTGTTCATAACATAACAGATTTTGATTTTGTAGTTGATTTATCTGCTGGTGTTCCAGGGAACGCAGAATGGGTCCAATATGCATGTGATGAATACAATGTACCTTTAACATCTGGATGTACTTCAATTATGGTAACAGATGCTATTCCTTATGTCGAATCTGGTCAAATAAGAGGTATCTTAGCTGGCATGCCTGGCGCAGCTGAATATGAGCAGATGGTATTTGAATATTTAAACAATACACCTAATAGAAAATTTATTAATGACGATGTTTCTATTATACCTGGAAGTGCTACCTCTAGAATGTCTGCACAATCAATTGCTCATTTGCTTATGGTTGTTTTTATTGTTTTTGGTAATATTTCTTATTATTTAGTTAGAAGGAGAAATAGCTAATGTATGAATTAATTGGCATCTGGTTTATAGTTCTTCTTACTTTAAGTATTTTTAGTTATTTATATGGAGATAATCCTTTTTATAAAGCAGCAGAGCATATATTTGTAGGTGTTTCTGCTGGATATATATTTACAATAACGTTTTGGGATACAATATGGCCAAATTTATTTGGACGATTATTTCCATCATACGTAAAAGCAGGATTTGAATTTGATATTATTTATGTATTTCCTCTTTTACTCGGTATATTTATGCTATTTAGATTATCTAAAAAGTATGAGTGGCTTTCAAGAATATCTATTGCCTATATTGTTGGAATGGCTGCTGGCTTAAAATTTTATGTTTTTTTAAATTCAAATTTATTAACACAAATTCAGACATCGATGATTGATTTATCGGGAACTTATGCAAGTATAATTAATGATATAATTATTTTAATTGGTGTTTTAAGTGGCCTTGTTTATTTTTTCTTTTCAAAAGAACATACAGGTACTATTGGAAAAATTAGTAGGATTGGTATTTATTTTTTAATGATTAAATTTGGGGCATCTTTTGGCTTTGCTGTTATGGGAAGAGTCTCATTATTAATTGGACGTTTTGAAGAATTAATTGAATTTAGTAAACCTGAATATTACTATTCAACGCCTGTTATTCTTGTCGTTATGATAGTTGTATTAGGAATTTGGTCATTTAAGTATAATGATGAGAATAAAGAGAAAACAGTTTAAAATTTAAAAGGATATTTATGAAAGATATATTAGAAAGTTTATCAATTTCAGAACATAGTTTTGGTTCTTGTGTAGGTGGTGAAGGATGGATTGAAAATACGGACGATGGAGTTGTTGAGTCTATTAACCCATCAAATGGTGAAAAAATAGCAAGTGTTTATAAATGTTCAGAATCTAATTATGAAAAAGTTATAGATGCATCAAATAAAGCTTTTTTAGATTGGAGAAAAGTGCCTGCTCCGATACGTGGTCAACTTATCTTTGAAATGGGTAATGAATTAAGAAAAAATAAAGATGCACTCGGAAGCTTAGTAGCTTTAGAAATGGGAAAGATTAAGGCTGAAGGTGATGGAGAGGTTCAGGAAATGATTGATATTGCTGATTTTGCAGTAGGCTTATCTAGGCAATTATATGGTTTGACTATGCATTCTGAACGTTCTGATCATAGAATGTATGAACAGTGGCATCCACTTGGGAATGTGGGTATTATTTCAGCATTTAATTTTCCAGTTGCTGTTTGGGCTTGGAACTCATTTATCGCTGCTGTTTGTGGAAATGTTTCAATATGGAAACCATCTTCTAAAACTCCTCTTACAGCCATTGCAGTTCAAAACATGTGCAATAAAGTTTTAGAAAATCATGGATATAAAGGCATCTTTAATTTAATTATTGGTAGTGGAAGTGTTATTGGAGATAGGCTTGTAAATGATAAGCGTGTTCCACTCATCTCAGCTACGGGATCTACAAGAATGGGTATTGATATTGCTCAGAAAGTTGCAAAAAGATTAGGTAAAACAATACTAGAACTTGGTGGAAATAATGCAATTATAGTTGATGAAACAGCTTCAATGGATTTAGTTGTTCCTGCAATTGCTTTTGGTGCAGTTGGAACAGCAGGTCAAAGATGTACATCTACAAGGAGAATTATCGCTCATTCATCATTAATTGATAATTTAATTGATAAATTAGTAAGTGCATATAATCAGGTTCAAATTGGTAATCCACTTGATAGTAATACACTTATGGGACCTTTAATTGATCAAGGAGCTGTTGATGATTATTCTAAGGCAATTCAGGCAGCTATTGATGAAGGTGGAGAGCTTTTATGTGGTGGTAAAAATTTAAATAAAGATGGTTTTTTTGTTGAGCCAACTATTATTAGAGTTAAAAGTGATTTTAATATTATAAAAGAAGAAACATTTGCTCCAATATTATATATAATGGAATATGATAGCTTAGATGAAGCTATACAAATTCATAATGATGTTCCTCAAGGTTTATCATCAGCTATCTTTACTAATAATGTTAAAAATTCTGAAAAGTTTTTATCAGCTAGAGGTAGTGATTGTGGAATTGCTAATGTTAATATTGGAACATCTGGAGCTGAAATTGGTGGTGCTTTTGGAGGTGAAAAAGAAACTGGTGGTGGTAGAGAGTCTGGCTCTGATGCTTGGAAAGCATACATGAGACGTCAGACAAATACTATTAATTGGAGTGA
>CAJWAW010000024.1 GCA_913020255.1 uncultured Fidelibacterota bacterium | reverse complement strand
ATTATTTTTATCGCAAATTATTTGTATTTCAATATGCTTAGGAGATGTGAAAAATTTTTCAATATATACTCTATCATCATTGAATGATAATTTAGCCTCGGAAGTAGCTGTATTAAACGCTAATTCAAAATCACTTCTATTATTTACAACTCTCATTCCTCTTCCGCCACCACCTGATGCTGCTTTTATTATAATTGGATAACCTATTTCATCTGCTATATTAATTCCATCCTCGAGATTTTGAACATTCCCATCAGAACCTGGAATAACAGGGACTCCAATTTTTTTCATTGTTTTTTTAGCTTCGGATTTATCACCCATAGTTCTAATAATGTCAGCTGATGGGCCTATAAAAGTAAGCTTATTATCTGTACATATTTCTGAAAAGTCAGGATTTTCAGATAAAAAACCATAACCAGGATGAATAGCATCTACATTTGTTAGCTCAGCTGCTGCAATAATAGCAGGAATATTCAAATAACTTTTCGATGAGTTTGCTGGACCAATACATATAGCTTCATCTGCAAATTTTGTGTGCAGTGATAAGCTATCTACATCTGAGTATACTGCAACAGTTTCTATATTTAATTCTTTACATGCCCTAATTACTCTTAATGCAATTTCACCACGGTTTGCTACTAATACCTTCTTAAACATTAGTTCGTATCAATTGAAAATAAAGCTTGCCCATACTCAATGGGCTCACCATCTTGAATAAAAATCTCTTTAATTACACCATCAAATTCAGATTCTATTGTATTAAATATCTTCATGGCCTCAATAATACATAACGAATCACCAATTTTCAACTTACTTCCAATCTCAACAAAAGGCTTATCTCCAGGCTTTGCAGATTGATAAAATGTCCCAACTAATGGTGCATTAATAATAGTGTATTTCTTATTATTATCTACTATATCGTTAGTTATATTACTGTTTTCAGTTTCTATATTGTTAGATTCATCAACTTTATTACCGCTAAAATTATCATGATCATAAAAAGTATCAACTTTTTCTGAAACATTAGATTTAATATCAGTATTACTAATTGAATTATTAGTTTTTAACTTTATTTTATGAAATCCCCAAAAATTAGTGATTTCAATTTCTGATATATTAGAATCTTTGATTGCACTTACAATCTTCTCAATTTTAGACTTTAAACTCAATTTTTAATTCTTTCAATATATTTTTTATCTCTAGTATCAACTCTAATAATATCGTTTTCTTGAATAAATAAAGGAACATTAATAATAAGACCACCCTCCAATGTTGCAGGCTTACTTCCACCTTGTGCCGTATTACCCTTTTCACCTGGATCAGTTTTTATAATTTTCATATTCATGTGACTAGGAATTCTAATTTCTATTGGATTATTATTAGGATCAAATGTTATTGTGACTGGCGTATTTTCAATTAAAAAGTCCAAGATGTTTGAATCAATCACCATTTTATCTAGTGATATTTGCTCATAAGTTTTTTGATCCATGAAATAATATAAATTCCCATCATTATATATATAATTATAATCGTGTGCTTCAATTCTCACTATATCAATTTTATGGCCAGATCTAAATGTTTCATCAACAACTTGACCAGTTTTAATGTTTTTCAACTTAGTTCGAACAAATGCAGGGCCTTTACCAGGCTTAACATGTAAAAATTCAATTATCTTCCATAGATTATTTTTATGATTAATAATTAGACCGTTTTTAAAATCAGCTGTACTTGCCATATAAATCCTTATTTATTAGTAATTAATTTACATAATAATATAAATTTAATTATAGTGGAATTAAGCCTATTATTTGTTTGAATTATAAATTTATTTTGGCTGAATTATATCTTGTATTTTATCAGCGTAGCTTGATAATTCTTCCAACTCATATTTTACTGAGGAAGCTAAGGCGTCATTAGGATATTTAGATAAAAAATCATTGTAATAAAATATTGCGTCGGAATATAATTCTAGATAATTTGACAATACATAAGCTTTAGTAAACAATGCTCTTTTAGCTAATGGGCTATTGTTATGATTTAATAAAATTTCATCTAAATAATTAATAGCAATATAATATTCCTTAAACTCATTTAAATATATTTCTGATAGTAAAAACAATGATTTGACTATATACTTATCAGATTTGGAGTCATCGATTATAGATGATAATAAAACTACACAATTATCATAATCTTCAAGTTCATACAAAGAACTAGCTTCATTCCACTTTCTATCATAAGATGAATTGTTGCACCCTAATTGAATCAGAACAAATACGATGATTAATAATATTTTATTTTTTATCTTCATCAATCACTTCGTAGTCAACATCTGTAGCGCCGCTAGACCCATTATTATCAGGATTACTTTCGTTCGCATTTACATCTCCTTGCTTTTCTTGAGTATTTTGAGCTTGTTGATACATTTGCTGAGATATTTTCTGAAATGATTCATTTAAATCATTTAAGGAAGATTTAATTCTATCAATATCTCCTGAATCCTTATCTTTTTTAAGTTGCTCAAGCTTTTCCTCAATTAATTTACTATCATCTTCTGATATCTTATCTTGAATCTCTTTCATCTGAGATTCAGTTTGATGAATAGTTTGATCAGCCATATTTAAAGTATCTACTTTTTCTTTATTCTTTGCATCTTCATCTTTATGTTTTTCTGCATCTCGCTTCATTTTTTCTATTTCATCTTCACTTAATCCACTAGAAGCTTCTATTCTAATTGATTGTTCTTTACCAGTAGCTTTATCATTAGCTGATACATTAAGTATACCATTTGCATCAATATCAAAAGTTACTTCAATTTGTGGAACACCTCTAGGAGCTGAAGGAATTCCATCTAGATGAAATCTACCTAATGATTTATTTCCAGTAGCCATCTCCCTTTCACCTTGAAGTATATGGATTTCTACAGAAGTTTGATTATCAGCTGCAGTAGAAAAAACTTGACTTTTTTTAGCTGGTATTGTTGAATTAGATTCAATCAATTTAGTAAAAACACCACCAAGAGTTTCAATTCCTAAAGATAATGGTGTAACATCTAGTAGTAATACATCCTCAACATCACCAGCTAAAACTCCTCCTTGAATTGCTGCACCTAACGCGACAACTTCATCTGGGTTAACACCTTTACTTGGGTCTTTTTTAAATATGTCTTGTACAACAGATTGAACTAAAGGTATTCTAGTAGATCCACCAACTAATATTATATCATCGATTTCAGAATTTTTTAATTTTGAGTCTTTTAAAGCTTGCTCACATGGAATAATAGTTTTATTAACAGTATCTTTAATTAATGATTCGAATTTAGCTCTAGTTAATGATAGTAGTAAGTTTTTAGGTCCAGCCTCATCTGAAGCTATAAATGGTAAATTTATCTCAGTTTGCTTAGATGAAGATAGTTCACATTTAGCTTTTTCAGCCGCTTCTTTCAATCTCTGTATTGCCATTGAATCATCAGATAAATCATAATTCTCTTTATCTTTGAATTCTTTAATCATCCAGTGAACTAAAATATCATCAAAGTCATCACCACCTAACATAGTATCACCATTAGTAGCCTTTACTTCAAAAACACCATCGCCTAATTCTAATATAGATATATCAAAAGTTCCTCCACCTAAATCGAAAACGGCAATTTTCCTATCACCTGACTTATCTAAGCCATAGGCTAAAGCAGCAGCTGTAGGTTCATTAATAATCCGCTTAACATTTAATCCCGCAATTGTACCTGCATCTTTAGTAGCCTGTCTTTGAGAATCATTAAAGTACGCAGGAACAGTTATAACAGCCTCTGTTACCTTTTCACCTAGATAATCTTCAGCAGTTTTCTTTAAATTCTGTAAAACAATTGCACTAATTTGAGGTGGTGCATATTCTTGACTATCTGTCTTAATATTAACTGAATCATTTTTTCCTTTAGACAATTCATATGGGTATTTCTTATTTTCTTTTGAAACTTCCTTAAATGATCGTCCAATAAATCTTTTAGCTGAAAAAATAGTATTTTGAGGATTAGTAACAGCTTGCCTTTTAGCTCCTTGGCCTACCAAGGTATCACCATCTTTTGTAAAAGCTACAATTGATGGAGTTGTTCTCAAACCATCATTGTTAGATATAACCGTTGGTTTTCCACCTTCTATTACAGATACACATGAATTTGTAGTACCAAGATCAATTCCTATTATTTTAGACATAATATATACTCCATAAGTTTAATAATTTATTTAATATATATCAATAACTGTACCAACATTAGAGGTACTGCAATTTTGTCAGTACTTATTTAAGAGCGGATTTACTTTTTGGTTGGGACGCATCTTTTAATCTTTTTTTATTTTTAGACTTAAAAATCAACTGATCTCCTTTTCCAGTAATAAAAATAGTTGAATTTTCATGCACTTCATTTGTAAGAAATTTATAAGATATAACATTCTCAATATCATCTTGAATAATTCTTCTAATGGGTCTTGCGCCCCATTCCCTATGCATTCCATTTAAAAGCAGGACCTTTTTTGCCGACTGACTAACTCTTAATGACATTTTTTTATTCTTTAAATTAATTCTTAAATCTTTTAATTGTAAATCAATTATCTTATATAGATTATCCCTATCAAGTGAGTTGAAAACAATAACTTCATCTAATCTATTTAAAAATTCAGGCTTAAAATATTTTTTTACTTCTTTATCCAAATCATCATTTGAATTATTTTTATTTTTTTTATCTATAAATCCAATATTTGAAGAGCTGATATTTTGGGTTCCAATATTAGATGTCATAATAATTATAGTATTTCTAAAATTTATTAAATGTCCTAAACTATCAGTTAATTGTCCTTCGTCTAATATCTGCAATAAAATATTAAAAACATCAGAATGTGCCTTCTCAATTTCATCAAATAATACAATTGAATATGGATTTCTTCTAACTTTCTCAGATAACATACCGCCTTCTTCATACCCAACATATCCAGGTGGAGCACCTATTAACCTTGAAACATTGTATCTTTCCATGTATTCAGACATATCAATTTTAATCAGGGATTCTTCTCGATCAAACAATGAAACAGCTAACTGTTTAGCAAGCTCAGTTTTACCAACTCCAGTTGGTCCTAAAAACATAAATGAACCAATAGGATGAGAAGGATTTTTAAAACCAGCTCTAGATCTTTGAATGGCTGATACAAGCTTGTCAATCGCATAGTCCTGACCAATAATAGATTTTTTAATATCAGTTTTAATATTTAATATTTTTTCTGAATCTTTTTCATTTATTTTAGATATAGGAATATCAGTAATTATAGAAACCGTATCAGCTACATCAGATTCGTTTATTTCTAAATACTTACTAGGATCATCATTTGCATTAACGGATAAACTGTAATCATTTAATTTATCTATTATTTTCTTTTCCTGATCTCTAAGCTTTGCAGCGTTTTCAAATTTTTGCTTATCAATTTCAGAATTTTTATTTTTTCTTATCTGCCTTAACTTATTTTCTAAATTAATTATTCTTTTAGGAACATTTAAGCCTGATAAACTCATCCTTGAACATACTTCATCCATAATATCTATTGCTTTATCAGGTAAAAATCTATCATTTATATACCTATCACTAAGCTCTACGCATGATTTAATAGCTGTGTCAGTAAGTTTTACTTTATGGTGTATTTCGTACTTATCTTTAATACCATTTAAAATATCTACACTATCTTTAATGGATGGTTGATATACAATTATTTTTTGAAATCTTCGTTCAAGAGCTCCGTCAATTTCAATATATTTTCTATATTCATTTAATGTAGTTGCACCAATTATTTGAATATCACCACGAGCTAAGGATGGTTTAAACATATTAGCTGCATCCAAAGATCCAGCAGCACCACCAGCTCCAACAATTGTATGAAGCTCATCAATAAATAAGATAATATTAGAAGATTTTTCTAATTCGAGCATCATTTTCCTCATCCGCTCTTCAAATTGGCCTCTGTACTTAGTTCCTGCTAGCATACCAGAGATATCAAATGAAATAATATTATAGTCCCAAAGTAATCGGGGAACCTTCCGTTCTAATATCCTCAATGCTAATCCTTCAACTATTGCTGTTTTACCAACTCCAGGCTCTCCAATCAAAACTGGATTATTTTTTTTTCTTCTAGATAAAATTTGAGATAATCTTTCTATTTCAGTGTTTCTACCAATAACGGGATCTAAGTTCCCCTCAGCAGCAAGTTTTGATATGTTGCGAGAAAATAAATTTAAAGTTGAATTTTTCTCCTTTTTATCATAATTTTTCTTATGAATAATTTTTAGATCTTTTTTTGAGCTTAAATAAGATTGTATAATTGTATAGTCTATAGAAGTGGATATAAATACTTCAGAAACCGTACAATCCTTTTCTAAAGATATTGCTAAAAGTAGGTGATTCTGATTAGCAACATTTTCTCCATTTTTCTCTGCTTCGTTAAATGCACATTTTAATATTCTTTCTGCTCTTCTTGTTAAAGGCAAATGATCTGTAGAGGTTTTAACATTTGTTTCTGCTAAAGATTCAGTTAGAATTTTTTTCATAGATTGTAGGTCACAACCTAATGCTATCAATGTATTTGAAGCTCTGCCATTATTATCATTGAGAATTGATAACAAAACATGCTCTGAGCCAACGTAAGAATGCCCCATCTTCAGAGAAAGTTCTTTAGATAACTTTAATATTCTTTGTACACCTCTTGTATAATTTTCACTCATATCTTACTATTTTCTTTTTTTCAATTCCATATATATTACTTGAAATTTTATCGAAATTACTATCGTGACTAACAATAATAAATGTATAATTTAATTCTACATTAATTTTAACAATTAAATCTAATATAATCTTAGTATTTATTTCATCCAAATTACCTGTTGGCTCATCAGCTAAAATAATTTTTTGGTTACCTAGTAATGTACGTAAAAACGAAATCCTTTGCTTTTCTCCATGTGATATTAAGTTGGGATATGATTCTTTCAGGTGTTCAACATTCATATAATCTAATAAATCATCAGCTTTCTTTTTTATTCTATTTATATCAAGATTGTTTATATAAGCTGGAATCAATAAATTTTCATATACTGTAAACTCAGGTAATAGATTGAAATTTTGAAATACATACGAAAAATTTAAAAGTCTAAATTTTTCATTATTATCAAGCAAGCTAATGGTTTTTCCATTAAAATTTAACTTACCATTATCTGGTTTTATTAAACAGCCCATTATATTTAGTAATGTAGATTTCCCAACTCCTGACATACCCTTAATCAAACTAATACTATTAAGTTTTACGGATATATCCACAGAATCTAATATAATATTTTTATTATTACCATTAGAGTAGGATTTAGTGATATTTTCAAAATTTAACATTATTATTATCCTTTATGATATTTATTGGTATAAAAGATGATATTATTGCTAATAAATTTACAACAAGCAGAATAATTATAACTTCAATATCAAGCAAATTTATATAAATAATTTCAAAAGGCAATGCGTCATATAAAAAATTAAATAAATCATAATTTAAGTAACAATAAATTGTCATATTACTTAAACCATATCCAATAAAGATAGAACCCAGTGTTATTAATAAATTGTTTAATAATATCACTAATAATATCTTATTGTTATTCATACCAAGACTAGATATTAATGATAGCTGCCTTGATTTCTCTTTAATGAATTGCATATTTATTTGAAATAACATAAAAAAAGATATGATAATAGATATAAAACCAAAGAAATAATAAATCTTTTTCTCTAATTTCATACCTTTTATAATCATATTTGAAAGAATAATATTTTCTTTATATTTAACATCATCACTATCAATGATATCAAAATAATAATTATAATCTGTTAAATAATCACTACTATCATATGAAGCAATTATAGTGCTTTTATCATAATCCATCAAATCAATACTGTAAATACCTGAAATTTGTTTTAGGTTTGACGGTATGAATTTTGTTGAAATATTTAAATAAGATGGAAAATAAATTTCTATACTATCTCCAATAGTAAAATTATGCTCATTAGCAAAATCATCACCAATTAATATATCATTATTGTTTAATTCATTCTCTCTCAAGGCAAGATATTTACCTAGCTTAGCATCAATATAATTATTTAAATCTTCTACTTGAAAATAATTTAATATTTTCTTATTTTCATTTTCTTCGATATAAACTATTTCATTATTTCCTTTAATATATTTCATTTTTCGAACATTACCATTAAGCTGATCACTAGTATAATAATACTTATAATGAAAACTATTGACCCTATCTTCAATTTGATAATTAACTCCATTCATTATTGAAAAAATCATAAATATAATATATCCGCCAATAATAGTTGATATAATAGGAAACAGAAATGAAAATCTTGGTTTTCCATTTTCTTTAATAAAAATAAAACGAAAAATATATTTATATCTACTTATTAATTTTAATTTCATAGGTAATTAACATTGATATAAAAGAAATAACTATTAAATAAGGAATAGCTATGTATAAAGCATTTAAATTAATATCCATGGGAATAAATTTTGTAAAATAAACATATTCTGGAATACTGATTAAATGATAGGTCTTTTCCATACAAAGTAAACCATAACCGATAATACTTCCAAATAATATACTTAAAACAGCCATAAATAAAGATCTTAATAACAAAATATATCGTAATATGTTTTTTTTCAATCCTAGTATCATCAAAGATTCTATTTGGTTTTTCTTATTAAATAAAAGATAATAATTATTATTTATTATATTTATTGATGATATGACTAAAATAAATAATATCAGTGCTTTTAAAGGATTGTCATATGATCTTAACCAATTTATAAAAGTACTATTATTTTCCTCCATGCTGTAAATAACATACTTATCTTGGATCGTATTTGATAGTAGTTTCTTCTGTTTACCAGATGTAAAAAAATCAAAAAATCTAACATCTGATTTTATATTTTTAAAAACTACATAAGAATCAAAGTTTAAGAAATCTGTCTGAAATACACCTGATATAGTATAATTATCAACATTAATTTTATTAGATTGATCAATTGTAATTAATGATACTGAATCATATAAATTAATATTTAATTTTTCATATAATATCTTGCCAATTACAATACTCGAATCATTCAATTCACCTTCAATAAAATATTTAGATAAATTCTCAAATCTTTTCTCATTAACATCCAAACTTTCAACTAAAATTGATTGACTAATCCCATTATGCTTAATTATACATTTGTCCTGAACAATCTTAGAAAGTGTATGATCGGTCGAATGTAATACATTAAAGTCAGTATTATCTAATTGAAAATTATTATAATTATAAATTTTAGATGTACCTGATAAATCTTCAATGATTTCGAATGTATTCTTTTTAAAACCATTATTTATTGTGATAATTAATATTATCAAAGATATAGAAAAAGAATTTATCATTAATGAAAAGATATTAATAAAGGAGTTAAACTTAAAATTTCTATCCCATAAATGGGAAAACTTTACAAATAATAATTTAACTATTTTTAGATTTTTCATTTTTCATAGCTGGAAATAAAATCACATCTTTAATTGACTTTTGATTAGTCAAAATCATAACTAATCTATCAACCCCAACACCAACTCCTCCTGTTGGCGGCATACCTGTTTCCATAGCTTCTAAAAAATCTTCATCAAGAACTTGTGCTTCTTCATCTCCAAGGTCTCTTAATTTACTTTGTTC
>CAJWAW010000023.1 GCA_913020255.1 uncultured Fidelibacterota bacterium | reverse complement strand
GATTTTGGATAATATATCGTTTTATAGCCTATTTTAAAAGATTTTATACAAAAATCGGTATCCTCAAAATATAAAAAGAATCTTTCATCAAAACCTTTAACTTTATCGTATAAAAACCGCGAAAAAAACATACAACAACCACTAATTGAATCTACTATTATAGTTTTTTTTGTATTGAAATTTAAATAATTATATTTTGTACTCATAAATAATAAGTGTGGAATAATGTACCTAAAAAAAGGGAATCGCCTTCTACTTGATTTTTGAAACCTTCCATTAAAACTTAAAACTTTTGAACCTAAAATACATGGCTTTCTATCTAAGTAATAACTGTAAAGATTTTTAATTGAATTATTTTTAAAATATACATCTGCATTGGAAGCTAATATATAATCTCCTTTGGATTTACTTATACCATAGTTAAGAGCAGCTGCATAACCTTTGTTTTGTTTTAATAAAAAAAACTTAATGAAAGGAAAGTTAAAATATTTATTTATCGGTTTTATTTTTGAATTATTATCAACAACAATAATCTCGTAATTAATATCTTTTAAATCAGAATTAATAATAGATTTAATATTTTTATTTAAATAATCAATAGAATTATAATTGATGATAATTATACTAATCATTTAAAAAAGGATTTCAGCCTCATCAAGGGCACTATATAAATAGCTTCGAAAATAATTCTTTTAGACATTTTAGAGTTTCCATACTTTCTATCTTTAAAAATAATAGGTATTTCTTTTATTTTATAATTATTACAATATGCTAGATAATTTAATTCTATTTGAAATGAATATCCTTGACTATTTATCTTTTCTAAATTAATTTTCTTAAGAATATCTACGTTTATACATTTAAATCCACCTGTACAATCATTTATACTCATTCCAGTAATTAGTTTAGCATAAATATTAGCAAAATAACTTAAAAATAATCTTGAGATAGGCCAATTTATTATACTAATTCCATTAATATATCTACTACCAATAACAAGATCATAATTATTAGAAAATCTTAGTAGTCTCGGTATATCTTTAGGGTCGTGTGATAAATCAGAATCAATTTGAATTATTTTGGAAAATTTATTTTTAATAGCATATTTAAATCCTTCACAATAAGCTCCTCCAATACCATTTTTTTTAATTTGCTTAATTAAGGAGATATTATCATTTTTAATAATTATTTTTTCAACTATATTAATTGTATCATCATCAGAATTACCATCGACAACTAAAATCTGGTAATTTTCATTTAAATTATTTATATCAGAAATTATCTTTAAAATATTTTCAGATTCATTATATGTAGGTATAATTACTAATATTTTATTCATAATAATTTTCTTTTAAATGTTTTAGACACTCAGCTATATAAGGTAAGGATATATCATAATTATCTTTTATTTTGGTACAATCTAAGGTTGTATTATGCGGTCTAATAGCTTTAAAAGACAATTTATTAGATTGAACCTTATTTATCAAAGACTTATTCAGATTAAATATAGATGCAATAATAACAGAAAAATCATATTTAGATATATTGTCAGCTGAACCGTAATTGTACAAACCATTTGCATCTAATAGTATTAATTCTCTTAACGATAATGCTAGAAAATTTGCATAAGATGGACTTACTACTTGATCAGCAACAACATTAATCTCTTTGTTATCATTTAAAGAATTGTATACCCAAGTAAAAAAATTATTATCTTTATAACTAAATAAAGTACTAATTCTTAATATCAAGTATTTTCGATTTGATCCTATTAATATGTTTTCTGACTCCAATTTTGTCTTACCATAATAATTAGATGGATTAGGTGTGGTCATTTCAGAAGAAATGATAGATTTACCATCATAAACAAAGTCAGAAGAAAAGTGTATAATTTTCGTAGATATGTTAGAAAATTTTATTATATTTTGTAAACCAAGAACATTCACATTGTGACATTTTTTTTTATTCAATTCACAAAAGTCAACATCTGTAATGGCAGCTGTATTAATAATTATATTTGGATTATATTTATTTAAGATATTATCCACCATCATTGAATCAGTAATATTTAAAAAATCATAATTATAAATATTATTTTTACAATTTGATGTTCCATATACATTAAAAGACTTCGACAAGAAATTATATAATATTTCACCAAGCTGACCATTGCAGCCAATTATGAGAATATTATAAGCCACTTAAGGTTGAACCATTTTTCTTGAATTTTATTAATTTCAATGTCATATCCTCATTATTCAAGGCGATAATTTCTGCAGATAATATTGCGGCGTTAATAGCCCCAGCTTTACCGACAGATGTTGTCGCTACAGGTACTCCTTTTGGCATATTTACTGTAGAAAGCAATGAATCAAGACCATCCATCAACCCTCCAGGAAGAGGTACACCAATGACAGGTAAAATAGTATTTGCTTTTACAGCTCCAGCTAAATGTGCAGACATTCCAGCACCACATATTAATGTGACATAGCCATTTTCTTTAGAACTACTTGCAAATTTATGAACCTCGTTTGGATTTCTATGTGCTGACATAACCATAATCTCAGCGTCTATGCCAAAATAATTAAAATATGGTATAGAATGTTCAACAATTTTTTTATCAGATTCACTACCTATTAAAAATGCTACTTTATTCATTTTTTTTTACCTTTACTTTATTTATAATTGTTTCGAGCTGTAATAATAAATCAGACTTCTTTTTGCCTGGATTATTAACAAAACCTGATAATAATATTACATTATTATTAACATTATTATCAAATATATAAGTGAAAAACGGACCACCAGTATCTGAATCAAAATGTTCATATAAACCTCTTATTACTTTAACATTTCTCTCAAAATTGAAATTTAAAAAATCTGGTGGAATTGTTATTCCAGTTAAATTATTTTCAAATACATTAATTATTTGAGCTTTGTAATCCTCTATTTGATTGTTATTTGTCTCGTAAATAACCAACCACCTGTAAGGATGACCCCTTCCTATCCATAAAAAATTATCATTATTTTTTATAATCTTATAATTATTATCAATAAATATTTCAATATTAAATTTATCTCTAATAAGTTCAACGATACTTTCTTCGGGTTCATTAATTATTAAATCTAAATAATAATTATTAAAAATATTTTCATTAATAGAATCTATAATCCAATTATTATTAAAATTGATAATATTTGAAAAATCTTCAATATTCAAGGCCTCAATACATATAAGAAGTTGATTGTCTGCATATAGATTATTAAATGACAAAATATTTTCTTTATATACATCAGTAAATTTATCCACAAGAATATCTCCTGTTGAATCTGCAGGATTATCAATTGAAGCAATAATTATATTTTTAAATTTATTTTTTATTATAAATTCTGACGATTTTAAAATTTTAACATCATATAAGTTCTCGTAAATTGGTGTCATAACTTGCTTATTAAAGATTGGTTTTAGATATAATTCAACTAATTCTCTATCTTCACTTGATGAGAAGATAGTTATCAAGTTGTTTGAACCTACACTTTTATCAATTTTACTACAAGAATGTAAAATAAATATAAATAATAGATATATAATTACTTTAATTTGCATATGTATAGAAAGGAAGAAGATTTTTGTTTAAAAATAAATATTGCAATTATTGAAGTGACAATAAAAAGTAATTTGGTTAAAAAATTTATATTTTTAGATTTAATTATATTAAAAAAAGTATCCTGATACATTCTATAATATGATACTATATATAAATTAAACTTCGATAAATATCTAATTAAGGTTTCTGGTGAAAAATGATATAAATGCCTAGGTGCATCATAAGCAATCCATCTAGCTCCAAGTAGATCTGAATCGATAGAATTAATATTTGGACAAGCTATAATTAATATACCATCTTTCTTTATAATCCTTTTTATTTTCATTAAGAAACTATCAATATTGTGAATATGTTCTATGCTATGCCATAAAGTAATAACATCATAATAATTATCTTTACATTTATTTATGTCATTAATAGTTGAATTATTAAATTTATCAAAGCTATCTGCATCCCAACTATGATTTCTCATATATTTTATAAAACTATTATTACCTGAACCTATATCAATAACTTTCCCTTTTTTTTTAAATATTTCGATAATATAACGCTTCCATCTAAATAAAAGTAATTGAACATATTTCATAAAATTGTTTTTCTCTACATGAGGAAGATAATCTGTACTATAATATTTAATTATCTCATTTGATGAGATCCTTGGATTTAAATATACAAAATTACAATTTTTACATTTAACTAGTTGAAATTTCGTTGGTTCACTAAAAGATATGTTTGGCACTTCTAAATAAGGATCAGAATTTGCTTTATCGCAAATACTACAGTTTATCGTTTCCATAGCCTGATTTTTTCCAGTTTAATATTATAAGTGTAAAAGAAATAAAAATCATAATAATTGAAATAATCTGCGCACTTGATAAATCAACAAAATTAATATATGTAGGATTTAATCTCAAAAACTCAACTAAAAATCTTGACAAACCAGCTAAAAATAAATATTCAAACATAATTTGGCCATCGTATTTCTTAATACTTCTTCTATACAGCAGAAAGAAAAAAATTAATAAATAAAATCCAAACTCGTATAATTGAGTTGGATGTACCTTGATAAAATCTCCTGGGTTGTAAAAAATGCTTACATAGTTAGAAAAAATATCTGGATAATTGTATTGAAAGCTTTCATAAGTAGTTGGTGGTCTACCTGATGGGAATGAAAAAAGCCAACTAACTGTAGTGGGGTGACCATAACAACATCCAACAAAAAAGCAACCAACTCTTCCTATGCCCTGCCCTAAAATTAAATAAGGTGCTACCCAATCTGCAACTAGTCTCCATTTTAAATTATTTAAAAATATATAAATTGTTACAGTAATCATACCTCCAATTAATCCACCAAGAAATACAAGGCCAGAACCAAAATCTGATAATCCTTGAATAAATAAATTAATATTCAGTGTGTATATGCCTTTCAGCATTGAAATTAATCCTAAAATATTATTATATCCTTCACCTGAATCATAGTATTCGACAATGTAAAATATTTTAGATCCAATAATACCACCAATAGCTGCATAAAAAATAATATCTTCACCAATTTTGGGGTTTACATTTTCTGATATTAAATATTTTTTAAGTAAATAATTAGCAATGATAAATGCCAGCATAAGCATAAGGCCATATGTCGATATTTGAAAATTGTTATATTGAAATAAAATAGGATACATTGTTAAATCAATGGATAAGAAACTATTAAAAAGTCATAAATAAAATGTGAAAACATAGCAATTCCAAGTCCTCTATAATAATATATTACTGCTAAATATACACCACCAACAAATCTTATTATAAATGAATATAATGTAAAAGTATCTGAAAAGGAGCCAATGTAATGAAATAATGAAAAAATAAAAGATGAAATAAAAATTGACAGCAATAAATAGACAAAGGGATTTTTTAAAAAAATTGATGTCAAATAAATAAATAAATTAAAAATAATTAATCTAAATAATATTTCTTCCCAAATACCAGCTCCTAAGCATAAATAAAAAGATATTATATAATCATTATATTGAAATACATCTAATCTTTGAAAAACATTAAGCCCATTAAGAAAAAATACTAGTAATAGGCCGTAGAAAAAACCTTCAATATACATAAAAGAAATATATTTAATATTGAATTCATGATCATGACGATCATTTTTGTTATAAATATAGTAAGAGACTAAAAAAAGTAAAATTACTATGCTTTGAACTAAAAAAACATTTTCTGTGAAAAGTTTAATAAAATCTCTAAATATTGTGTCTGCAGTATTTCTAATTGTAATATCTGCATTGTTAAATTTGAAGAATGAAATAAATTCATATAAAAGAAGTAAAGGAAATATAAATAGTATAGATGAAAGTATATTTTTTGAATAGTGAAAATATCTCATTTATTATAATCAAGATCAGATTTTAAAATTGCTAAAAATGCTGCTTGTGGAATCTCAACATTTCCTACTTGCTTCATTCTTTTTTTCCCTGCCTTTTGTTTTTCAAGTAATTTTCTTTTTCTTGATATATCACCGCCATAACATTTTGCTGTAACATTTTTCCTTAAAGCTTTTACAGTTTCTCTAGAAATAACTTTATTTCCAATTACAGCTTGTATAGGGACTTCAAATTGATGTCTATGAATCTCTTGTTTTAATCTGGAGCATAATGTCCTACCTTTGGAATATGCATTGTCTTTATGTACAATTATACTAAGAGCGTCAACAACTTCGCCTGAAACTTTAATATCAAGTTTAATTAATTTACTTGGCTTCTCACCTATAATTTCATAATCAAGTGATGCATATCCCCTGCTAATAGATTTTAAATTTTCAAAAAAATCATAAATTATTTCAGCTAGAGGCATTTCAAATACAAGTTGAGCTCTTTCGATAGATAAATAGTTTGTAGCAATATATTTACCTCTATGATTTGTGCATAAATTTAGTATACTTCCTATATAATCTTTCGGGGTTATTATTTCAATTTTTATATATGGTTCAAATATCGAATCTATATCAACTGGATTTGGCATGTCTGATGGATTATTAACGCTGATATTTTCATTTGTTTTTGTTTTAATATTATAGCTTACATTAGGACAAGTTGTTATAAGATCAATGCCAAATTCTCTTTCTAATCTCTCTTGAACAATTTCCATATGCAGAGGACCTAGAAAGCCACATCTAAATCCAAAACCTAATGCTAAAGATGTATTTGGCTCATAAAATAATGAAGAATCATTTAATTTCAATCTATCTAAACTTAATTTTAAATCCTCATAATCTTTTGTAGATACAGGATAAAGCCCACTAAAAACCATAGGTTTAATAGGCTTATATCCAGAAAGAGGAGAATTAATTGGTCTTTCTTTTGTTGTTATAGTATCTCCTACTTTAATCTTTGAAACATCCTTTATATTTAAAATTATATACCCAACATCTCCTGATTCCAATATATTTGTAGGGATTCTATTTAATTTCAAAACACCAACTTCAAGTACTTCATGCGTTCCATGGTAGTTGAAAAATTTAACAATTGTATTTTTTTTAATTTTTCCTGAGAAAACTCGAATATAAATAACAACACCTCTATATTGATCATAATAAGAATCAAAAATCAAACCAGCAAAAGAATCAGAATTACTAATTGATGGTGATTTAACTCTATTAATAACAGCAGATATAATGTTATCTACGCCGCTACCATCTTTTGCGCTTATTTTGACAATATCATCTTTTTTACACCCAATTAATTCAATTATTTCATTCTGAGTTGATTCAATATTTGCATTTTTCATATCAATTTTATTAATAACTGGTATTATTTCTAAATTTGATTCTAATGCTAGGTAGCAATTTGATACAGTTTGTGCTTCTACTCCCTGAGTACAATCGATCAATAATAAGGCACCTTCACAAGCAGCCATACTTCTGGAAACTTCATAGGTAAAATCAACATGACCAGGGGTATCAATTAAATTAAATTTATATTGCTTATTATTATGTTTTAAATTCATTTGAATTGGATGAGATTTAATAGTTATGCCACGCTCTTGCTCAATATCCATATTATCTAAAACCTGGCCAGTTAATTCTTTATTATCGAGAGTATTGGTAACCTCTAACAATCTGTCAGCTAAAGTTGATTTACCATGATCAATATGAGCTATAATACAAAAATTTCTAATATTTGAGGAGTCTGCGTTATTAGACATTACTTATTTCCAAAATAATCTACTTATAAGAACCATAACCGTAAATATTTCTAATCTACCTAATAGCATTAAAAAAATTGATAATAACTTTAATTGATTAGGAAGAAAAGCCCAATTATCAGCTGGACCTACAGCACCTAAGCCAGGTCCAATATTTCCAATTGAAGAAGCTGCTGCAGCAAAAGAAGTTATAAAATCTATATTATAAGAAGAAAATATTATACCTGATAAAATAAAAATAAATATATAGAATAAATAAAATCCCAATGTATTTTTAATAATATTCTCTTCAATAATATTTCCTCCAAATTTAATATTATACACACCATTTGGATGTACTAACCTTCTAATTTCATAAAACAAGTATTTAAAAATTAATATCGTTCTTACAATTTTAAGTGCACCTGTAGTAGAGCCAGAAGTACCTCCAATGAAAAATAAGATAAAAATTAACATAGTAGATAAATTCGGCCATAAAGAATAATTCACAGTAGTAAAGCCAGTTGTTGTAAGTAATGATGCAGTTGTAAACATTGAATGCCTTAACGAATCTATAGACCAATTATAAATATGATAATAGTTCGTATTCATAAAAATAATCAGTGTTATAATAATAAAAGTAAATATGTAAAATTTAAATTCCTCATCTTTAAAATAATCTATTTTACGTTGACTTAGAAATATATAATGCAATGTAAAATTTGTTGCAGCGATTAACATGAAAACGATTATTGTCCATTCTATAATCGGACTATTGAAGTAAGCAATGCTTTCAGTATGAGTTGAAAAACCAGATGTTGCAATTGTAGTAAATGAATGACAAAGTGAATCAAAGAAAGTCATACCTTGTGCATATAGAATAACCGTTAAAACAAAAACAAAGCCTATATATATGCTCCATAAAAGATTTGCAGTTTGCTTTACTCTAGGAGTGATTTTATCAGCTGTTGGTCCCGCTACTTCGGCTCGAAATAATTGCACACCACCAATACCTAACAGAGGTAACAATGCAATAGTAAATACAATAATGCCCATTCCACCTAAAAATTGTGTAAAGCTACGCCAAAATAATAGTCCATGTGATAAACTTTCAATAGCTACAGTACTGCTACCTAGAATCGTAGAACCTGTTGTTGTTAATCCTGACATTGACTCAAAAAAACAATCAATAAAGGCAATATTATAATCTGAGAGATATAGGGGAAGTGAGCTAAAAATTGCAGATAAGATCCATCCTAAAGTAACAATTGTAAATGCATCATTTGATGTTAAATCGACCCTGCTTTGGTTTTTAATCAGGTACTTAGTAAGAAATAACAAAAGACCAAATATAATTGAATATAATGAAGAATATAAAATCGCAACCATATCATTATATTCTTGGTAATAAATTGACCATAATGCACTAGGTAGCATTGAGAGTCCTAAAAATATAATTAATAAACCTAAAGTATTTAGGATTTTAATATTAATCATTTACTTAAACAAGCTTTCAGCTTTACCAATTGATTCTTGATTTAAAAAAATCAATAAATTATCACCAGGCTCTATAGAAGTATTATATGATGGTATGATAACTTCATATTTTCTTAAAATAGCACCTAAACACATGTTTTTTGGAATATCACTTAATTTATATTTTTTAAGAAAATACTTACATTGTTCATTAGCTTTTATTTCTAAGGCATCAATATGTATTTCTTCAAAAGGACTAATTATTATTTCATCTTTATTTGATTGAATGATTTTAAGTACATCATTCACAGCTGAAATATTTTTACTAACAACAGAATCTATTCCAATTCTTCTTACTGATTTCATATAATTGGTTGATGATACATGCATAATAACTTGCTTAACATTATGATACTTAACCATTAGGCTTGCAAGCATATTAGATTTATCATTTTCTGTTGTTGCTATAAAACAGTCAATTTCATGAATATTTTCAGATTCAAGGAATTCTTCATCTAATCCATCACCAACTAATATTAAAGATTCATCTAAATTTCGACTAAACTTTTTAGCTTTAATTGGATTTTTCTCAATAATCTTTACATCATAATCAGATTGTAACGATTTTGCTAACATTCTAGAAATCTTACCAAGACCCAATATCATTATAGTATTGACTTTAAAAGATGGCTTACCAGTCATCTTTTGAACTTCTTCTATATTTTTATTATCACAACAGAAATATACAACGTCATCCTTTTTATATACAGTATCCTCATGAGGTATAAATGAATCGTCATTTCTAAATATAACCGGAACCTTATGAATTAAAAAGGGATTAGCTAAATTAACGTTGTTAATTGTCCTACCAACCAAAGGTGATGAATTTTCTAATTTTATACCAACAAGCTTTATTTTATCATCCTTAAAACCTTTAATTTCTACCGCTGAAGTTTGTCTAACTAAGTTTTCAATTTCAATCTCAGCAGATTTTTCCGGGTATATTATATGATCAATACCAAATTCATAAGGAGTAACTATGGCACTTGAATGGATATATTCAGTGTTCCTTAATCTAGTTATGATATTTTTAGCACCTAATTTTTTGGCAATTATTGAGGCTACTAAATTAACTTCATCTATTTTTGTAAGAGATAAAAAGAAATCCACATTAGTAAAATCAATTTTTTGTAATATTCTTTGAGAGCAACCATCTCCTTCAATAACTCTCGCATCAATAGTATTTTTAATTCTACTACACTTTAATGGATCTACATCAATAACGGTTAAATCATATTTTTCTTTTGAAAGAAATTTTGATAGGCTAAAACCTACTTCACCAGCTCCTATTAGAACAATATTAGTTGACATAATATTATTTTTTTTATCGTATAAAAAAAGCCCCTATTATAAAAAATAGGGGCTTTGTAAAATGAGTATAATCGATCTATTTCAATAATGTCATATTTATTACGTCAGAGAAACCAGGAGCAGTTACTCTAGCGAAATA
>CAJWAW010000022.1 GCA_913020255.1 uncultured Fidelibacterota bacterium | reverse complement strand
ATTAGCTTATTGTTCTATTGCAAATGGTGGTTATATGCTAAAACCTCAAGTTATAAAAAAAATTAATGATAAAAACTATTCAGACCAATTACAGGTGCCTACAATTTTATATAGAAATATGGATAAGAATACTTCAAATATAGCTAAACATTTATTAGAAAAAACAGTAACAGAAGGTACGGCAAAAAAAGCATATTTATATAATTTAAGTGTAGGTGGAAAAACTGGTACAGCTGAAATATGGGATATAGATAATAAGGAATATTCAAAAAATGAATTTATTTCATCATTTGCATCAATATTTCCTATTGATGATCCAAAATATGTTATGATTATTTCTATAGAATCTCCTATGTACAATAAAAGATGGGGTGGTGAAAGTGCAGCACCTTGTGCTAAAGATATTATTGAAGATATTATGTTTTATGATAAAGAACTAATTAATAAGAGTAGATTAAATGCAAAAGCTTAGTAACATATTGAAAGGAGTTCAATATTCAGGTATAGCCGACTCAAGGAATATTAGTGGAATTTTTTATGATTCTAGAAAAATCAAAAAAGATTCATTATTTATCGCTATTAAGGGATTTAATGTTGATGGACATAATTTTATTGATCAAGCAATAGAGTTAGGTGCTAATGCAATATTATTAGACCAAGATATTAAAAACAAGCACTCAGTACCATTTTTAAAAGTTAAAGATTCAAGAAAAGCAATGTCTAAAATTGCTTCTAATTTCTTTGGAGATTGTTCTAAAAATATTTCAATTACTGGCATAACAGGAACAAATGGTAAAACAAGTATCACACATTTAATTAATTATATTTTAAAGTATAATGATTATGCTACAAGCTCATTAGGGACTCTTGGCTTTTATGGTCCTAATGGCATTAAGAATACTGGTTTCACAACTCCAGAATCAATAGAATTACAAAATATATTTAGTACCCTTGTGAATGGAGGGGTAACTCATTTAAATATGGAGATCTCTTCTCATTCAATAGCATTAAATAGAATTGATGATGTTGATGTTGATATAGCTATTTTTACTAATTTAACAAGAGATCATTTAGATTTCCATAAAAATATGGATGAATATTTTGCTGCAAAATTAGAATTATTTAAAAAGTTATCACCTAACAAATTTGCTATAATAAATAGCGATGATTCTTATTCAGATAAAATTAAAAACCACACTAAATCGAGAATTTTAACTTATGGTTTTAATAAGGAGTCAGATATTTATCCAATTAACGTAAATATGTCTTTAACCGGCTCTAAGTTTGAGATTAATCATAAGAATAAAAATTTTAAAATCAACACAAGTCTTGTAGGAAATTTTAATATCTCAAATATTTTAGCTTCTATTTTAGCTTGTGATATTATGGGTGTAAAAATGGATAATATAATCGAAGCTATTAATCAATTTGATTTAATTCCAGGTAGATTTGAATCATATAGAAAGAAAAATGGAGGAATAATCATAGTTGATTATGCGCATACTCCAGATGCATTTGAAAAAATATTATCATTAGTTAGGTCAATTCAACCAAGTTATAAGATTACAACTCTGTTTGGATGTGGTGGTGATAGAGATAAAGATAAGCGCTCTATTATGGGTTCAATATCTGAAAAATTCTCTGATAATATAATTATTACAGATGACAATCCAAGATATGAGGATCCTAATTTAATTATCAATCACATTGTTTCTGGTTTCAGTCATCAAAAATATGTTATATGCAATGATCGAAAAAAAGCTATAGAACAAGCATTTTCAAATTTAGATGTAAATCAAGTATTATTAATTTTAGGTAAGGGGGTCGAAGATTACCAAATTAATCAAGGTCAAAAAACCAAGCATAGCGATACTGAAATTATTAAAGAATTATTATGAGAATTAAAATTCAAGAAAAAGAACTATTTACAAAATTAATAAATAGAAATTTTAATTTAAAATTAAATGATATTGATTCATTCTGTATTGATTCTAGATTAGTTCAAAAAAATGATATTTTTATGCCAATAAAAGGTGATAATGTAGATCCTCATAAATTTATTCCTGAAATTTTAGATAAAAAACCAGCCATGATATTTAGTGAAAATGAATTTGAGAATAATAGAGTTATTAAAGTTGATTCAACAAAAGGTATTTTAAAAAAATTAGCTAAACAATGGATAAAATCATTTACAAAAACTACAATTGCGATTACAGGATCTAATGGAAAAACAACAACTAAAGAGATGCTTTTAAGTATATTCAAATCAGTTTATAAAGCTAATAATACAGAAGGTAATTATAATAGTTTGATTGGTCTTCCTATAAACCTTTTTAATTTTTCTTTAGATGCTGATATAAATATTGTTGAAATGGGTGCAAGTAAACCAAATGAAATACATGATTTATGTCAAATTATCAAACCAGATTACAGCTTAATTACAAATATTCATAATGCTCATATTGGAAACTTTAAGTCATTCAAACAATTGTTAAAGACAAAGCTTTCTATGTTTGAGAATGTAGCAGATAGTGGTACAATTTTTGAAAATAATGATGATATGAATATATCTAAATATTGCGAAGGTTTAAAAAATAAGATTTCTTTTGGATTTAAAAATTCAAAAGTTGATTTTTTTGGAGAATGGAAAGTTAAAGGTAAGAAAGCTCAATTTTTAATTAATGGAAAGATAATATCTAATCAATATCTAAATAAAATTATGGCATACAATATGTTAGCTAGTTATTCAATTTCTAGCACATATGGTATTGAACATCAAATTATAGCTGATGCATTAAAAGAATTTAATTTCATAGAAGGTAGAGGTAGGCATATTAATAAAAATGGTTACTTAATTATCGATGATACTTATAATGCAAATTTTGAGTCATTTAAAATTGGAATTGAATCATTTATGAATATGGTATACAAAGGTAGAAAAATTTTAATTATAGGAGACATGAAAGAATTAGGCTCACAAAGCAAGAAAGATCATATAAGTTTAGGAGAATATATTAAACAAGAGAGTCCTGATTTAGTATTTAGTACAGGAAATTTAATTTCTGATACGACATCTCAATTAAAAAATTCAAAAACTATCTCTAAACATTTTATTGATAAAAAAACACTTATAGCAAATCTTAAATCAGAACTAATTGAAGGTGATGCTATTTATTTCAAAGCATCTAGATCATTAAATTTTGAAGACATTATAAAAGCATTATGATATACTTAATTCATACATATTTTGATATAAATATTTTACAATATGTCACTTTTAGAGCAGCAGGTGCTGCAATTACGGCATTGTTAATAAGCTTCCTCCTGGGGCCCAAAATCATCCGCACACTCCAAATTCACCAAATAGGTGAAATGATTAGAAAAAATGGGCCTCATACTCACTACCTCAAAGAAGGTACTCCAACAATGGGAGGGATAATTATGATTTTATCAATTATCCTTCCCTCTATCCTTTGGAGTAGGCTTGATAATGTATATTCATGGATTATTATTATTTCAACTTTATTTATGGGTTTTATTGGCTTTATAGATGATTATTTAAAGATAGTTAAAAAGCTATCAAAAGGCTTAATCGCACGATATAAGTTAATTGCACAAGTTTTAACAGGAATTTTTGTTGCTTTTATGATTTTAAATTATGTGGAAACGCCTAAAATATTTATAGACCATAATAATGATTATATTCAAGATATATCTGATACTAGTATATCTATACCATTTATGGCTTCAAATTCTAAATCAGATAATACTATAAATGGGTTCTTAGAATTACCTCAGTGGCTTTATGTTATTTTGGTTATTGTAGTAATTACTGCTACTTCTAATGCGGTTAATTTAACTGATGGATTAGATGGCTTGGCAACAGGATTATCTGCTATTTCAATATTAGCAATGGGGATAATAGCGTATGCATCAGGACGTGTAGATTTTAGTGATTATTTAAATATATTATTTCTCAAAGGTTCAGATGAGCTCTTGGTATTTTCATTTGCTGCAATCGGAGCTTGTTTAGGTTTTTTATGGTATAATTCAAATCCAGCAAGTGTTTTTATGGGGGATACAGGTAGCTTAGCACTTGGTACAGTTTTAGGGACTTTAGCAGTTTTATTAAGAAAAGAAATTTTATTAATAATTATTGGTGGTTTATTTGTTCTTGAATCCTTATCCGTAATTATTCAAGTTGTTTATTTTAGATATACTAAAAATAAGTATGGTGAAGGAAAAAGATTTTTTTTAATGGCTCCTATTCACCACCATTTTGAAGTACAAGGTTTAAAGGAATCTAAAATCGTAATCAGATTTTGGATTATCGGTATTCTTTTAGCATTATTTTCACTTACCACATTCAAATTACAATAATGAATAATTTTTTACCTATACATAATAAAAAGATTGGCATTTTAGGAGCAGCTAGAAGTGGCTTAGCAGCAGCGCAGCTTGCTAATAATTTAGGGGCAGATGTTTTTGTTAGTGATATTAACAATTTATCTGATATTAAAATTGATGGAGTAGAATGTGAGTTTGGTAAACATTCTGATAGAATTTTAGATTCTGATTTAGTTATTAAAAGCCCAGGAATTAAGAATGATTCAAAAATAATACAAAAAATTAACAAAGTATCTATCCCCATAGTAAGTGAAATAGAATTTGCTAGTTGGTTTACAAATGGATTTATTATTGCATTAACTGGAACAAATGGAAAGACAACCACAGTTGAATTAATTAATTCAATTTTAAAAGACAATGGGTTTGTCTCATTTTTAGGCGGTAATATAGGGGTTCCTTTTTCTACTAATGTTTTAACAGAAATCCATAGTAACAATGATGATAATCTATTCCATGTACTAGAAGTTAGCAGTTTTCAATTAGATGACATTAAATATTTTAAACCTAACATATCAATCATATTAAACATTTCTCCTGATCATATAGATTATCATAAAAATTTTAATAATTATTTGAATGCAAAATTAAAGATAACTATGAATCAAGATAGTAGTTGTTATGCGATTATAAATGAAAATCAAATATCTGCTATTCATCAAAAATCTCAAGCAAAAGAAGTAAAATTCAAGGTATCAGATAATTCTTTCTTTTTAAAAGGAGAAAAAATTGAATTAGACATATTTCAGTCACCCTTAAAAGGTAAACACAATTATGAAAATATTTTATCTGCATTTATAGCATGCACATTATGTGGCTTAGAAAATGAATCAATTATTGATAGTATAAATATATTTGATTCTTTACCTCATCGATTAGAAGAAGTATATTCTAAAATAGAGTCTAGAATTTACAATGATTCTAAAGCGACAAATTTACATGCTACTTGTGCTGCAATTGATGCTATTGAATCAAATATTATATTGATATTAGGTGGAATTGATAAAAACAAATCAGATTTTAGTGTCTTAAAAACATATAAAAATAAAATTCAAAAAATTGTTTTATATGGTGAATCTAGAGAGTTTATTAATCAACAATTAGCTAGTTATTTCGATGTTTATTCATATCAAAAATTTGATCAAGCTGTATATAAGTCTATACAACTTTCAAATAGTAGTAATAATATTTTGTTATCACCTGCTTGTGCAAGTTTTGATCAATTTAAAAATTATGAAGAAAGAGGAAATTATTTTAAAGAAATAGTTTTTAATTATTATGAAAAAAATTAATAATCATACTATTTTATTTTTTACAGTAATAGCGATAGTGTTATTTGGTACGTTTTTAATGTACAGTGCCAGTAGTTCTTTTGCTTATTATAAATTTAATAAATCAGATACGTATTTTTTGTCTAAACATTTTATGTGGCTTTTTATTGGTTTTTCATATTTAATAATATTGCAATTTTTTAATTACAAAAAACTCAATCAATATTCAAAAATTATTTTATTTTTATCATGGGTTATAATGTTAATTCCAATTATAATGAATATTGGAGAAAAATCAATTGATAGATGGCTTAGAATTGGTAGTTTTACATTACTAACCACATCCGATGCTGCAAAGTTAGGAATTATTATTTTTACTGCCTCTTTTATTGATAAATATCATCAACAGATTAATAATACAGAAACTCTATTAAAGCATTTATTGCCTTATGTAGCTATTTCTATTGGCCTTATAGCATATCAGCCTGATTTAAGTACAACTATTCTGATATCTGTTATTTTCTTTTCTTTGTTATATATAGCAGGCTTAAATAGACAAAATATTTTATCATTTTTGGGATTGACCATAACAGCATTTTTATTTTTATTGTACCGATTTCCTTATCAGTTGAAAAGATTATTATCTTGGGTTGGTGTTGGTGAAGTGAATGGCCAGTCTTCTAATTCAGTTTTAGCATTAGCAAATGGTGGAATTATAGGTAAAGGTATAGGGGACAGTTCATTTAAGTATAATGGTTTTATTCCTGAAGGACAAACCGATTTTATTTTAGCTATTATAGGTGAAGAACTTGGGTTCTTAGGAATTATAATTATTTTTTTATTATTTATCATTTTATTATTTCAAGGTTTATCTATATCTAAAAATTGCTCAGATAGATTCTCTATGTTTTTAAGTCTAGGTTTAACTATAAATATTTTTTTATATCTTATTATTAATTCAGCATATGTAGTTGGTCTTTTGCCAACCACAGGTCTCCCTATTCCTTTTATAAGTTATGGAGGTTCCCAAACAATTTTTAGTTTAATGTCTATAGGTTTATTGATAAGTATTTCTAAAAGTAGTTATTCTAACATTAATCCAAAATATTATTATGATAGATCATAAAATAAATAATACAATATTAATTGCCGGAGGTGGAAGTGGAGGTCATTTATTTCCAGCTTTAGCAATTGGTGATGCATTGCATAATCAAGGATATAGTATAAAATATATAGGTTCACAATATGGTATAGAATCTAAAATTTTACAGAAAATGAATAATGAATATTATTTATTAAATATTAGGGGTATACAAAGGACGTTATCTTTTAAAAATATTATTAATAATTTATTATTCCCTATCCGTTTTTTAATCTCATATTTAATTACAAAAAGAATTTTGAGAAAATTAAATCCAATGGTTGTTATTGGTACTGGAGGCTATGCATCTGGATTGCCTTTACTTGCTTCTATTAGAATGAATATTAAAACATTAATTCATGAACAGAATTCTTATCCTGGCTTAACAACAAGAAAATTATCTAATAAAGTTGATTCAGTTTGCATTACAACTTTAGAGGCAAAAAAGCATTTAAAAGGCAATATAGTTTTAACTGGTATGCCTATTCGAAATAATTTGATAAAAATCAACAAATCAGATGCATGCATAAAACTTGGATTATCATCTAATAAAAAAACAATTTTTGTTGTTGGTGGTAGCCAAGGCTCAGAAGCCTTTAATCAATATTTTAAAAAAAATTATGAATTTTACATTAAAAACGATATCCAGCTTATTTGGCAGTGTGGTTATAAAAACTTATCTAGATATAAAAAAATAGTGAATCATAAAAATATTTTAATAAAAGATTTTTTTGATAATATAGATCATGCTTATTGTGCTGCTGATATTATTATATCTAGAGCTGGAGCTGTAGCTGTTAATGAAATTTCATTTATGGAAAAAGCAATGATATTAGTTCCATTGTCATCTTCAGCAGCAAACCATCAATTTCATAATGCAAAATTTTTTAAAGATAATAATGCAGCATTAATGATAGAAGAAAAAAAATTAACAGGCAATATAATTGAAGATTCAATTTTAAAGTTATTTAAAAACAAAGAGAAATTACAATTAATGGGCTTGAATGCAAGTAATTTGATTATAAAAGATGCAAAAGAAAAAATTATAGACCAAGTAACTAGATTATTAAAAATATGATAAAAGAAAATAATAAAATTATTCATTTTATTGGAGTTGGTGGTATTGGTATGAGTGGAATTGCAGAGTTTTTGCATTTTCAAGGATTTCAAATATCAGGTTCTGATTTAATTAAATCAGATAGAACAGATTATTTATCAAATTTAGGTATCGAAATAAATATTGGCCATTCAGTGAAAAATATTAACAATCCAGATATAGTTGTTTATTCTTCGGCAGTTAAAATAGATAATATTGAAATTTTAGAATCTAAAAACAAAAATATACCTGTAATTAAAAGAGCTGAGATGCTAGCAGAGTTATTAAAATTAAAAGAAATTAGTGTTGCTATATCTGGAACTCATGGAAAAACTACTAGCTGTTCTATGTTAAGTTCTATATTAGTTGAAGCAGATTTAAAACCAACAGTAATTATTGGTGGAATAGTAAATAATTTTGGTTCTAATACTTTATCAGGAGCTGGAGATGTTATAGTTGTTGAAGCAGATGAATTTGATCGTTCTTTTTTATCTTTACAACCTTCTATGAGTATAATTAATAATTTAGATTTAGAGCATACAGATTGTTATGAAAATCTTGATGATATAAAAGATGCATTTATTAGCTTTGCTAATTCTTCTCAATTAAATGGTATTACGGGTATTTGTATTGATGATAATAATGTTAAAGATATTATTAGCAAATTGAAACGTCCTTATAGAACATATGGTACTACATCTGATGCAAGTATTAGAGCTAAAAATATCGAATTTTCAGGTTTTAATTCATCATTTAAGCTTTTTAAAAATAATGAATTTCTTTCCAATATTAACTTAAGAGTTCCAGGCAAACATAATATTCAAAATAGCTTAGCAGCCATTACAATTGCTTTAGAATTAAATATTAATATTGATAAGATAAAAATTGGATTACAAAAATATAATGGTGTCAAAAGAAGGTTAGAAGTAAAACATGAATTAAAAAATGGAACAATTTTAATTGATGATTATGCGCATCATCCTACGGAGGTAGAAGCGTCCATATCAGCAATAAAAAAATCTTTTAAAAATAGAATTATAACTATTTTTCAACCACATTTATATTCAAGAACATATAATTTTTATCAGGATTTTGCTAAAGCATTATCATTGAGTGATGTATCTATATTACTTGATATTTATCCTTCTAGAGAAAAGCCTATTAAGAATGTGAACAGTGAACTTATATACAATGAAATGCTGAAGTTGGGTTATGATAATATTTTATTAAATAAGGATTTATCTCTTATACCTACAATGATTCAAGATATACATGAAGATGGAGATATTATAATCACTATGGGAGCTGGCGATATCTATAAACAAAATAATATAATTTTTGAGGCTTTATCATAATGTTAGATATTACTAAAAATGAAATTTGCAATTTATTAAAATCAAAAGTTTTAATAGATGAGCCACTTAAAAAACATACTACTTTTGGAGTTGGGGGAGCAGCAGCTTTATTTATTTACCCATGTGATATAAGTGATTTAAAAGTTGTTTTAAAGTATTGTTCTGAAAATAATATTAAGACATTCTTTATGGGTTCGGGTTCTAATTTATTAGTTAGTGATAATGGTTTTGATGGAGTAGTAATTTGTCTAAGAAAATCATTTAAAAACTTTGAATTCAATGATTCTTTAGAGGCAAAAATAGGCACAGGCGTGATGTTAGGTCATATTGTAAGAACTTTAACTAAAAATTCTGTTAAAGGTTTAGAAAGCTTAATTGGAGTGCCAGGAACTTTAGGGGGTGCATTAATAATGAATGCCGGAGCTTATGGAAGTGAAATTTCAAATTATTTAGTTAATATTAGAAGTATATCACTAGATGGAAAAGAAAAAATATATTATAAAGAAGATATAGATTTTTCTTATAGATACTCATCTATTCCTAGAGATGAGATTGTTGTAGAAGCTAATTTTAAGTTTAAAATTGGAGATTTAGATGAGATTAAAATTCAAAAAGAAAAAGCATCTCAATCTAGAAGATCAAATCAACCTTTACAATTTAGATCAGCTGGCAGTATTTTTAAAAACCCTAATACTAAAACTGCAGCAGGATATTTAATTGATCAAGCCAATTTAAAGGGAATGAAAATTGGAGATGCAGAAATTTCCAAGAAACATGCTAATTTTATTATTAATCACGGAAACGCTTCTTCAGATAATATTTTACAATTAATTAAAATCATTAAAAAGGAAGTCTTAAGTAAATTTAAAATTAATCTAGAATTAGAAGTGAAGCTGATGGGTTTTAATAGCTCTGAATTAAAAGGAGTAGCATGAATCAAAACTCCATTAGTTTAACAATATCTATTTGTTTTATTCTATTAATTTCAACAGTTGTTATTTTTTATGTTAGCAATAAAAATTTAATAAAATTTAATAAAATTATTTTAGAGGGAAATAATCATATTACAACAGATTTATTTTTTGAATTAATCAATTATGATATTGATAGTGTTGAGTTCTACAATCAAGATGAAATAGATTTTTGTTTATCTAAAATTGATCAAATTAAAAATTATGATATTGTAAAGAATATTTCGTTTTCTTACTCATTACCAGATAAAATAATTGTAAATATTAATGAGAAAAAGCCTGTGTATATAATCAATAATCAGATTGGTGATTTTGCAATGGATAGTCAAGGTCAAATATTGAGTACTAATTTTTTGAATGATGATATTCATAGAATTGAATTAGATTTTTCAGTTTATGAAATATATAAAGACATCAACAATTCTCATCAATTAAAAGATTTATTTTCTAACATTAATAATAACAAATTGAATAATAGCTATTTATTAAATGCTTTAGACATATTGAATTGGTTTAATAATATCCATTTTTCTAACAATATTAAATCTTTATCAATTCTAGAACATGAAATCAATATCAATTTAGAAAAAACAAAAATTACTTTTGAACATAAAAATTTAGACAATCAATTTGCTAGGCTAGAAAAGATTATTAATAATCAAACTTTTTTTGATACTCTAAATATTGTACAAATTTCTGATTTAAGTGAAATCAATTTATCTTTTAATAATCAAATAATTTTAAAGAAATAAATAATATGAGCGATAAATATAAAAATGAAATAATAACAGTAATTGATATAGGTACAACCAAAATTATCGTTTTAATTGCTGAATATGATTTAGAACAAAACAAAATTATCAAAGTTTTAGGATTTGGAGATAGTTATTCAGATGGATTAAAAAGA
>CAJWAW010000021.1 GCA_913020255.1 uncultured Fidelibacterota bacterium | reverse complement strand
ACCTGAAAACTAAATTATTATTAATATTTTGTATAAATCTTATTTCTGCAGAAGTTGTTAGTGAGGAAAGAGCTTTAAATATTAGCGAAAATTTCTTTTATTATAAAAATAATCGAACTTCATCAATATTCTCTGTTGATAAAATAAAAAAACTAAATCATAACAATAAAGATATCTTTTACGTTGTTGATTTAAAACCAAATGGATTTATATTAATTGCAGCTGATGATCTACTAATGCCTATATTGGGATATAGTTTTGAGAATAATTTTAAAATTGGTGATTATCCATCAAATATTGATTACTTATTTGATCTATATACAAAAGAATTAGATGAACAAATAACTAAGAATATTCAAGACCAAGAAATTAAAAATCAATGGGAAAAATTTTCTAAAAATCAAGATTACAATGAATCTAGATCCTCGGTTAGTCCTTTACTTTCTGCAAGATTTGATCAAGGATCAGGTTGGAATACATTATGTCCAGCAGACTCAAATGGTCCAGGTGGACAAGCGCTTGTAGGCTGTGTTGCAGTATCTATGGCTCAAGTAATGCATTACTGGTCTTTTCCAAATATAGGCTCAGGATCTCATGGCTATACTCACTGGGACTATGGTTATCAATTTGCTAATTTTGGTTCAGCAAACTATGATTACTCTCAAATGCCTAACACATACCCCACTAGTGAAACACAAGAATTATTATATCACTGTGGAGTTGCTGTGAATATGGGCTATGGCGCTGATGGTTCAGGTGCTAATGTTTTTGGAAATGGGAATACTACTGAAAGAGCCATGAAAGATTATTTTTTATTTAAAAATAGTTTAAATGATGTTTATCCTGGTAATTCTTCTTCTCAATATAGATCATTACTTCAAAATGAATTAAACGGCAATAGACCAATCATTTACGTAGGATATAGCGATGATGGTGGACATGCCTGGAATATTGATGGCTATGATGAAGATTATTTTCATAACAATTGGGGTTGGGGTGGATCTCAAAATGGATATTTTTTATTAAGCTCACTAAATGGATTTGATTCTGGGCAAGGAGCTCTCATAAATATTGAACCCCAAACTCTAAATAATCCTAACGTTGTTTTACAAAATTATACTTATAATGAATTCTCTGGAGACGGTGATTCAGTTGTAAATCCAGGTGAATCTATAAGACTATATATAACTATTGAAAATTTAATTCCATGGAATGATGCTAACTCAGCTGAATTATTATTGTCAACTGATAATCCTTACTTAAATATACTAAATGAACAAATATCAATAAATAATTTAAATGCTGGCAACACCTATATTAATAATAACACACCATTTATTATTGAATTATCTGAAGATATTAACTTATCCGATCACCAATTAAATCTATCTATTTTGTCATTTGGAAATAGTGAATCAAATATTAATGACTATGTTTTAGATATTAATGCATCTTTAAACCAAGTTGGATTTCCATACGTTTTAACTACAACTGATGAAAATGGACAGGCATATGATGCTGTTACAACAATAAAATCATCTCCACTAATTATTGATATTAACAACGATTCAATTGATGAAATCTTTTTTGGTGATGACAATGGTTTTTTCCATGGTATAGATAATTCCGGGAATGCATTAAGTGGATTTCCAATAGAATTTGAAGGTAATAGTAAGGAAATATGGGGTTCTCCATCAGCAGCTGATATTGATAATGATGGAGAAACTGAAATAGTAATAACATCAAAAAATAAAAAATGTTATATAATTGATGAATATGGCAACATCGAACTAGAGTATGAAACTGACCAATATTTAATGGGTACAGCATCCTTAGCTAATCTTGATAATGATGACTATCTAGAAATTGTATTTGCAGGCTATTCTAATTCAGGAGATGTATTTGCAATAAATCATGATGGAACAGCTGTTAACAATTTTCCAGTAAGTATCGATGAAAAGGTACTTAGAGGTGTAGCAATATATGATATAGATCAAAATGGGAAGGATGATATTATTGTAGCTACAGAGAATGAAAAATTAATTCAAATAATATATGATGATGGTAATCTTTATACCCTATTTGAGGGAGATTATAAATTTAAAACAGCCCCATCAATAATTGATAATAATGGTTCAATATTAATTTTAGCTGGAGATACAGGTGGTAATTTCTATGGTATTAATATAGATGGATCAATTTCATTTCAAGTAACTGCAGGTGATGATATTATTTCAGAGCCAGGTTTTATTGAAATAAATAATCAATTAGCAATTTTTTATGGAGCTAAAGATGGATATTTATATGGTATTGATGTATATGGTAACAGTCTAGATAATTGGCCAAAGTATATTGGTGATGATGATATAAATGCATCTCCAGTATTTTCTGATTTAAATGGTGATGATATTGCTGAGGTAATATCAGCAACAGAAAATGGTAAATTGCTTATATTTAATATAGATGGTACTGCATTTGAAAATTACCCCTTAGATTTTGGAGTTGGTTTCCAAAGTTCCCCAAGTGTTATTAATTTAGATAATGATAACGATATGGAAATAATCATTGGTACTGCTCAAAATTTAGCAGTTATTGATATTAAAAATAACACCAGTAATAATCAGTTTTACTGGTACACATATCGTGGAGATCAGCATAAAACAGGAAGCTATATAACTTCTAATATTTTATCTGGCGATTTAAATGCTGATGGACAGATCAATGTACAAGATGTGGTTATTATTATTAATGTAGTTCTTGGTAGTACTCAACAAATGGCTTCAGCAGATTTAAATGGTGATGGTACTGTTGATGTGCTTGATGTAGTAAGTCTTATCAATTTAATATTATAAATTTAATCAAAAAAATACAACGAGAAAAAAGAAACTCCCTTTCGGGAGTTTCTTATATTCATATTTCAAGGTTGTTGAGGAGTAAGACGAAGGGATTAAGTATAATTACTAATATCTTACAACTAAAAGTTAATTCAATTAAATAGATATAAAATTGATGTAGGTCACTTTTATTTATATATCTAAAAATAACTTAACTTTATCCTCAATAGATTTTCTAAGTGTTTTATTTTCCTTAAGTAACAATCTAAGGTTCTCTCTACCTTGGGCAACTTTCTCATTTTCATAAGAAAACCATGAGCCTGATTGAAGTAATATATCACCATTCAATGCATTTTCTATTAAATCTCCCTCATAAGAAATACCCTGTCCATAAAGTATATCAAATTCTACTTTGGTAAAAGGGGGAGCCAACTTATTTTTAGCTACTTTAACAATAGTTCTATTACCTATTACTCGCTCACCATCTTTTATTTGTCCTTTACGCCTAATTTCCAACCTTAAAGATGAATAGAATTTAAGTGCATTTCCTCCAGTTGTTGTTTCGGGATTACCAAACATTATTCCAATTTTATGACGGATTTGATTAATAAAAATAACACAGGTTTTAGATTTACTAACAATTGCTGTTAATTTTCTCATTGCTTGAGACATCAATCTTGCATGTAGCCCCATGTGTGAATCACCCATTTCACCATCAAGTTCAGCTTTTGGCACTAAAGCGGCAACTGAGTCAATTACTAGTACATCTAACTCACCACTTCTTATTAATGCTTCTGCAATTTCTAATGCTTGTTCACCATCGTCAGGTTGTGAAATTAATAAATTATTTATATCGACACCTAAATTCTTTGCATACGCTGGATCTAATGCATGCTCTACATCAATAAATGCAGCTGTTCCTTTAGCTTTTTGAGCTTCAGCAATAACATGCAGTGTAAGTGTAGTTTTTCCTGATGATTCTGGACCATATATTTCAACAATTCTTCCTTTAGGTAAACCTCCAATTCCTAGAGCTACATTTAAAGAAATTGACCCAGATGGTATAACTTCAATATTTTTTATTAATTTTTTCCCATCACCTAATCTCATGATAGCGTTAGGATCTTTTGTTTGTTTTTTAATTTGCTCTATAACAAGATTTAAATTATTTTTTTTATCTGCCATTATAAAAATACCCCTTTTTAGTTATATTCTCTAAAAACACCTAAAACTTGACCTTGAATTTGTAACTCATCATCTGATGATATATGTATTATATTATAGTTATCGTTTCTTGGATGTAATTCAACTCCATTTTCACCAATATAAAACCTTTTTAATGTTGCTTCACCATTAACAATTGCAACAACTGTTTGACCAGGCTTAGCAATATTATCTTTTCTAACAACAACATAATCACCATCAATTATTCCATCTTTTACCATTGAATCACCATCAACTTTTAAAACATAATTTTCATTATTAATATATTTTGATGGTACATCAACATATTCAACATTATCGAAAACTTCTATTGGCATACCTGCCGCGACTAAACCTAGCATAGGAAGTTTATTACTAATCTTCTCTTCTAATAGGGATAATGCTCTTTTGCCATTAAATCCTTTTTTTCTTTCTATTAACCCATCTTTTTCTAACTCTACGATATACCAATTAACTGTTCCTAGTGATTTAAAACCTAATCCACTCATTATTTCTACGAACGTTGGAGGTCTATCATTATCCTCTATAAAAATTCTTATATAATCAATAAATCTTTGTTTTTTTGGTGACATCATATTTATACCCGTAAGTTTCTCGTAAGTATATTACGAAATACAATTAATACAATCCAAACATTTTTTATTTCAATTGATTTCTAAGAAGATTCAATGCTGTATGTACAGCTATTTTTCTGTGAATCTTTCTATATGGAGCTAAATTAAATTTCTTACATATAATTTTATTTTTTACAGATACTGCAATATATATTAATCCAATTGGTTTTTGTATACTACCTCCACTCGGACCTGAAATTCCAGTTGTAGAAATCCCAATATCAGTTTTAAATTTATTTTTAACGTTCAAAGCCATTTCAATTGCTACCTCTTTACTAACAGCTCCATAATCTTTCAAAATATTTTCAGGTATATCGAGTTGATCTATTTTTATACTATTATCATAAGCAACAATACTACCTTTATAAAAATTTGAACAGCCATCGATATCTGTAACTGTCTTTGATAATAGACCCCCTGTGCATGATTCGGCAATTGATAGAGTATAATTACTATTATTAATTAGCTTGGATACTATATTTTCTATTTTATCATTATTAAATCCATAGACATATTTATCAATCTTTTCTAAAATAACATCTTTAAATTTTAAAAATAATTTTTCATCTTTCTTTAAATCCATCAATCGAACCTTAACCCCAGTATAGCTAGGTAAAAAAGATACCTTGTAATCTTTTTTATTTTTTTCAATTATAGTTTTTAAAATTTGATATAATTTACTTTCATAAATACCTGTGGTAAGTAAAGTAATATAATTTAAACTTTTTTTATATAGTGGATTTATCAAATCAGGAATAATAGTATCATGCAGCATATGTTTCATCTCATTAGGTACACCTGGCAAAATAAGCAAAGTTGTTTTTTTATGTTGTATTGACATTCCTAGAGCCATCCCAAAATCATTATTGATTGGCTTGCTAATATCTAAAATCATAGATTGAGATTCAATGTGAGACTCACTTTTAATCTTATATGTTTTAAGCTTTTTTTTTAATTTCAAAAAATGAGGCTCAAATAAAATTAAAGATGAGTTAAAAAATCTACAAAGTGTTTTCTTAGTAATATCATCATGGGTAGGTCCTAGCCCACCTGTTATAAATAATAAATTGAAACTATTTTCAATATGATATTTTAGTGTTAATTCAATATCTTCCATATTATCTTTTACAGAAATGATTGAGTTAACATCCAAATTATCATAAGAACAAATTTCTTTAGCAATATAAGATGAATTAGTATCAACTGTAAACCCGTTTAACAACTCATCTCCTATGCTAATAATTCCAACTTTTACCATAAATAAATACTCCAGCAAATTAATAAAGAAAGAATTCCTGAAATCACATCATCTATCATAATACCCAATCCATATTTTAATCTTTGGGATTTATATATAATTCCAGGTTTATATATATCAAAAAATCTAAAAAGTATAAAAGAAATGATATATAAATAAATTATTTTAGGTAACATAAAAACCGAAATATACATACCAATAATTTCATCAATTACAATATAAGAAGGATCATTTTCTGATGAATTTTTAGAAAAAACAAAACATAAATAAAAACCAACAATTAAAAGAAAAATTAAAACAATAATGTTATAAAAAATAATATTGGGAATAAAAAAAAAGAATATTATTGAAATAATACTAGCTAAAGATCCTGGCGCATATTTCACATATCCAATATAAAAACCCGAAATAAAAAAATTAATTAGATTCATTTACAGTAAAAAATCTAAAGTATGGAAATATTGAAATAACTGTCAATAATACAGCAGATAAAATTAATATATTAAAAAATTTATACTGCAATATTAATCCCGGGTTATAAATATGAAACATTAAAAATATATGAATGACAATTATTTGAAATAAAGTTTTTATTCTAGCTGTAAAGCTTGTTTCAAAAATAATTTTATTATTAATAAGACAAGTTCTTAAAAACATAGTAAATACATCTCTAAAAAATATTATTAGGATCATCCAACTTTGAACCACCTCAGGATAAAACAAATATAGAATATAAAAGCTTGAAAAAATCAATACCTTATCTGCCAATGGATCAATATACTTGCCTAAAGTTGATACATTATTATATTTCCTTGCAAGATAACCATCTAGAAAATCTGACAAAGAACCTAAAGAAAAAAATAAAATAGAATAAATTTTGTAATAAAAAGTATTTTTCAACATAAATAAAATAAAAAATGGTGCTATGAGCAATCTTGAAAAAGATAGCATGTTAGGTAAATATTTAAATTGCATTATTTTATTTCGACTCTATCATTTAAGGAATAAGTCAATGTAGTCTGATCTATAAACTCTATGCTAGATCCTACAGGAATTCCCCTAGCTAATCGACTAACTTTAATTTTTTCATTTTTTAATTTATCAGTTAAATATAATATAGTCATATCGCCCTCCTGAGATGGATCTATTGCCAAAATTACTTCTTTAATGTCACCTAGTCTCTTAAAAAGCGAATCAAAATTTAGATTTTCTGGAGAAATACCATCTAATGGAGATATGAGCCCACCTAATACATGGTATTTACCTTTAAACGACGACTTTTCAATTAAGAATATATCAGTAGGGTCTTTTACTACACATAATATCTCATCATTTCTATATACATCATTACAAATATGGCATAATTCACCTTCTATTAAACAATTACATATAGAACATGATTCAATGGTATCTTTTAAATTTTTCAGAGATTTTGAAAAATCTAATACTTGATCAGTATTAGCATTTAAAATATAAATAGATAAACGTTCAGCTGTTTTCTTACCAACACCTGGCAATTTTGAAAATTGTTTAATTAGATTCTGTAAACTTTCAGGATACGCTGTCATTAAAAACCTGGAATATTAAAGTTTGGCATAGCTCCACCAGTTATAGCTTTCATTTTTTCTTCTGCAATTTTATCTGCATTATGCAATGCATTTTTCATAGCAGCTAACACAAGATCCTCTACCATTTCTTTATCTTCCTTAAATATATCATCATTAATAGTAATAGAAAGTGGCTCTTTCTTACCATTAACAATTATTTTGACCATACCACCCCCAGACTGGCCATCAACTTCCAATTCAGTTAACTCATTTTGCACTCTTTTCATATCTTTCTGCATCTTTTGTGCTTGTTTATATATGTTTGTCATACCTTTAAGCATATCACAATACTCCTATTTTATAATTTCACCTCTAAATTTATTTAAGGCATCCATAAATAAAGGATTATCTTTATCTTGAACAACCTTATTTACGCTAATCTTTTCTTCTTTCGTATCAGTTTGTAAATACTCCAATTCTAATATTATTTTAATATTAAAATATTCATTAATTTTTGAATTTATAAGATCTAATTCTTTTATTATATTTTTAAAAATAAATTCATTTATATCTAGAACCTTAATAATAATTTTATCTTTATTAAATTTTTCAATTTTTATCTTCTCTAATGAATGAATAATATTTACTTTATTTATTAAAGATAAAATATTATCCCAATTATTATAAAAATCATCTACTGTTAATTTAAAATCATTATTTGTTTTTGAATTAACAGTTGTTTTATTTGAATCGATTGATACAGGTTTTTTATCTATTGTATATTTATTATTTACATTTTTAGACTTTATATCATTTGAAGATTTTATTGTATTAACAACAACTTTCTTTGATTTTGCATAACCAGCTTCTTTATCTAACTTTACCTCTTTGTTTGCAAAAGAAGTATTACTACTCGCATTATTTAAAAAAAAACTAACATCAATAGAATTATCAAAATAAGATAACTTAAGCAATAAATTTTCAGTAGCAATTCTCGGCTGTTGGATTTGTTTTAATGAAAGTTGAAATTTTATTAAAACATCTAATAATCTAAGTAAATCCAATTCACTGAAATCAATTTTATCTAAATTGTAGTTATCTTTAAAGCTTTGATATTTCTTATGATTTGTAGCGTTTGAAAGAATAAACGTATTAACAAATTTTATAAAACCTTCAATGAAATTATCAATTGAAACTTCTGACAATATAATCTCATTAAAGATATCAAACATATCTCCGCTTTTTCTTTGACCTACTAACAATAAAATACTAAAAAAACTACTTTCATCTATAATTCCAAGTGTAGACATAACGGTATCAATATTAATTTCATTACCGCAAACACATATTATTTGATCTAATATACTTAAAGCATCTCTCATGCTTCCATCTGCTTTTTCTGCAATTTTATACAAACTTTCATCATCTGAATTAATATTCTCATGCTTTAATATATACTTCATTTGAGAATACATTTCATCAACAGTTAATCGCTTAAAATCATATCTCTGAGTTCGAGAAACTATAGTCTCAGGCATTTTATATAATTCAGTTGTTGCTAGAATAAATACAACATGACTAGGTGGTTCCTCTAGGGTTTTAAGCAAAGCATTAAATGCTTCTTTAGTTAGCATATGTGCTTCATCAATTATATAAATTTTATATTTACCTGAACTTGGCGCATATTGAGCACTTTCTCTCAAATTACGAATTTCATCAATTCCTCTATTTGAAGCTGCATCCATCTCTATAATATCAATTGATTGATTTAGATTTTTTACATCATTTAATTCTTGAGATAAAATTCTAGCTGTAGAAGTTTTACCTACTCCTCTTGGACCTGAAAAGGTAAAAGCATGAGCAACCCTATCTAACTTTATTGCGTTAGCTAAAGCTTGAGATATATGTTTTTGACCTACAATATCAGAAAACTTTTTAGGTCTCCACTTTAATGATAATATTTGATAACTCATATTTTAAAATAATCCTGTGCACCAATTATTGAAATTTTATTAACATAATGTTTCATATAGCCAGCTCAATCTCAGGATTTTACGGCACATAATTATTATTCTACCGTTGCTTCCTTCCAGATCTGGCGGGATTAAAATAACACCTATTGCGTAAAGCTGAAAATATCAACACCGCTTTTATAAATACATTAAATTCTTCCAATCCCTCAAATTGGAGTTCAACCCTGCATATAGCGGATTTCAGGTTACAAGGAACCGCTAGTTCCCCATCTAGCACAGAATTTAATATTATTTTTTCTGTCGTTTTTTTTGATGCTCTGCAATAAAAGAAGGAATTTCATCATCAGAATTACTTTTTTTATCTTTCTGATTTAAGCTATCATGCTTTTCAAAAGTTTCTTTTAAAACAGTCCTTAAATCACTATTAAATTCTTGGATTGTAAATTCTAATCTATTTTTTAACTCATCTAAAATAAATGGTCCATAATCATTATCTATCTTCTCCATTAATTCATCAATTTGAATTAACATTGCACCTCTTTTATCACTCGAAGAAGCTAAATTTGATTTATTATTATTATTATTTTTCAAAGGCATTATTTTTCTCCTTCAAGAATAAAGCTGCATAAATCATCATAAAACACCCTATTCCCATTATAAAAACAGCTAAATATAATAAATAATTATATAAAAAGTATTTATGTATATAAAAGCCAAAAACATATCCAATTGATATTCCTATTAATGACATTCCTACTAGTGAAATAATAAAAGACTTAGCCATTTTAATTAAAAATTATATTTAAGATTAACTGATGAATTTGACATCCTATCAATATTATTATCAATAATATTATTTGAATCATAATATACTTGTCCCACATTAATTATCAAAGATAATCTCATAGGTAATTGTACCTCAGACTCTATTCCATAATTCATCCTATATTTATCAGAAAATTTTGAGAAAAATATATTTGAATAATAAAACTTTAAATTATTTAAATTTCTTATAAATCCTTTATTTATATTAAAATTAAATTGGAATGTGGAGTATGATTTTGAGCTATTTTTATCCTCTACAAAAACAGAAGAATTGACTGAAACATCCATATAACTATGAAAATTATACATAAATTCTGTTGATAGACCATAGGTATTATTTGGACTAAAACCATCATTTGAAAATAAAACAGGATATACATCCTTAGGAATTAAATATTCACATTCTGCATTAGGTCCTTGTTCACATTCTATAAGGAAATTTTGATTTAAAGAATTAATTTGCTTTTGAACTATTGGGAAGTCATTATCAAACTGGACCTGTTCTAAATTAGCTTTAAAATATCTTACCCTATTATATAAATATGTAGAATTAAAATAATTAGGCATAAATATTCCAGAATTATAATTAAACGATATATTTAGTAAATATCTATTATCAAATTTTAAAGATATACCAGGTGCATTAAATCCCCAAGTACCCTTCCTCCATCTTAAATCATCAGAAACATCATTGTCATTTGATAAAATATAATAAGTATATTCTGGATACCACAAACCAACAAATTCACCAAAAACATTCATTTGAAAATCTAAATCAGATACTAATTTATAACTAAAATCAAATTCTGCACCATAAACAGTTCTTCTTCTACTCATATTAACATTTAAATAATTTGATATTTGAGAAAATTGATTGAGATCTGCCACAAATCCAAAGCCAAGTGTTAAAGGAAAGTTATGCGATATAAATAATGAAGTTCTAGCCCCAATAACCCCTCCAGAATTCTGGAAATCTCTAATGCTTGGAACGACTAATGTAAAATCCATAAAATCAATATCAAAAATATAATCTAATGATAATCCAGAATATCGTATTCTTGGATAATCAATTGAATTACTTATATCATTTAATAAATAACCACTACCAAAACTAATATTATCAACTTTTCCTAGTTCTATTTTCATTTGATTATCATCACTATTAAACCTATAAAAAAGCTGTAATTTGTCAATAATATCAAATATGTCATCCCAATCATCATCAATATTATTTCCTGATGGATTCACATATGATTCAATGTCCATGGAAATAAAGAAATTCTTTTTTTTATATTGAGGATACAATCCTAATTTCAAATGTGTACTTGAATTTAAAAACTTTGTTCCAAAATCAGCAGAAAGATTATATGGATTAATGAATTCAGTTTTATAAATTCTATCTCCATAATTAGGAATCAGATCATATTTAACAACCTCCATTTCACTACTATAATTAAATTCTTTTATATCTGACAAAACATAATCTGGAACAATATCATTAATATTTTCTAAATTTTGATAATTAAATTTATCAATTCTA
>CAJWAW010000020.1 GCA_913020255.1 uncultured Fidelibacterota bacterium | reverse complement strand
AATACACTTCCAGCTCCATCAGAAATAAATACTGGTGATTTAACTGAGCCTTATGAAGGAGTTCTTGTTAAGTTTTCAAACGCATCATGTTTATCACTTCCAGATCAGTATGGTGAATGGCAGGTTAATGATGGGTCTGGGCTTGCATCTATTGATGATAAGCTTTTAGAAGATTATGCTCCTGATTTAAATCAAGCATATGACATTGTTGGGGTAGCTGATTTTTCATATGGTTCATATAAGGTTCAGGCAAAAGAAATTACAGCAGTATATCAAGAAGGATATCCTGTTTCAAATGCAGGAAATGATCAAGATGTTGATGAGGGAGATTCAGTTACCTTAGATGGGTCTTCTAGTTATACAGATGATGGGATAATACTTAGTTATTTATGGAATCAAACTGGTGGAGTTAATGTCGATCTAGGTGATTATGAAAGTGCTGTTGTTTCATTTACTGCTCCAAGTGAGGTGACATTATTAACATTTACATTGGAAGTGACTAATAGTTTAGGCAATACGGATATTGATAATGTAAGTGTTCAAGTTGGTGAGCCAGTTGAAATTTGTGATGATGGCGTTGATAATGATGGTGATCCTTATGTTGATTGTGATGATTTTGATTGTAATGATGATCCAGCATGTGGAGGTTCTGGTACAGATGAAATCTGTGATGATGGTGTAGATAATGATGGGGACTCATATATTGATTGTGATGATTTTGATTGTACAAGTGATGTAGCTTGCGGAGGTAGTGGTACTGATGGATCTTGTGCTGAATATGGGTGTATTGGATTTACTCCAAGCAACTCATGTCAATGCAATGATTTATGTGAGCAATATAATAATTGTTGTGATGATTATCAAGCGGTTTGTGGTAGTGGTACTACAGGAGGAGATACTGGATTATGCTCTGATTACGGATGTGGAACCTATGATTCTTCAAATTCTTGTCAGTGTGATGACCAATGCTCAACATTTGGGAATTGTTGTAGTGATTATGATGATGTTTGTGGTGGAACATCTACTGGTGGTGGAGATGATGAGATTTGTGATGATGGCGTTGATAATGATGGGGATTCATACATTGATTGCGATGACTATGATTGCGATGATGATTCTGCTTGCGGTGGATCATCAACTGGAGGAGGAGATATCTGTGACACTTCTAGCTTAGATAATTTGTTTTTCTCAGAATATGCAGAGGGAACGAGCAATAATAAATATTTAGAAATATATAATGCAGGAAGCGATACAATTGATTTATGTGGATATGCTTATCCTAATGCAACAAATGGTGCAGATATAGAAGGAAGTTATGATTATTGGAATGTATTTGATTCTGGAGCTGAAGTAGCTGCTGGGGATGTATACGTGATTTGTCATGGAAGCTTTGCTGGAGATGCACTGCAGTGCGATGAAACTCATACATACTTAAGTAATGGTAATGATGGTTTTTGCTTGGTCTATGGTGATGAAACAAACTATAGTAAGCTTGATTGTATTGGTGATTGGAGCTCTACAAATCCAGGAAATGGTTGGGAAGTTGCTGGTGTTAGTGATGCAACAAAAGATCATACCTTAGTTAGAAAATCATCTGTGACTTCTGGAAATCAAGGTGATTGGACTTTGTCTGCAGGAACTGATGCAGATGATTCTGAATGGATAGTACTTGATGTTGATACTTGGGATAATTTAGGGTCACATCAATATGATGGGAGTTCAACAAATTGTACTCCTGGAGATGGTAATGATGATGGTATTGTAAATGTTCAAGATATTGTATTAGCTGTTGGAATTGCTCTTGGTCAATCATCATATAGTGAGTGCTCAGATGTAAATTCTGATGGAACTATTAATGTTCAAGATATAGTTGGTATTGTATCTATCGTATTAGGTAATTAAATTTAAGCATGAGAAAATACATATATTATTTAAGTCTTAGCATAGGCTTAATAAATACTATTTTTGCAAACACAGCTGATCATTTAATATTTTCAAAAATATGTATAGCTCCTAATGAGGCTCAATTTGTTGAGATATATAATCCTACTGAAGATAGTATAAATTTAAATGAGCCTGGTGATGGGGCATACTACCTAACTGATGGAACTAATTCAAGCTCATCAAAATATTATTATAATATTACTACTGGAGATAATTATTGGTCTGAAAGCAGTTCTGATTTTTTCATTCAATTTCCAGAAAATACAATTATTGATCCAGGTGGTTATTTAATCATCAGTATGCATGATGATGTAATTTATAATTCATATTATAATTCAAATCCTGATACATCTCTTGAGGCAATTGCAGGTGGAGATGATACATATTATGAGTTGTCGGCGCTTTCAATTTTAAGTCCAGCTGAGAGCTTGATTTTATTTAAATGGGATGGAGTTTCAAATACGGTACAAGATGTAGATTATTTTTTATGGGGAAACAACTCTTTTGCAATAGATAAAACTGGTATAAGTGGATATCTTGATGATACTCCTATAAGTAATCAAGTGTTTATTGAAACCTCGAATGATCATTATTATTATAACAGAAAATCAAATGTAGAAACAGATGAAATTTTAAATGGTAATGGAATTACAGGTCATAATGAAACAAGTGAAAATTTTGTTAGTTCATTTGAAATTGTTATAAATCCTGGCTTAGTATTTGGCTGTACAGATGAATCTGCTGCAAATTATAATTCAGAGGCCACAATTAATGATGGAAGTTGTTTTACTGCAACGCATACTATAGAAGAAATTGTAACTGGTGCTGAAGAAGGTTTTACAGCAACAATTATTGGTAAAGTAAAAAGTTTTGCAGATATCAGACCTTCAAATGGACCTCAGGTTATTGTTTTAGAAGATGAAAATGGATTCCAGATTGATGGGGTTGTTTGGGATTGGGATGTTTTATTATCTGGAGTTGGGTATATGTTTGATCCATATAATCCTTCTGTTTATATAGTTGGTGTAACTGGATCAGTTGGGACTTATAATGGTTCTTTTCAATTTACCATTGCTTTAGAAGATGATATATATTTATATGATACATATTCACCTCAAGGCAATTTAATTGAAGACAGTAATAATACAATTACTAAAGCAGAGATAGTCACTGCTCCATATGTTCTCATTCCTTCTTTAGGTGAAAGGCTTGATTTTTATTATTCTTTTCCTTCAAATTCTAGAGTTATTATAAGAATTTTGGATTTAAATGGGTTATTCATAACAAGTTTAGTAGATAGGTATTATCCTGTAGGTGGAACAGTAGAGCGTTATGAAGATTCCTCAGATTGGGATGGACGAGATCATTTAGGTCAAGTTGTGGCTCCTGGTACTTATTTGATTCATATAGAAGCTTCTGATTTTCAATCTGGAAGCACTACCTTTGATGTTGCACCAATAGTTGTAGGAGCTCACCAATAATGAAAAAGTATTTTATACTTGTGGCAACAATTCAAATTATTATTTCACAGAGTTTTTCTGATTTTTCATTTTTAGGTTCAAAATCAATGGGTATGGCAGGTGCAGTTGTATCAAATATCAATGATACTGAAACTATATTTTATAATCCATCTGGATTAGTTAATGTAGATAAACATTCTATTATTATAGGTAATTCAAATTTATATAATCTTAATTTTTTAAATCATCAATTTATAGGGTTAAGTCTTTCAAATAACATTGCTTTATCATTTCAGCAGCTTTCAACAGATTCCAAAGGTATTTTTTCTCAAAGTTCCAATTCAGTAGAACTATCATCAGAAGAAGTAGTTTCAGTAAGTCAAGGCTTTAGATTGCTAGATGATGCAAATTCAACATTATCTGTTGGTTATAGTTTGAATGCTCTTATATTTAATCAAGCAGCTTCCGCTGGTCCAAATGGAGATGGAACGTTTGGCTTATCTGCATCAAGCTCAACAAGTGTAGGCATTGATGTTGGTATTAATGCATCATTGAGAGATAAAATTATTTTTGGCGCATTTATTAAAAATATTAATAACCCATCTTTAAAGAAAGGTTCTTCTCAATCTCATTTTCCAAGAAGAATGGATCTTGGAATAACTTATAATCCATTTCAGGATTTGCACACTACTTTTGCGTTTTCAAGATCTTTAGGACAAGATAAAACATCTTTTAAATTTGGGGTTGAATATAATCTTACTGAAGTTTTTACATTAAGATCAGGGATTCAAATGAACCCTAATCGATTAGGTTTTGGTCTAAGTTATTCAATCAAAAATATTGATTTATCTTATTCATTATTAACTCATTCAATTTTATCAACATCAAATGTTTTATCTATTGGAGTTAACTTTGAATAGTAAAAACTACATTATATTGCTTATGATAGGTGCTGTATTATGTATGAACAAAATTGATATAAATAATGCATCAAAAGATGACGTTTTATCACTCCCATTATCAAATGAAAAAAATAATAGTGTATGGCTATATATTAATTCTGTAGGTCAAATAAATACAATTTATGACTTATTAAATGTAAATGAATTGACAGCTAATGATGTTCATTTATTAAAAGATTATATTAAAATTATTAAAATTGAGAGGCTAGGATCCTCAAATGTTTCATACAAAACAGATCAATGGCTATCTACTGAAGGAAGTTCTGAGGGTATTGCAGAACTGTGGTTAGATAGATATTACAATCCTCAAAATATTAATTTAATGAATTATGATGATTTGTATTCACTTCCAAATTTGAGTCCTATGGATGTTGTTGCAGTTTTAAAGCAACAGGAAAGAGGTGAAATTTCAGGGACATTTCAATTGAAAAATTCTCCTGGAATTAGTCACTATGGATATAAAAATTTATTAGATTTTGTTGCATTTGATAGCTCTAATATAAATAAAATTAGTATAAGGTATACTTCAATGGTTCGCTCTACGCCATCTACATCAAGTTTGGATGAAGATGAGATACCAATTAGTTTTAGTGACAACTCAAATCCAGAAACTCTAACAAAGCTTTTATTAGGGTATGGAAATATTAATATGGGGTTTTTAAGGTATAATCATCGAGGTGAGGCAAATAATATTTATTCAGATAAAGCATTTGTATCATTTCAGAAAAAATCTAATAATGCATTTAAATTAGAAAAATTAATAATAGGAAATTTTACTGCTAGCTATGGACAGGGAGTTATATTTGAGTCCACAGATTATTATCAGCCACGTAGAACAGGTTATAAATTTTCAAAAAGACAAACAGGTATTAATACGGATTTTACTAGATCAACTCAATTTGTTTTAAGTGGAATTGCAGCTCAGCTTTCAGGTAAAAAATTGAGACTCTCGATGTTTTTATCTAATGGGATACCTAAATCAAATAATAAGCGTGATGCAATAATTAATTCTGATGGTAGTTTCTCAGCTCTTATGACAATGAATCCTAGGATTGGATACGGATATTCTAATAATAGTTCATCTAAAATTAATGAAAATTTAATTGATTCTGTTGAAGAGTGGACAATGGGTACTAATATTAGATACTCTCCTAATTTAAGTACAAACATTGGTTTTACAATTTATGAAAGTCTATATGATAGAGTTTTAAATCCTCAAATAATTAGAACTATTACTGGTGGAGATGGTGATAGTGGACCAGATTTTGATGGAGCGGATGATTTTGATAATTATTCTGGAGATGCATTTTATTTAAATTATATGAGTAATTCAGCTGATCCTGAGATAGCTGCAATGTATAGTAATTCTGGTAGCTCTGATATATGGTCTTCAGCTAGATCATTTCGAAGGGTTATAGGTTACGATTTTAGTAAAGTTGTAAGAAATATGTCTTTTCAAGGAGAGTATGGACAATTAGATACTAATGGAAGAATTGGTGACAATGAGCCAAGTGCTTTTATATTAAATAGCTATATGCAATTTAGTGCATTTGATTTATTAATTTTGTATAGAGATTATGATTTAGATTATGACAATCCTTATCAAAGATCTTTTTCTGAATACAGAAGATATAAATCTACAATTTTTGAGGATCCTTATTGGTTAGAAGATCCTATTTATTATAATTTATATTCTTCAAATCCTCAGCCTCAGGCAGAAAAAGGATATTATGTTGAATCTAGATATCAGTTTCATGAAGATTTAGTTGGTGGTATTCAGTGGGATTCATGGATTAGAAAAGCAGATGAAGCTCAATATTCACGAGTGGTTGGTAAATTAGAGTGGCGACCTGTATTTAATTATAGAATATACTTTAGATATAAATGGCAATCTAGGGGCTCATTTGATATAGCTCATCCAAGCCCATATTTTACAAAAGAAGCAAGAATTAGATTTAAACTTAGATTATCTAATTATAATAATATGGAAATGTTATATTCGTGGAATTATACAACATTCTCTCCTAGACCTCGACTTACTGGAAGCCCGGATTTATTTGACCAGGACATGCATGTTGGAGACATTGGTTCGCCTGATAGTGCAATTGGCTTTTCATTTGAACATAATTTTGATGAAAGTATGAAATTGAAAACAGGTGTTGTATATGCAGATGGTTTTATGTGGTATATTGAGGATAATGATTTTTTATTATTTAATACAAATAGTGGCGTTGCTCATAGTTGGGTATCATTTAATTTTAAACCAAATACATTATTATCAGTAAAAATGAAAGTTAGTCATACATCAGAGTATTATTCTACATCAGTTGTGACAGGCCAGCTTAGTGATGGAAGTTGGATTGATAATCCATATATGTTTAATGAAAACTTTAATTTTAGGGTTCAGATAGATTATGCACTATAAGATTATTTATATATTAATATTGACATCATTGACTTTTAGTCAATCATTTTTTAATAGAATTATTCCTGGAGAATTATATTATAATGATGCAAAGTCTATGTCTATGGGTAGGACTAATAGTTCTATCGGAAACAGTAGTTGGAGCACAATTTCTAACCCATCTTTACTATCTAATAATAAGGATGGTATTCATGTAGATCTGAATCTAGGGTTTGATTCTATATCTGAAAGAAGAAGTATTATATTTAAAGATGAATGGGAAGAAGCCTTAGGTGAAACGGATTATGTTTTTAATCAAAATAATAACTTTAGTAATAGTTTTGGAGCAATCTTTAGTGCATCTTTGTGGAAATTTAAGGTAACAGGTTCTATATCACAAAATCCCTTTTTATCACTTGATTACAATTATTCAGAAGAGGTTAGGGGTGATTCTAATTTAGATGATGGTATAATAGGAATTAATGATCCCATTGTTGGTTATCAAACTTATAGTACTAATGGAGTGCTTGATGTTCAATCAGCTGGTATATCTTTCGCATTTAAATCCAATAAAAGAAAAAATTATTCAGTTGGATTCGGAGTAAATCGAATTTTAGATACAAATATTACTGATAAAATTAAATTAACAGTGATTGATGATTCTTATGGTACAGAGAATTTATCATTAATGGATGATGTTGCTAATATGTATTCCTTAACAACTGATAAACAATTTCATACATTCGGGGCTCAGATTCCACTTACAAATGAATTAGTTATAGCATTATCATATGAAGAAAGTATTTCAATATTTGATAATACGGGGCCAGGATTATTATTAGGAGGAATATCAAATATAGTAGGGTTACCGCAATTATTTGGTTTCGAAGATGGTGAGCTTTCATACTTAGTTAATGGCTTTAATTATAAAAAACCAGAAAAAAAGAATCTTGGAATATCTTATTATCCGCAATCTAATGTTAATATGATTTTAGTTTTTGAAATAGAAAATAAATATTTAGATCATAGTGTGAAAGTTGCTGGTATAGATTATGATATAAATGATTATAAGTTAGGGTTTGAATATACTCCGCATAATAGCTACCCAATGCGAGCTGGTCTTGTATATAGTGAATCTGTTTTTAGTGCAGTTGAGCCTACAGCGATTTTAACATTAGGTACTGGAACAAAAATAGGAAAATTTGAATTTGATTTTGCAATGAATTACTCAACTACTAAATATAAATATTTTGATATACTTCCCTTAGAGGATATATATAATTTAAGTTGTGATGATATAGGTTGTGATAATGTAACTGAAAATAAACTAAGTTTTTTAACAACATTTAAAATAGGATTTTAAATCATATGAGAACAATAATATATATAATTTTTCTTTCTTTAGTGTTAAATGATACGTTGCCTAACGATGTTAGATGGGTTAGAGAATCAATAGAGTATAAGGCTTTATGTCATCAAGTTTATAACCAAGCAATAGAGAAACTAAGAAAAAAAATAAGACATAATAATTTTTCTCTTAATATAAATAATGAGAATAATTATGCCGTTATAATGGATCTTGATGAAACTGTTTTAGATAATTCTGATTATCAAGTTAATCTGTTTAATAAAGGTGAATCATTTAATATGAAATCTTGGGCGAAGTGGGTTGAGAAAGAAGAGGCAAGATTAGTTCCTGGTGCTAAAAAATATATTAATTTTTTAAGAAGAAATAATATTCAAATTATTTTTATTAGTAATAGAATGGATGAACGCTTGAAATCAACTAAAAATAATATGAAAAAATTAGATATTTATTCAAATGATGATATTTATTTATTAAGAAAAGATAAAGAAGATAAAAAGACCATAAGAAGAGAAGAAGTTTTCAATTCAACTGGTCGTATGGAAAATTTCGATTCATTTAGAGTTGTGCAATATTTAGGTGATGCCATGGGTGATTTTAAAGCTAAAAAATATATCAGGTTTGGCATAGATCAGTTTATTTTCCCTAATCCTATGTATGGAAAATGGTAGTTATTAATCACAATATAAAATTTATTTTATCTTTTTTATTTCTTTCCTCATTGTATACAAATGATAGCTATATCGATGTTATTACTACAAACGATATGCATGGCTTTTTAAATGAACAGGATGCTTTGTTTATGAATCCCAATTTTCCACCAAAAATAATGGGTGGTGCAGCTTTCATAGAATATGTAAATAAAATTAAAGTAAAATTATCTTCAGGTTTAGATGATATGCTGATATTGGATGGCGGAAATTTTTTTCAAGGTCATCCGGTTGGAATTGTAGATAGTGGTAAAACGATAATAGAGTGGATGAATAAAGTAGGATATGATGCTATTGTTCCTGCTCAAAATGATTTTTTATTTGGCTATGAAAATCTAGTTTCTTTATCGGAAAAAGCTAATTTCCCCTTTTTAGCAGCAAATATTTTCAATTCTGAGGGTGATTACATTTTTGATCCATATACAATATTGAACATCAAAGATGTTAAAATTGGAATTATTGGTATAGCTGGGGATGTTATAGCTGAATCTGTTTTAGATAAAAATTTAAGAGGTGTAACAATTTCTTCTTCAGCTGATTCTATGAAAAAATGGGTTTCCAAATTAGAAAAAATGGATATTGATATTATTGTTGTTTTAACAAGCGCTGGTGTTCCATGGGATAGGGATGTAGTATATAAAGAATTTTTAGAAAAAGATAAAAACAAGAAAGAAAGTTTAAATGCAATCCAATTAGGATTCTACGCTCAAGGCGTAGATTTTATTGTTTCAGGAGGGATCAGTAAAGGTTATAGAACACCTTGGTATGATAATAATAGTCATACATATATTTTCCAAAATTATGGAAATGGTACAGGATTTGGACATTTTAAATTAAAATATGACAATAAAGAAAAAAAGTTTATTGGTTATGAAAGTGCTGTTAGAAATAGTATATCCCAAACTTTATTTATAGATGATTTTACTTACGATCAAAATGCATATGAATGGATAAATCAAAAATATGATAAGGCAATGGATATAATATATAAGAAGACGGATTGGAACACCTTGATTTTACCTGATTCTAAAAAATATCAAGCAGATAAAGTCATAACTGATAAATGGGATTTTCCCAATTTAAATGCTGATGATAAATTAGATATTATTACGTGGAATTGTGAGTTTTTTCCTACTAATGGTAGCTTGACAATTGAAGCATTATCTGAGGCGATTGTTGATTTTAATGCTGATATAATTGCTTTTCAGGAAATTAAAAAAAGAAGTTGGTTTAGTAAGTTAATGGAATATTTACCTAATTATGATTTTATTATTTCACAACAATCATCATTTATGGATCAAGCTTTTATATATAAAAAAGATTTATTTGATTTGGTTGGACGAAAAGAATTGTATGCTGAAGATGATTATTATTTTGCTGGAAGACCTCCATTACAATGCGATCTACTAGTTAAATCATCAGGCTTGAAATTATCGCTTATTAATCTACATATGAAATGTTGTGACTCTGGATTGTTCAGAAGACAGAAAGCCTCTGAAATGATTCATGATTATGTTAGCAAAAATGACAGTCATTATATAATACTAGGTGATTGGAATGATGATTTAAAAGATAAAGATGGAGAGCATTGTTTTGATCCATTTTTAAATGACACGAAATTCTTTTTTCCAACATTTGATATAACATATGATATATTACAGGCTTCATATCCTAAAGAACCTTATGTTAGTTTTTTAGATCATATTTTAGTTTCAAAATCATTGGTCTCGCCAGATACATACTTAGTTAAGACAATTCCAATAGATGATTATATGGGTGGTTTTTCTATTTATGAAGAATATATTTCTGATCATATGCCTGTAATGTTATCCTTTAGTTACGAAGTAAAAAATTAGATTAATATCGTTTATTTGATTTATTTTTAATATATATCTTTGTATTTTATTAAATGAAAAAAATAATAATATTAATATTTATACTAACTTTTGTCTTTTCTCAAGAAGAACAGCCATACCCTCCTCTTGAATTAATTTCTATGCCTACAGCAGGCACTTTACCAAGGGGAACATTTACCTTAGAAACTTTACTGATGAATGAGGGAGGTTTGTTGCCATCATTCTCAATTGGAATCACTGATCATCTTACTCTAGGGGTGTCATTTGGAATTCAAGAATTTATAGGTACTGGATCATTTAAAAAAAATAAATCATATCCAGAAGTTCAAATCAAGTATAGAGTTTTTGAGGAAACAGAATCTAGACCTTCAATATTATTTGGTTTAGATACTCAAGGAAAAGGTGAATATTTATTAGATAGAGATAGATATGAACAAAAAGCTATGGGTGTATATTTTGTATTAAGTAGAAACTATGAGATATTAGGAAATTTAGGTTTTCATATAGGTGCTAATAAAAATTTATTTGAGACTAGTGATGGAGATGATGATGTGAATCTATTTTTTGGCTTTGATAGAGAACTAAATAGAAGTTTTTCTTTAATGGCTGAATATGATTTTGCAATTAATGATAATGATTATGATGATGGAGAATATATTATAAGAAAAGGCAGAGGATATCTAAATGCAGGATTACGCTGGTCAGCAACTAGTAGTTTAATGTTAGAAGTTAATATAAATGACATATCTAAAAATAATGAAAGATATGATTCTATGAATAGGGAAGTTAAAATAATTTATTTTGAAAGTTTTTAACATTTCTATTTTCTTACCTAATTGAATAAATCTGAATTAAATAAAATAATTAAAGAAAAATCTAAAAAATTAGGTTTTAATTATATTGGATTTACTGCACCAGATATTCAAAATAATAACTATTTAGATAAATGGCTTGATTTGAAGTATCATGCCTCAATGAATTGGATTAATACCTCTAAAGATAAAAGAAAAGACATATATAAATATTTTCCTGAAGTAAAGACTATAATATCATTTGCATATAATTATTATACAGGCTCAAATGATAATAAAGATTCTAAATATAAAATTTCTAATTATTCATGGGGAAATGATTATCATGATGTTATAAAAGAAAAATTATATCAAATCATAAATCAGATCAAAAAATATAATGAAAATTTCAAGTTCAGGGTTTGTGTTGATACTTCACCCGTAATGGAAAAATACTGGGCGCAGAAAGCAGGATTAGGATGGATAGGTAAGCATACAAATTTAATTAATAGAAATATTGGTTCATGGTTTTTTATATCAGAAATATTATTAGATTTTGAATTAGAATATGACAATCCATTTGCAGAAGATTTATGCGGAACATGTAATAGGTGTATTGAATCTTGTCCAACTGATGCGATTGTAGATGATTATGTTTTAGATTCTAATAAATGTATTTCATATTTAACAATTGAGCATCGTGGAGATTTCCCTGATCAGTATAAAGATAATTTAGATGATTGGATTTATGGATGTGATATATGTCAAGATGT
>CAJWAW010000019.1 GCA_913020255.1 uncultured Fidelibacterota bacterium | reverse complement strand
CCTTAACTATAGTATATAGCATTGTTAGAATTGAAGGAATATAGCCAACAAAAAAAATAATAAATAATTTATCCATGCTTAGATAGTAAGAGCTTAAAATAAATATAATAATAAAAAATAGCTCAAACTTCATCCAATACGATTGAATGTTTATTAAATAAGAATTTTTAGATGGATAGTTTAATATTGCATGTATAGTATAGCTAGCAAATGCTCTAAATAGTACAAATTCCAATACCATTGTCAGTTTATATATATAAGCTGGGATATTAAATGTTGATAATTGTATAGAATTTAAAGGAAGTGGCCAAAAAATATCCAATGGTTTAAGAAATATTGTTAGATCTATAAATATATGTATTAGTAAGCCTATTGCTATTCCATTTGCAAGATTTAATAGTTTTTTATTTTTTTTTAATTCATATATGATGAGTATTAAAAGATATATTAAAGTTGTTGTAATTAAGCTATGCATAAAAGTTTTGTTTACTAGGGATAGCTGTATTGGAACATGTATTAGCTTATCTAACTGTGAAAAAAAATAGTCTATATCTGGAAGTATTGAACCAAGTAAAAATGCAGGGAAAAACCAATTTTTATAAATTAGCTTGTCTTTTAAATAGATTGCTAGATAAGCATGTAGTGCTGTTTGTGTCATAAGTAATAAATATATCTACAAAATAATTTAAGATTTGTAAATTTATTCCAATAATAAAAAAAAAATGAATCAAATTGATTTAAAATATAAAATAGAACAACTTTACAGCAGAGCAATATCTATACAATTGAAGCCATCTAAAGATCATCCGGTTAGAATTGTACAATCTGTTAAGTCTATAATTGGTATAAGTCCAGAGCATTCATATGAAAAACTATTATTATTTTGTGAAAACCATCTTTCCAAATATAACTTATCTGAATCTTACAAAGATTTAGAACAGAAGCATTCACCCGAAGTTATAGCTTTTTCAGATTTCGAATCTTCTTTGAAAAATAAAAATTTAAATGATTCAGTAAAAAATGTTAGTTATTTGCTAACAGTTTCGGATGCTAAACATGTGTTGGAATTTTTAGTGGAATTTTCTTTAAAATATAATATACAATCTTTTTATTCTATATGGTCTGTATATAAAATGATGTTATTTTTACAGGGTAAGGATATACTTGAAAATATATTTTTTTGTATTAATTTGATTATCAATGATAGTAGTCCTAGCTATGTAAATTATGGAAATAGTAATAAATTGGATTTAAATCGCTATCCGTATCACCATGATTTTACAGATATGATTTGGATTTATTACTCGATTATTAAAGAAGATTTGGTAAGAAAAGAAAATATTAAAAAATATATCTATAATAATTTAAATGCCATAGATGTTGATTTAAATTATTCTAGCAATTTTAATGTACTTTCTGAACAGAAATCTTTAGGAAGAAAGTGGATAAGTGATTATATACTAAAGCTTGATTATCAATCATTAGATGCAGGGTTATTATTAATGCTAGAGGCTTGCAGGGCAAGCCTCAAAGCCTCTTTAGGTAAGCATGATGATATTATTTGGGATAGATTAAATACATATTTAAATGAATATAGATAAAATAGGAAATTGGAAGTTGACTGTTCTTGAAACAGGTGATTTCAGGTTAGATGGAGGGGCAATGATGGGATCCGTCCCTAAAGCTCTTTGGAGTAAAACAAATCCAGCTGATGATAAAAACAGAATAAAACTTGCAATGAGATGTTTATTGCTTGATGATGGTAAAAATGTTATTTTGATTGAATCGGGTATCGGTGATTATTATCCACCTAAATTTAAAGAAATGTTTCATATAGAACAATCAGATCATGCTTTAAGTGATACTTTAAGTGATTTTAATTATTGCATAGAAGATATAACACATATTATACTTACTCACTTACATTTTGATCATGCTGGAGGTTGTATTATTAAAGATTCAAAAGGGCAAATAATACCTAAGTTCCCTAATGCTAAATACTATGTTTCTAAAAGTAATTGGGAGGCAGCTATCAACCCAAGTCCTCGAGATAGAGCGAGTTATTTAAAAGAGAATTTCTTATGTTTAAAAGACAATGGTGTTGTAGAATTATTCGAAGACAATGCTATTATTATTGAAGGTGTTGAAGCTTATAATGTTAATGGACATACGAAGGGGCAGCAGCTTATAAAAATTTCAGATCATAAAATAAATTTAATTTTTTGTTCTGATTTAATACCTTTAAAATCACATATTATACCTCCATGGATAATGGGGTATGATTTAAATGCTGAGCTTACTCTTAAGGAGAAGGAAATATTTTTAAATAAAGCGTCTAAACAGAATTGGACTTTATTTTTTTATCATGACCCTTCTGTAGTAGCTATTAAAATTAAAAAAGATCAAAAATATTATACTGTAACAGATGAGATCAGAAGAAAAGATTAAAGAAGAGTTATTTTTAAATGGGCTTGATTCTTTTAATAAGCATTCATTTTATGATGCGCATGAATATTGGGAAGATTTATGGTCAGACTATAGATTGAAAGATGCTAAGTTTATTCAAGGCTTAATACAGTTATCTGTTGGATATTTCCATATAACTAATTTAAATATAAATGGAGCTCGTGGTTTGCTTAATAAATGTTTACTGAAGTTTGAATTGTATAGACCTAGTCAAAGAGGAGTAGATATTGATAACATTATTAATTCCGTTAAAAGGTCTCTAGAGAATTTAGATGAGATTGATAATATATCAGATTTTGATTGGAGTATAGTTCCAAAAATAAATATTGATGAATAAAGAACAATTAAATATAAATATTTTTTCTAATGATGCTATATTTTGTACTTCTTTAGCAACAGAGTGCAATAAATATGGGTTTAATTTATCTTTTTATGAAGAAAATCAGATTGGTTTAGATGATTTTAATGATGATTCTTTGGTTTCTGTTAATATTATAGATTTAGATTCAACAGAATTTGATTATCGAACAATTGCTCAGAAGCTGATAATGACATCAAATTTGCCTATTTTTGGTGTTTTTGATACTTTTAATAAATCAATGCAGGCTAAAGCAAAAAAATCAGGATATGACTTAGTTTTCACAAAATCAATGTTGATAAAAAGTGTTAAGAAGGTTATTATACATATATCAAATGAAAAAAAAGAGGTTAAATAATTATTAATAATAATGAATCGTATTAATAAAGCAAAAAAAATCGGCCAGATTTTAGATGGTCTTTATCCAGAAGTTCCTATACCATTAAATCATTCAAGTGCTTATACATTACTTGTTGCTGTTATGCTTTCAGCTCAAACTACTGACAAGAAAGTTAATCAAGTTACTCCGTTATTATTCAAGAATGCAGAAACTCCAGAAGAAATGAATTCATTAGATGTTAAAGTGATACAAAGTATAATTAAAGAAATTGGTCTTGCTCCTACTAAGGCTAAAAATCTTAAAATAATGGCACATCAAATAATTGAAGGTGGTGGATTAAGGCCAGATTGGAATTATTTAGAAAGTTTAGCTGGGGTGGGGCATAAAACTGCAAGTGTATTAATGTCACAATGGTATGGCATTCCTGCATTTCCTATTGATACGCATATACATAGGCTTGCTGCAAGATGGGGTTTATCAAAAGCGAAAAATGTTATTATGACTGAAAAAGATCTTAAAAAGTTATGGGATAAGCAAGATTGGAACAAAAGGCATTTGCAAATTATTTTTTTTGGAAGGGAGCATTGCCCAGCTCGTAACCATAATTTAGTAAAATGTTCAATTTGCTCATGGGCTGCTTCAAAGAAAAGAATTAGATTTGAAATAAATCGTTAAAAGTAGTAATAGTCTTTGTAAATACAATTTAATTTTTTAAATTTTTAATTCATTATTAAAATATATGTTAAGTGAGCGAAAAATAGAAGAAAGAAATATACGTAAAAATAGAATCTTGGATGGAGCTTTACGTGTATTTAATGAAGTTGGAATCGAAAAGACAACAATGGATGAAATAGCTATTGAGTCAGGATTTGGTAAAGCAACTTTATACTATTACTTTTCTTCTAAAGATGAAGTTTTTGTTGAAATAATGGAAAAAGGATGGAGACAACTTTGGTCTGGTATAGAATCCTTGATTGTTGAAGAGTTAAGTCCTCGAAAAAAATTCATTGGAATAATTAAAGAAATGGGCGTGATAGTTACAAAGGATAAAATTTTATATGGTTTTTTGTTTAAAGCTCCAGATTTCATGAAAGATATTCAAAAGCAACCATGGAAAACATATCAGGAAAGATTGTATGCAATATTGCAAAGTATTATTGAAGAAGGAATTAAGAAAAAAGATTTTGTAGATTTAAATCCTGGCTTATTAATGAAAGCAATTGGTGGCCTTTTTCATCAATTGTTAATGAGTGATAGCGATAGTTTAAATGATAAAGACTTTGAGATAATGCTAAAATCTTTTCTCAAACCAAAAAGTGATTAGTTGAAAAATAATATTACCAATTTTTTTAAAAAATATGGTAAGAAAGCTATTCTTGTAGCTTTTATATTTTATTCAGTAAAGGGTATAGCTTGGCTTATTATTTTTTATTTTATAAATAAGTCAATCTGTTCTTAAATAATAGCATGTAAATGAGAATGATTCTCATTATATTATAATAGTTGACTGATTTAAATTTCCCTTATTAAGATGTCTAACAAATATAAAATTTTATACAATAAGCTTGCTCTAGATTGGCAAAAATTCAGAGCTGATTCTAAAAATAAAAAAATTAGGATTAGGGATGCTGCAAATATTCTAGATACTAATGAGGCCTCTTTATTAAGCACGCAAATTAATAATGATGTAGTTTTTTTATCAATTCCAGATATTAGTGTTTTTTTTAAACAGCTAAATGCATCGGTAAGGTTAATGTTTCTAGTACGAAATGATTCTATTGTTCATGAGAATAATATCTGTTCCGAAGATTTAGTTTTCTCCCATGATGTGATTTTTGATAATATTGATACTAAGCAATGTTTGATTGAATTTGATAGTAATAAAATTTCTTATACTTTCTATGAAAGTAAAATACATAGAGATAGGTTGCTTGAAAGTTTCCAATTTTTTGATATTTATGGACAATCTATTCTGAAAATTTATCTTAAGGAACAGAATTCGGATTTATTTAAAAAATTAGCATCTAATTATAAAATGGAATATAATTATGAGTTACAAAAAAATATTTTTAATAATAAAAATTTAAAAGCATATGTAAGTGGTATCGAAAATATAAGAATGCCATTTAAGTTTAATTCAAATAATATATTAAAGCATAGTATCAAGAATGATTTAACTAAGTTCTTATTAGATAAATTCTCAAAAAATAAAATTGAAATTCAAATTCATATTAATGGTAATAATGTTGTTCAGTATTATAGGGGTTTAGTATCAAATATAGTTCAATTTGGAAATTGGATTAATGTTCTTGATGAAAAGTTTAATCTTCATGCTATTGAGGAAAATATAAATACAATCATGATTTATAAATATAATAATTTAGAAAAGCCAGATTATTCAATAGAGTTTTTTGATAAAAACAATAATCATCTGATGGGCTTTGCTCATTTAATTGGGTTTAATAATCATTTTGAAGAAATAATTAATAGTTTAGGAGCATTTAATGAATAAATATCTTTTATTATCTCTTGTTTTATCTTTTATTATTGGGCAAGAAACAGAGCGTATTATTACAATAGGTGGGTGTGTAACTGAAACTGTTTTTACTCTTAATCAGGGTAATAAAGTGGTTGCTGTAGATGTTTCAAGTACTATTCCATATAAAGTAAAAAAATTACCTCAAGTTGGTTATATCAGAGCTATATCTAGTGAAGGTATTTTATCCATGTCTCCTGATTATATTTTAACCACAACTGATATAGGACCTCCAAAAGTTGTTGAACAATTAAGGAAAAGTGGAGTGAAGATGGAGATATTTAAATCTCCTCACTCTGTAGGTGAAATTATTGATTTAGTAGATAGCATATCAATTATTTTAGATGTTGAAGATGAAGGATTCTTAACAATTGATAAAATAAAAAAAGATTGTGAAATTATAAATCGAAAAATAGGTGATTATGAATTAAGTCCAAAAGTAGTATTTTTCATGAATCCCACAGCAGGTTCATTGACAGCTGCTGGAAATAATACTAGGGCTGATTACCTTATTAAATTCATGGGTGGAAATAATATTTTCAAAGATGAATTTTCTAAATATAAGAAAGTTACTAAAGAGCAGATTATTAATTTCAATCCAGATATTATACTTGTTTCTTCTTATTCAAGTGGTGATCAAAAGTCAAGTTCTATTTTTACAGATTCAAATGAATTTAGATCTATTGCAGCCGTATTAAATAATCGTGTAATTGATATTAGTATGGGCGATTTTCTATCATTTGGACCAAGTTTGACTAGTAATGTGTTAGAATTAATAGAAATTTTAAATCTTGATTAAAAATAAATTATATACAAAGAACGCATTCTTTATTTTATCAATAATTACATTGTGTTTTTTAATATTATTATCATTTATTATTGGCCCTGTTACTATTAGCCTTAAGCAGATTTTTCAAATTCTTTTAGATAAGATGATTCTCAATTCCAATGAATCTTCTATTGTTTATAATCAAATACATGAAACGGTTATTTTCAATATACGATTACCGAGAATATTTCTTGCTTTACTCGTAGGTATGGGGCTAGGAACCTCAGGGGCTATTTTACAAGGTCTATTTAGAAATTTTTTAGTAGATCCAGGGTTTATAGGTGTGTCAAGTGGTGCGGCAGTTGGGGCTATGATATCTATAATGTTTCTAAATATTATATCATATTATATCCCATTTTTATCTATTATTTATATATTGCCTTTGCTTGCTATGGTCGGTTCATTTTTTGCAACAGTTTTAATATATAAAATATCTAAAATTGATAATCGTACAAATATTATGGTAATGTTATTATCAGGAATTGCTATAAATGCTTTAGCTGGTTCAATTATTGGTTTATTTGTAAGCATGTCATCAGATGCAGAGCTAAGAAGTTTTACTTTTTGGACTTTAGGTGGTCTTGATAATGCAGATTGGGATATTGTATTTATTACTTCTATATTTATTATTTTACCATTAATAGCTGTTTATTTTATGAAAAAACAATTGGATATATTTATGCTTGGAGATGCAGAAGCAAATCATCTTGGCATTGATATTGAAATGTTAAAGAAAAAGATAATTTTATTTTCATCTATTATAGTAGGGATTTCCGTTTCATTTTGCGGTATGATAGGATTTATAGGGCTAGTTACACCTCATTTAGTTCGTTTATTTATTGGTCCTAAACATAGTACTTTATTGCCTGGATCAGCATTATTGGGTGCTATTTTATTGCTTACATCTGACTTGATATCTAAAACGATTATTGCTCCTGCGCAATTACCTATTGGGGTTGTTACATCAGCTATCGGTGCGCCATTTTTTATATGGCTTATAATAAGTCAGAAAAGAAGGTTTAGTTATGCTGAATAAGTCTATTGTATCAGTTGATTCATTATGCTATACTATAAATAATAAGAGTTTAGTAGATAAAATATCATTTAATATAGAAAGTGGTGATATGGTTTCAATTGTTGGGCCTAATGGTTCTGGGAAAAGTACTTTAGTGAAATTGATATCTGGGGAATTAAATCCTTCATCTGGTAATATTTTCATCAATAATATTGCCAACTTTAAATGGAATGTTAAAGAGCTTTCAAAATATAGATCAGTACTTCCTCAATCCAATTCTTTATCATTTCCTTTTTCTGTATTAGATATAGTGAAAATGGGTAGGTATCCTTATAGGGGAATTGAAGAAAATAATATCACAGAAAAAATTTGTAAAGACATTATTAATATTTTTGATTTAAATAATTTTATTAATCAAAATTATATGACTTTATCAGGTGGTGAGAAGCAGAGAGTTCAGCTAGCTAGAGTTTTAGCTCAAATATGGTCAGAACAGAATCATGAGAAATTATTAATTTTAGATGAGCCAACATCTTATCTGGACATTAGTCATCAATACGCATTGTTTGATTTGTTGAAAACAATAAATGGTAAAGGATTGACAATTTTGATGGTTTTACATGATTTAAATCATGCTTTGATGTATTCAAATAAATTGATTATGCTTAAAAGTTCAAAGCTTATGTCGTATGGTAAAACTGCTGATGTGGCAACTAAATCTAGATTAGAAGATATATTTAATGTAAGTGTTGATATAATTAAAAACAATGATAGGCCATTCGTGGTTTTTAGTAAAAAAGGAGCGAATAATGGATAAGGTTTTAGAAGAAGCAATAAATCATAAAGAAAGTATAATAAATAATATGAAGACTGTTATTTTAAGTACTGTTAATAATAATGGTGAGCCAAATGCAAGCTATGCCCCATGTTGTTATGATAATAGTGATAATAATTTTTATATATATATTAGTAAATTATCAAAGCATACAGATAATTTGATTAATAATCCTATTGTGTCATTGATGATTATAGAAGATGAGGAAAAAGCTGAAAATATTTTTGTTAGAAAAAGATTCACAGTTACATCAAGATCTACAGTTATTAAAAGAGATAGTAAAGAGTGGGTTTCAAAAATGCAATTATTGGAAAATAAATTTGGCGAACCTATTGCTTACCTAAAAAATTTAACTGATTTTTATTTATTTAAATTGCAACCAGAGGATGGTCTATTAGTTCATGGTTTTGCAAGAGCCTTTAGTTTTATGGGTCAAAAATTAGATAAAATTAAGTATCTCAATGATAAAGGTCATACAGAAAAAAATAATATTAACTAAATATTTCTCTTTTCGACTATATAGTCGGTTTCTTAAATTACAACTATGTTATTATATAGTATTATATTATTTTCATTTGCATTGCCTAACTATATATTTAAAGGTCATGTGGTTGATGCATCAGATAAGCCTATAAATAATGCAAATATTGTTTTATATGAAAATGAAGTCTTTGGCCAATCCTCAGATGCAAATGGTTTTTTTGCGTTAGATTTAAAAGATAAAAGGTATATAAAAATAAAAATTAGTCATATTGGTTATGCTGATAAAATTATAGATATTGATGTAGAGGTAGATAATAACTTGAAGATTGCTTTATCTGAAAGTATACTAGATTATGATGAGATTGTAGTTACTGGTAATAAAAATCAAACATATATTAAAGACTCACCAGTATTAACTCACGTTATTTCATCAGAAGATATTAGTAATTCTGTATATACAAATGTTAAAGATGTTCTTGAAATGGTATTGCCAAATATGCAGAACCAAATGTGGACACATGCTAATTTTACAAGTGATAAGATTAAAATTCAAGGGTTAGGCGATCAATATATCCTTTTTTTAATAGATGGAGCAAGAGTTTCTGGCGAATTTTCAGGTATGATAGATTTTACTATGCTTAATCTTTCTAACGTTGAGCGTATTGAAATTGTTGAAGGTGGAATGTCAAGTCTTTATGGTTCTAGCGCTATTGGGGGAGTGGTTAATATTATTACTAAAAAAAACAAACAAGATTTTTCTTCTAAATTGTCATATTTATATGATGATCCATTGAATGACTCTAAAAATTTAAATTTAGGATTTAGTATTAATGATTTTTCATACATGTTGGATTTGAATAAGATTAGTTCTGACGGCTATGATTTAACATTAAATGATGCTGTTTATTCGGGCAATGGCGGTATATATACTAAAACACTCGAATCATATGATGCGTTTTCTCATTATCATAAATTAAATTATAATTTTAATTCTAAATATTTTTTAGAGATGAGTTTCAAAAATTATATTAAAGATATATTTGTCTATGAAGATAATGAAACAAGTATTGATATTGCTCCATATTTTACTTATTATACATCTCCTCAATATGAAAGACCTAAATCTGAAGATGATAGATATAGCTTTCAATTTAATATTCATAATATGAATTCTTTAGTAAAAATATCATATAATAAAGAACAATATAAAAAAAGTAGTGTTTATTTTAATTACACAAATATACCTAATAATCCAAGTATAGCCAATTTTTATAATTCTTCAAATAACTTTGAATTACGTGAATTTATTAATGCTATTCATATTAATGAGGCATTTAATATAGAGTATGATAAAATTTATTTAAATCATCATTTTACATTTGGGGTAGAATATAATGATGATTCTTATTCTTCCTTTAATATTTATAAAAATACTGGAGATTATGGACCGCAAGATAATTATGATGAAACAGTAAGTGTTTGTGATAATCCTAATTGGAATCCAAGCACTGGGTTTCAAGGATGTATTTTTACAGATTGGGATCATGATGGTGATGGTAGTGATGGCAGTGATGGAGGAACTCCTCCTCAACCTGGAGAGTATATTAATCAAACTATTACCTATGATTTTGAGTATGGAGTTTGTGATTATCCATTAGATTCAAGTATTACAGATTGTGAATATTCTTCTATTTTTGGTGGGATTGATGATTCTAAATATTTTAATAGAACTGCATTTTATTTTGGTGATAGCTGGAATTTAAATAATAATGATAGAATTAGCTTTGCCGTTCGTAATGTGCAAGCAAAGAACTATAAAAATAATAATGTTTATTCTTTTGCATATATGTTAAAGCAGTACCAACCATATGATATAAGGTTTAATTATAGTAAAGGATTTCGAGTACCATCTATTAAGGAGTTATATTATAATTTTTTAGGTCATGACCCTGTTATTGTTGGAAATTCTGATTTAATTCCAACGTCAAATGACTATTTTTCATTCTCTATTGATAAAAGAATGTATAATAGTAGTTATTCTGTTGAATTTTTTTATAATGATGTAAAAGATATGATTGGTACAATCTGGAATGTAGAAGATGGGGAAATGAAGTATTATAATTTTAACAATGTAATTATCACTGGATTTAATTCTAATTATGAAAAAGAGATTAATTATAAAAATAAACTTAAATTTGTTTTTAACTATACAAACCCTTCATCTGATGATTTGTCTGCATTGGAGTTAATGTCAAAATATTCATTTAGGATGAATTATTTATATACTGTGTTGGAAAATAAATTACAATTTTCACTTAATGTAAAATATTTAGGAGAGAAATTTGTTTTAGATGGTGATAGTAAAGTATGGTTGGATGACTATGTTATGGCTGATTTTATATTTCTATATAGTCCAATTGATGCACTGGAGATAAAATTTGGTTTTAAAAATATTCTAGATTATAAAGATGAAAGGAGATTCGGTGAGTTTGAAAGCTCAGAATATTTATCATCTTATGATCCTGGAAGAAGAGTTATTGCTCAAATTACTTTCAAATATTAAAAAGGAGATATAATGTTTTATTTTGTTGCTTTATTTATACTTAATTCAGTTTGTTTAACTGATGAGTTTATTGTTACAATTCCAGCTACAAGTTATTCAGATTGGATATATTTCTCAGTTGAAAGCAATAGCGTTGTAGATATAGCCAATCCTGAGCTATCTACAGAATGGGATTTTGCATTTCAGCGAAAGCATATTAGAACAAATGGTGGAATGTCAGGAATTGGTAATGGGGCAGCCTATGTTGATTCTTCTAAGGTATGGAGTGATTATTGGGGTCAATTAAATGATATCCCAGAAAATGTTAAATGGTTAAAAGATAGAAAACATTATGATTTCTATGATCTTCAAACACATACCTTTGTTGAGGGGATTAAAAATCCAGCTCTAAATTCATGGGGTTGGTTTAATGATGCTTATCAATTAGTTCCAACAAATTATACTATGTTTGCAAAATGTGCAAATGGAATTGACGTAATTAAAATATGGGCTTACGATTACTATGAAAATAGCGCAGGTGGAAACGTTTCATTTCGTTATCAGACTGGTCTGTCGGTTGACTTGGAATGCAATAATATCCAAGGTGATGTTAATAATGATGGCACTATCAATGTAGTGGATATTGTAGGCGTAGTGGGCTATGTGTTAGAAACAACATCATTAGAAGGTTGTCAATTAGAAACGGCTGATGTAAATGCTGATAATGAAGTTAATATTGTAGATATAGTATCTATTGTGACTATTATTCTTGAAAGTTAAATTTGTTTTAATAATATAAAATTCTAAAAATAGAATAATTAGTCGAAAAAAATATTGCAGGTAAAATTTATCATTCTTAAATTATCATTATGAGATTCAATCTCATTTTAATTAAATCAATTATAACTAGGAGTATTAAATGAAAAATATAGTAAGTATTTTATTTGTTTCTACATTCGCATTTGCTGCTTGTCCTGCAGGTTTAACTGAGGATTCATGTGGTAATTGCTGGAGATCATATTGTTATGAAAATAATACAGTTGATTATGATGTTGATGAGCAGGATTGTTCAGGTACTTGGGTTGTACCAGGAACAAATCCTAACGATCCGTATTTTGATAATTATTGTAATGGGACATGTCCTGATGGTTTTATGATGGATGATTGTGACCACTGCTGGCAAGGATTTTGTTATACTTTATTCCAAAACGGGTTAAATGGTGATGGTCCACATTCTGCATATTATAGTTTAACTCAGGAGGAATGTGAAGGTTATGGATATAACTATTATTCTCCTGATAATACATCTAATCCTGATTGGAATTTTGGTTGTACTCCTAGTGATGATTCTGATGATCCTGATGATTCTGATGAGTGTGTAGATAATGATGCAGCTTTAGCAAGTTACGGCGTTAGTACCTGCGCTGATGCTTTAACAGCTTTAGGTGGGTGTGGTTTAATATCAGATATATGTCCTGTGACTTGTGATGCATGTCCAGATGATGATGCAGGCTATTGTGATGCTTATGAAAGTGTTAGCGCTGAAAGCGATGCTTCATGGGGAGATAGGGAATGTGATGATTGTACATTATTATGTGCTTGTTATTTAACAAATAATCATGGCTATGAATTAGATTATGCTAAAGAATATTGTGCTTCTCCAACTCACACTTGCGAGTTTGCTTGCGCTGATGATGGTGATGATACTGGAACTACAGATGGTGGAGATGATGATGGCACTGTAGATGGTGGTGATGATTCATCTGATGATTGCGTAGATTCTGATTTATCAGGTTTTGCAAGTTATGGTTATACTGATTGTGCTGGAGCAGTTGCAGTTTTAGGTAGTTGTGATGCTCAAGCTGGTATTAATCCAATATCTGTTTATTGCCCTGTAACTTGTGATGCATGCCCAGATGATGATGGTGATGCTGGTGCTACAGGTGGTGGTGATGATACTGGAACTACAGATGGTGGAGATGATGATGGCACTGCAGATGGTGGGG
>CAJWAW010000018.1 GCA_913020255.1 uncultured Fidelibacterota bacterium | reverse complement strand
ATTGAGATTCAATCAGACCCTTTTTAAAACCACTTTCAGCAAGTCCAACTAAATGTTCTGAACCAATATTAGAAGCAAACAATGATGCTCCAATTACGAACCATCCAAGATTCCTATTAGCTAGAAAATATTGAGATGTATTATCTTTTGTTTTGGAAGAATAGACTCCTATCCCCATTATAATAATAAAATATAAAGCAATAACTATATAATCTAATAACAACATATAAACTCCATAATTTTATAAAAAAACCGCGATAGCATAAATTACATGGACTAAGGAGGAGTATCAAATAAATGCTATCACGGCCTTGATTAACTATATAAATTACTTATTTTATACTAAAATATTAAATTAAAAATACTTTGTTATAGTCATAATAGCTGGATTACCTAATATCGTATTATCATGATTTAAATTACCGTAAGCTAAAGACCAGGTGTCATAATCTAATTTTAGACCAAAAGATATATCATGATACTTATCAGATATAGAGCTTCCTAATATAAAATTAATATAAGGTAATTGCGTTTCAAATGCAAATCTAGCTATACTATTATTACCTTGAGATAATAAATCTGTCAAAATAAGTAACTTATCATTTAAAGCTAAGTAACCAACTCCAATCCCAAATATAGGTATAGTTCCAGCACGTAAAGAATTTGTACTTTCATTTCCAATATTTTTGATGACTAATCCCAAATCTATTTTACTATTTACTCGCTTCATCATTCCAATATCAATTGTATATCCATGCATTGTTTCAATATATAATTTTGAAAAATTAAATTTTAATTTGTAACCAAGACTAATATCTTTATAATTAATATTTAATTTTCTATTTAATTCCCATGCATACCAATATACTCCAAAAAAACCTATAGGTGAATCATTCGCAATCTCATCACGCAACTCTATATCATCTACACTTAATGACTCAAAAGATAATAAAGTATTATTTTTTAATAGAATTGAAATTTTTTGGCCATCTAAATCTCCAAGCCATTGATTTTTTGAAAAACTTACATATGGACTAAATGAATGTATAAGTCCAGGATTAATATCTATAGAATTTGATATTCCTGTTCCAGATTTTGCTAATAATAATGCAGATTGGGGGATAGCTAATGCTTTAATTCCTACTGGAAAAACAATATTTACTAAAAAACATATTATAATTAAAAATCTAATCATTTATTTTCCATGGTAAATGTAAACAAATGGCCTATTCCCTCGCTCATTACCCCTAAATCTAATGCATAATCTAAAAATAAATTACGATTCTTGCCCATCTTAAATGGCATTCCAAAACCAAGAGAATATGACAACTTATTATTTAATTCCTTAACTCCAGTCCGTAAAGCAATAGATTTATTTTGATTATAATCTAATCTATACTCAACACCAATGTGTAACCTATTATAGAATTTTTTATACTCTTTATTAAAAATTGGAATTATATCAGAAATTTGAATGATATTAATTTGAGATAACAGCAATAAATTTTTAAACTTATTATAAGAAAATCCTAATGCATAATTCACAGGTATCTTTTCTTCATAATTTGAATCTATTTTCCATGAATAACCTGATGATAAATTGTTTATTTTAAAAGCCATATTAATATATTTTTTTTGATATAAAAGGCTCAAATCAAATCCAATGCCATTTGCAGAATATTCATCTAAATTATTAAAATATGTTTTTATGTTAAATCCAGCTGATAAATTTCCAATAAAATTAATTCCAAAAGAAATCATACCATAACCTTCAGAATTTGATAATTCACCTGTTGGATTACCAAAAGAATCTGTTCCATAAACATTATCAGTTCCAGATCTAAAAAAAGAGAGGCTAACACCTGCAGATGGAGGTAATTGTCTAGAAATAGATATAGATTGTATAGATCTATCAAGTGACATTACAAAATGTGAAAAACCATACTCATTATTTTTAGTTTTTGATAATAAAGCCGGGTTAATGAAGGCATTATATCCTCTGTTATACGTGCTTATTGTTGAACCTGATAAAGCAACATCCCTTGCATTTGAACCATATAAAAAATTTGATCCAGGATGTCCTCCACTATAATCTCCATATATAAGTGAATAAAACATTAATGTAATAATTAAGCTAAACATTAATAGTCTCCTTTTGATGGGTTTATAACCATCACTTTTTCCCAAACTTCAGCATTGTCAACTTTTAACTGACAAAAATAAACACCATTAGCAACTCTAGTACCATTAATATTATTTCCATCCCATCTACATTTTAAATTTCCAGTATATCCATCAAATTGATCACAATCAAAGGAATCAACTTTGTTCATCGCAAAATCATATATTGTAATTTCACCAATCAAATTTGTTTTATATTCAAATGTAACTCTATCAAAAAAATTATATGGATTTGGGTATATATTTAATTTTTCAAAATTTTGATAAGAAGGTTCATAAGAGATCCAATTATCAACATTCCATAAATTTGGGTTGTTATCATTTACATCTTTAAGGAGAAATAATCCATTTCGTGTACCTATAATAAAATCACTTTGTTTTGATATACAGGAATATATTGTTTGTGGAGAAGATTGTTGCTCATATAAAAAATCTAAATTTTCAAGCATAGAATCTGGGATGTTAATTTTAGTCCATTCTTGAATATTTCCTGAAGATGACCAAAATAATCCCCTATTTGTAGTAGCATATAAAACATCATCATTAAAATATAAATTATATATTATAGCACCATCATATATACCATTACCCATTGAAGAATTCCAACCAAATTCACCTTCACATTTATTTGTATTAATGTCGCAATCTATAAATGTATCTCCAGTATCATAATAATCATTATTATTATTATCAACATATTGCTCAGAAAATTGATTTACAATGTTCCATGTTACACCATAATCATCACTATAAGTTAAGCCATGTTCATTTGGCCCTGGAATAACCCATGTTATAAGCCATATTCTAGGTTTCTCATTTCCAATATCCTCAGTAACAATATCAATGACCCAATTGCCAGCTAAACCATTATCAAGATCAGAATGCTCCCATTCAATGCATCCTGAATCATTTAATATTCCTTTATTAATTCCATTTGCTGTTCCGACCCATATGTAAGTACTATCATTATAGTAGTCTACTAAAACTGAAAAAGGCTTATGATTGTCAGATCCTATTGGAGGATCAATAGGACTATAAACATAATTAGATGGGTAGGGTTCATTACTACACCCCATTGTAGACATATTATCCATGGGTAGTGGAACAATTTCCCATGATGGATTATCCTCAATATATTTAAATCTTCTTAACATTCCACCCCAACTTGCCGCGTATATGTATTTATTACCAAAGTCAACAGATAAGTCATATGTAACATTTTTTACTTTTGTTAACTGTGCCAAGCTAAATAAACTTGTATTGTTCCATTCAAAAAGAATATTAGATCCTGCACTACAAACCTCTGTAGTATTATTCCAAGAGCATCCAGTTAAGGCTGGATAGCATTCACAATTATCTGGATTAAGCGGTTCCTCACATCCAAGATTTTCACAATTAGGTAAGCTATCAGTTGGTTGATCAATAAAATTCCATGTATCTCCATTATCTAATGACCAAGAAATTCCTGTTCCAGCTGGATCAACAACTCCATCAGAATCTAAATCACCTACTGTTTTAACTCCTGATACTACAAGTACACTTTCATTATTTTCTGTATAAATTTCTATTGCAGGATTTCCTCCATCAGGAAGATTTTGATCTAAAAAAGATTCATAATCTCCATCCGTAATAAGTCCTAACCCACCAGAAGTTCCCACAGCTACATTCCCATTTGGCATTAATCTCATATCAATGATTGATTCATCAGGTAAGCCATCTTCATATGTTGCTCTATATTTATAATAGCTATTAACCTCATCAATGCTATAACTATTTGGGATTACGCCAATAACCAAACTCAAATATATAAAAAATAAATATATTTTATTCATTTCTTTGATCTTCCCTATATATGTATTCAGTAACAACGCTTCCAACTATACTTAAAGTATTTGCAGAACATTTATCAATTGTATCATCAAGTGTATGCCAATATGGGTAATCAAAATCAATAATATTAATTGAAGGAATACCAGTCCCAAGATAAAAAGCCCTATGATCATCATATATTGGATGTGTCAAAGAATTATTAAACTCATTATAACCTAATTCATTTGCTAATGACCATATATCATCTAATGCATTTTTACCTTGAATATAAGAAAAATACTCCTTTTTAAATTCTGGTTCCTTATCAGCGACCATATCAAGACAAATAGCAAGCCTAGTATGTGGAAACTCTACGTCTTTAGTAAGCTGCTTTGTTCCAAGGCAAAAATTATCTATTTCTCCATGTCTTCCCATATCTTCACCATCAACAAATAATAAATCAACGCCAATATTGTATAATGGAGATTCATTAAGTATTTCAGATAAAACCATTAAAATAGCTATACCACTGGCTCCATCATTTGCTCCCATAATTGGTTTATCTTGATTTATTTTTTCAGATTCTTTATCAGCAATATCCCTAGTATCCCAATGAGCTAAAAATAAAATTCTATTTTTAGATTCAAGATTATACCTTGCCAAAATATTATATAATGTAATATCATTATCATTATATGGATGCTTTTGAGTATGTGTATGAATTAATAAATCATCAACCTTAGGTTCAAGAAAACTAATAAAATAATCTTTTAATTTCAGATGTGCTTCACTACCAGGGTATCTTGGACCAAATTCACATTGTTTTTTCAAATATGAAAATGCAACATCTCCATCAAAATAAGGAATACTTCGAGATATGCTAACTACTAATATTAATATAATTAATTTCTTATACATCTAATTAAAAGATTCAAAATATATTCTAATTTGAAAACCTAAATCCGTTTCTTCTTTTTTACCTGAACTATGATTATCACTAATGATATAATTAAACCATATATCACCTTCAACAAATTTACTAAAGTTATATGTTAATTTTGGTTGGATATTATATGATTTACTATATACAATAGTTTCAAATTTACTAATATCATTTGTATAATTTTTATGATACTTTGTATTGCTATTATCATAGCCTATTTTAACACTTAAATCCATCTCATTTTCTACCTGAAAATCCCTTAAGAAAAATATTGGAATTCTAAATCCACTTTGTTTTTTATATCTAAAAGTTAAACTTATTTGATCATTAGCTGTTCGTTCAATCTGACCATTATCATTTGCTATACTTAATGTGTTGTTATATGTAAAATCTATATCCATAGGAATATTTTTTGTTGTCATATCAAACCTTATTAAAGGAGTAAAATTTCTTTTAAAATCAATTTTTTGAACTACAGATTCTGTACTTATTTCATTCTTTTCGCCATTAAATGAATGAGTTGCCCCAAAACTTTTAAACCATCGTCCGATAAAATTATATTTTTCTAATCCTCTTAAATTAATAGACCAACCAAAAAGAGGAATACCTTGATCACCTGAAGCTCCTAAAGGAAAATATGATTGTGAATATGTTTCATTAAACCCACTATCACTTTGATTAGTAGATGCTAATGAAACGCGATATTCCATATTTGATAGCGTTAAATTATCTGTAAGTTGAACAGAAGTATTAAGTTTTAATTCTTGAGAATAAAAATTAGATGATGATGATATTATTCCTGCTGATGGTGTTGAAAAATTTTGATTACTTGGTATATCACTAAAGCCTAGTTTAAAATTATAATCAGGCTCAAAATCAGGTGAAATATTATTATATATATTTTTGGTATTATGTGAATAATTAATATTTATACTTGAAAATCTTTTACCTATATCATTTAAAAACTTTAAAATTGTTTTAAAATGTGGCTGATCTATAATAAAAGCTTTATTTTCCGGTTTATTAGATTTACTTCTGGTAGAAGTACTACGTCTTCTTGATGTATAAGTAGAGCTTGATTTTGATTTACTTTCATCTTCATAAAAATGATTAATAAATTGCTGGAAAGAAAATGTAAATGAAGCAGTAAACTTATTATCACTTGAAACATCTGCTGTTGAAATATCTCCAACTGCAGCATCTCTTGTCCAACTATAATTTGGAGTGTAAGAGAATCTTGGGCCAAGCCAAGATAAATATGATGGGTTATAACTAAAAAGAAATTGTTCTTTAAAGCTCTTTTTTAAACCTGGAGAAAAAGTTAAATCAAACAACTCAGAAATATTCAATTTTTTATTATTTTCTAAATATTCATTTAAGTTGTTTTTCATATCAACCGTATATCTAAAGCTAAAACTTTCTTGCAATTTAATATTCGTTTGAAAGTTTCTTTGCAAGTCAAGGTTTTCATCATCTGTAATCATTCCACCATAAATTTCTCTCTGAACCTTACGATTATCTTTGTCAATTAATGATGCATTAAAAGCTATATCTTGAGGAGTATAATAAAACTTCATTTCATTCAAAAATTTAATTATAAAATTATCTAATTGATATTTCCACCTATCACCTTCAAAAATATTTTTAAATGGTGACCATGTATTATTGCTATCAAAACTTAATCTATAATCAAACTTAATTTGCTCAGATATATTTTCCTGATTTAAAACAGTAGTATTAGACAACTGATCCCAATGATATGAATATGAAATCTTAGTATTATCAAGTAGATATTTATAAAACAAATTATCATCATAAAATTGTGATAACATTGTTTTAATGGAGGTACTAAATGAAATATTATCACTTAAATTTTGTAATTCAAGAGGTGTTGTATCAATAGATCCCAATATTATATCAGAGCCAGGCTTATATAATGGTGAATATATTCCTTTTGTATATTTTATATTAACAGGCATAATAAAATAATCATCTTTAAAAATCTCATGAGGAGAAAATCCAAAATTAACTGAATAATTTATAGAATGATTTCCTGAGCCAAGTCGTTGCTCTAATCTATGAAAGCTCGCTTCTTCCTGCTTGTATGATAAGTCTATATTAAATAATTCCCCTAAATTAAATGAAAAACTTGATGTGAATGCTTTACCAACTTTTCTTTTAACTCCAGTCATTCTTAATTCATTTAACCATATACTTCCGTAAATTGTATTATCAATATTATTATTATTTCGAACTCCAACCATAATGTACTTCATTTTATTTATAGCAGGCTCTCCTTTAACTCTTAGTTCTTTACAATCTTCACATATAGTAGAAATATTTATATTTTCATTTATGAGTGGATTCCAGGACCATAATTGATCATCCTCAATATAATCTGCAGGTATTGTGTATAGGCCATCATTATCCCAATCATTAATAAGTGGATCTTGAAACCTTTCATTTAAATTATCTTCTAAGCTACATATATCTCCATCTAAATTATAGCATACATGTTGTTCATCTCCATCTGTACCAATATATTCATCTAAAATAGAATATCCAGGGCAATAAAAATCAGGAAGAGTATAATCATTTGGGTCAGGAATACAACTATTAAGGCAACATTCTACATCAACTTCAAAATAATTATCTCCACTTGGATCATTTATATTTTGTTGATAAAGCCAAGTTGAACCATTTTGATAATATTCATTTTCATTATTACAAATCTGATTATTTATTAAATCAGAACAATCTCCATTAGCTGAATTTATCAAGCAATATGATTCCTGTTCATCATTTAACAATGATACTTCAGTATCTAGAATACTTGCATTATCGCAAATTAGGTTAAATGTAATAAATAAATCCTGAGCTTCTTGAGGAAGACAAGATGGAATATTTATTGATGAATTATACTCGTTAATGTAACCAGTTTCATAACTATCTTCACACGCATCAATCCCATAATCATTATAGTCTTCTAATTCTGTTCGATTTAATTTATATCGTGTTAATTCATCTAAATCAATTTTTAAATTTTGCCAACCATTTGGATCATTAATAGAAATATGATCTTGATTATGTATTTGTTTTACGATCTCATAATAATTATCATCTTTACCAAATCTAAATACTAAATCAACGCCATCTTGATCATGCCATGATGAACCAATGTCAGATTCATTTCCATTAAAATACATTTCCATATTTTTATAAATAAAGAAGCTATTACTTTTTTCATTATCTAAATCATTATAATTAACTATTTTCTTTATAAATGCAGTATCACCTCCTTCGATTCCCCCTTTACTTTGATCTTCGGAATCAAAGTTAATAACAAGTGATTGTTCTTTATCAATAATAAGATCTCCCAATCCACCTATTCCATAATTTGTATTGTTACCAACTACTCCCTGAGGAGAAACATAATAATCACTCTCCTGATTATTAATCAATTGAATTGAAATATTTTCATCAGTAGTATAATCTTCTTCTAAATATCCTGCTTGACCAATATTATCATTATTAATTATTCCTAATTCTTTCCATTCATTTCCAACTATTTCTATAGATGCAATACCTATACCATTTAGCTGAATAGTATCATCTGGAGGAGATGAAAATTGATTATATTCTCCTTCAATCCATAGACGTACATTTTGAATATTAGTCCAATCGGGACTTATATCTCTATCTACTGTTTTAAATTCATTTAATGGAATTCTATATAATTTCCAATTTGTATCCAATTCACTTTCAATAATATCTTGATTATCTGTATCGTCTAATCCAAAATTAATTTCATATGAATAATACGCATCAATTGTATCTAACCTTTGATCTCCATTTAAATCCTCGCTATCTGGATATGTATAATCATTTATAGTACTGTTTTGCTCTGTTCCATTATAATTATTGAAATTATTAGTTGACGTATTATAATCAAAACTATCTCCATTAGGATCTTCCTGATCAATATCTGAATCTAAATTAACTATCTGAGAGCTAATACAGTTTGATGTAAATTCATCAATTGATTCCAAAAAACAGCAATCATTGATTAAGCATTCATTATTAGCTATTAAAGAACAATCAATTGAATTACACTCCTGCTTAAGCTCAATAAATGTTTTATCTTCAGAAATACAAGTATTATAAGGATTCTCATTATCTGCACCATGATCAAAATTATCACATAAGCAACTACCCCAACCATCTTCATACTCATCTGTACAGGAATCAATGCCTACATCTTCACCAAAATCTAAAAATCCATTAGCTTTATTTTGTAAAGCAACTTCATTTAAATCTTCACTATCATATAATCCATTTTCATTTATATCTTCACTTACAATTCCAAGATCAATATGTAATACCGTATTTGTTTTACGATGTAATATTGAACCATCATTACCTTCATAAAATGAATCATATCCAGAATTTAAACCCTGTGTATTAATCCATATATCCAAATATTTTCTATTCACTTGATTTTTATCAGATGCATAAAGAGAAGTTGTAATTCCATTCCACCAATTTGTTTCATAACAATAATTAGGTTCATTTACTGAACCATCACACTCTGAGCTTTTATGAGAAATAATCTCTCTTTCAATTGAATTTCCACCTATTTTATTATTTGGTATTTGCAACCATAGAGTTTTTTCTTTTGAATGCTCATCAATTTTTCTTTCTGGCCAAATAAATTCTGTTGGGATATCATTAGAAGGATTAAACCAGTTTATTTTTTCTCTAGTTTTAGATGAATAATCTGTATAAGTAACATCACAACTGATAAATTCACTTTCATCTTCATTTAATTCACATAGAAAATTACCATCACTATCAATAATAGCATTGCAATCCTGGGTAGTTTCTGCATCTAAACAGGAATAATCATTTACCACTGATGGAGGTGATGATAACTGCCAAGCAGAATGAGTCACAGGAAGAGATGAAGATTGTTTTGAAGATTCGAAATCATCAATATAAGCAATACCTATTGGGTTTGGATTTGGATAAATTTGAGCATATTCTGTGGAAAAAGATACTTTAGAATCTTGAGATAAATTTAAAAAACTACTCCTATCTATCGAATTATTAAAATTCATTAAATCATTTGTATATTTCCCACCTAAATGCCATATAAAATTTTCCATTGGCTCATATCCAATTTCAACTTTATTATCTGTTATAGATTGTTTATAAAAATACAATCCTCCAAACAATTTATTATTTGTATTATCAAAATTATATTTAAAAGAATTACCAACAATAATCTTTTGATCAAATGAAACAATTTCATTCCTATCATATGCAATATTAAGTGATGAAGCATTATTTTTAGCTCTATCAGAGATCAATGTTAAAGTTCCACTAAAATAATCAATAGAATAATCAATACCTTTAATTAATACTGTTGATCCATCTGTTAAAGTCTCACTTCCTTCAACAATCATAAACCCTAAATTAATAGTAGTATTTTGATTAATATTTTTAATGTTAATTTTAAATTGCTTCTCAGATGATTTCAATGTTTCATCACTGCTATAATACATTGCAGGTCCTGAAGAGTATTTGTATATAGGATATTCTAATATATCACCATTTTCTCTTTGAAGCTGGACTGTCTGTTCAACAAAACCCTCTAAATCTGCATCAAAAACATCAATCAAATCTGGATGAGAATTGCCAAGTATTTTACTTGATTCAGTTATTGGATCATATGAAAAAGGCATATCAAAAGGTAAAATTAAATCTCCCCATTGATTAATGAAATAACTATCAACTTTACCATCTCCACTTATACTTAATTCTCCCTGAGTATCTTTATTATCTACTCCAAAAATTTTCAAAAAAGAATTTCCATTATTACTTGCTGTTTCTGTTCCTAATTGACCACCTGAATATATAATCTCAATTTCAGGGACCTCATCGTTTGGATAAAAACTTGATAATCCTGTATTATAAATATTTTTCATCATTAATTTCCATGTTGGATTACCATCTTCATTATTAACACTAGGAGGTGTTTGAGTTCCAGCAGTTTTAATTATTTTTAATACTAATGGATTATTTGAATAGACATCATCTCCATCAAGCTCAATATAATCACAATTCAAACCATTAGAATATTCCTCTTGAGTACATGAATTTGTACTTGCTTCACACTCCTCAATAGTATCTAGTAAGCATCTATCCTGTAATTTTGTTCCAGTTAGTATGGGGTTTACTGAATCTATAATATCAGCTGTATAATTACCCGCAGTATCCTGCCTTAGTTCTCCTATAGTATAATGAGCTGCAATTACATCTCCTGATTGAATATTACCAAGCCTTACATATCCAAAATATTTATCTATATAGTAATCATTTCCAATAATTTGATCTTCTAATTCAATCCAAAAAACACCCTCTTTATTATACAAAGCACCCTCAGATTGATTAATAGGATTAATATATGCATTCCCTTCATACATCCCTGCTTCAACTTCCTGATTGCCAGATAACTTATAAAGCTTAAAATCTTTAATAACATAGTCAGCTGTAGAAAGATTAATATAACTGCTACTTAGAGGATAATAATTACTCTTAAAAATTTCATCAACAAAAAAATATTTATCTTTAATGTATTGATAATCATATAATTCCTGTCCCTGATTCTGATCATTTAATTGAAAAGATTCCTTTTGTATCTTCTCTCTTCCAATAATTGTATTCATTTCTAAAGGACCTAACTGACTTGACATTTTCACTCCAAATACACCAGCTCTCTTACCCATTCCAACACTAAACAACGTTCCTTCGCTTAAACTCACACCAATATTACCAGCCTGCATACTTTTTATTACTTCATTATCATACCCCTTATATTCAAGAAGTAATGAATTTTCAAAATCAAATGTTGATTCTGAATTTTGATTAGCTTTTACAGTTAATCTATCACCTACAGTACCCTCTAAATCAAATTGCTGCTTTTGTTCAATATCTAGATTCCAAGTTTGATCCTGACTATTTAATGATCTTGATTCGGAATTGACAAACTCTAATTCTCCTTTAATCTCAATTTGACCATTTAAATTAATAGCTATATTAGTATCACCAATATTTCTACTTAATAATGTTAATTTATTTGATTTATTCTGATCGCTATTTATTTGTTTTAAATTTGTTACTGCGGATTGTTTTTGCTGATTAAACTTATTATAAGAAATTTTCTGATCTGTATAATAATCAACACTCATAACTGAGGGTATCATTACATCATTTTCACCATATTTATATGATGTAATAAATACATCATCATTATATCCTACATCAGTATATCTCTGAAGCTTTATAAGTACCTTAGTTGGATCTAAGCTAAAATAACTATTATTTTTAAAGGCAGAAATTAAAGATAAGCTTTGTATTTCCCTGTAAAAGGGATCAACCATATTATTAAACATTCTATAATAACTAACAGTTCGATGAAAATAATTTTCTAGATTATAAATAGATGTTTTTAATTGAACAATAGGTTCCTGATTTAATTCAAGTTCTTCTACTTGCTCATCTAAACATTCATTTTCATCAGCATCTCCACCGCATACGCCCATACAATCAACAACATTGAATGAGCAATCACAATATTCTTCACTAATACCATTTCCACCACAGATACCACATTCATCAATAACTAAATCACCACCCCAGTTTCCTGCACAATCCTGAACACAATCATTATCTAAATTATCATCACATATATTACAATTATCATACATAGCATTCCCATATGGAACGCCTGCACAATCTACGCATGTTGAATTATCTCCACCGCAGATTCCACAATCATCAATCTTTAATCCACCACCCCATATTCCTTCACAATCCTTTTTACAATCATTATCTGGATTATTATCACAAATATTACATTTATCATATACAGCTTTTCCATATGGAACTCCAGCACAGTCAGCACATGTTGAATTATCACCACCGCATATACCACATCCATCAATTTTTACAGTTCCTCCCCATATACCTGCACAATCAGGAACACAATCATTAGAAGTATCATTATCAAATACTCCGCATTTATCAAAATACGATTTTAAACAATCATTAGTTTCATCAGTATCACATTTTCCACAATCATCAAGTTTAGCTTTACCTCCGCATATACCAAAACAATCAATCTCTACAATACACTCACCTTGACAGTTCTCATTTTCCTTAGGTCCATTTCCTCCACAGTTTCCACATTCATCTAATACTGCATTTCCACCCCAAACACCAAAGCAATCCTGTTTGCAATCGTTGCTTGGATCAGCATCAAAAACACCACAGTTATCATAATATTGGATACTAGAATTCCCCTGCGCCAAAATAATGGCATTAAATAAAAAACCTATCAAAAGACAATAAACTGTCTTTTTAATCACTTTCTTGAATATATAATTCACCTTAGCAGTAGTTCGCTAGGCAGTCTCCTTATTTATATTTGAGCTTTTTATATAAGAGGTAAGCATAGGCATTAAATTCTTAATTGCCCTTCCTCGGTGTGATATAATATTTTTCTTCTCTATAGTCATCTCTGCAAAAGTTTTACCTTCTTCTACTACATAAAATATGGGATCATACCCAAAACCTCCAAGACCTTTTTTTTCTTCAGATATAATTCCTTTTACAACTCCTTCCGAAAAAAGTTCCCTTTTTCCGTCGTAAAAAGCCATCACAGTTTTAAAAATAGCGCCTCTCTCAGATTTTTTAATTTTTTTCATAACTTCAAGCATTTTGTTGACATTATCCATATATGAACAATTTTCACCTGCAAATCTAGCTGTATATACACCTGGCTTCCCTCCAAGTGCATCTACTTCAAGTCCTGTATCATCTGCGATAGCTGGAATACCTG
>CAJWAW010000017.1 GCA_913020255.1 uncultured Fidelibacterota bacterium | reverse complement strand
CAATCAATGATCCGCCAATGCTGATCAATGAATTTTCTGATGTTGTTTATGATGAACCAATGTATATAAATCAGATTTATGAATTACTAGATTTAAATAATTATATCATTGACCCGGATCAGGTGATGATGAATCAAGATGTGATTACATATAGCGTGGAATCTTCGAATGATCAGATTAATATTGATATAAATCAAACAATGTTAACGTTTGAGGTAATTTCCCTTATTCCTAATTCAGAGATAGTAGATATTTCTATTAGTGCTAAAGATCAATATGATATGTTTTTAAATGAGCAACAAGTGTTTTCATTAATATTAAATGGCGGGGCTATATGTGATTATGATACTGATGGTGATGGTGCTTGTGATAGTGATGATATTTGCCCTAATGATGTAAACGATGACTCAGATGGCGATGGGTCTTGTGATAGTGATGATATTTGCCCTGGTGAAGATGATTTATTAGATACTGATGGGGATAGCGTGGTAGACTGCTTAGATACCTGCCCATTAGACGCGTTAGATGACTCAGATGGTGATGGCGTATGTGATAGTGAGGATGTTTGTCCTAATGATGTAAATGATGACTTAGATGGTGATGGGGTCTGTGATAGTGATGATGTTTGCCCTAATGATGTAAATGATGACTCAGATGGCGATGGTTCTTGTGATAGTGATGATATCTGTCTTGGTGAAGATGACTTTTTAGATACCGATGGTGATAGCGAGGTAGACTGTTTAGATACCTGCCCATTAGACGCGTTAGATGACTCAGATGGTGATGGTTCTTGTGACAGTGATGATATTTGTCCTGGCGAAGATGATTTTTTAGATACTGATGGGGATAGCGTGGTTGATTGTTTAGATGCATGTCCATTAGACGCATTAAATGACTCTGATGGTGATGGCGTATGTGATAGTGAGGATATTTGCGATGGTTTTGATGATAATTTAGATACGGATACAGATGGAGTTCCTGATGATTGCGATGATTGTCCATTTGATATTTTTGATGATAGTGATGGTGATGGTGTTTGTGATAGTGATGATTTTTGTCCTGATGATATCAATAATGATTCTGATGATGATGGATCGTGTGATAGTGATGATATTTGTCCTGGCGAAGATGACTTTTTAAATACCGATGGTGATAGCCAGGTAGACTGTTTAGACACCTGTCCATTAGATGCTTTAGATGATTCAGATGGTGATGGATCATGTGATAGTGATGATATTTGTCCTGGACAAGATGATTTCTTAGATACTGATGAGGATAGTGTGGTGGATTGCTTAGATGCTTGTCCTTTAGATGCTCTAGATGATTCAGATGGTGATGGATCATGTGATAGTGATGATATTTGTCCTGGACAAGATGACTTTTTAGATACCGATGGTGATAGCGTAATTGATTGCTTAGATACTTGCCCATTAGATGCATTAGATGACTCCGATGGTGACGGGGTCTGTGACAGTGATGACATATGTCAAGGTTATGATGATATGATAGATTCAGATCAAGATACAATTCCTGATGAATGTGATATATGTGAAGGTTTTGATGATTCTTTAGATACTGATCAAGATAGTGTTCCTGATGGATGTGATTTATGTCCAGATGATATAGAAAATAATGTTGATGATTATGGGGAGTGTAATGGTAGTAATGATGGCTATGGAACTTGTTCAAGTGATTGGCCTATCTATGAAAATAATAATGGAATTATATCAGGACAAAATTCATTTACATTTTTAAGTACAGGTTCTAATGGTTTAGACTTATCTATTCCTTATCATACAGTTGACCCTTTAGTAAAATTTGAATTTAAGATTAATTGGTGTAGCTATGATAATATTTGTAAAGATGCTAATAATGATGGGTTGGCTGATGAAAGTTCAATTAATTCAAATGCTTCTATTAGTAATTGGGTTCTTGGACAAGAATTAGTTAATTGGGATATTTATGTATGCAATAGTATTGATGATTCATGCCCAGGATTTATAGAAATAAATCAGCAAGAATATTCTACTATTGTATATGGTGAAGCACCTATGACATCTCGTGATTTAATTGACTTTATTTCGCCAGATGCTATTAATCCAGGCTGTGGATTTTTATTCGATCAGGTTGATTATTTAGGATTTATTCATAGTATAACAGATGTAATGTTTTATGATTTAAATGGAGAAGTGGAATTTAGATACGATCCATGTGAAGAATGTCTAGATTCGTTAGATGCTGAGTACCCTGCAAGCTTTACGTTAAGTCAAAATTATCCAAATCCATTTAATCCAATTACTACAATTGATTTTATCTTAGAAAAAAATGAAAACATTAAATTAAATATATATGATATTAATGGAAGAATAATTAACTCGCTATTATCTGGCTATATTCTTTCTGGATCATACTCTATTACTTGGGATGGTAAAAATCAAGAGGGTAAAAATATGCCATCTGGTGTGTATATTTATCAGTTAATTTCACCAAATTATACGGCTTCTAATAAAATGATTTTATTAAGATAGATGTTAATCAAAATAAATAATATTACTAAATCATTTAAACTGTTTCAAAGATCAGCGGGATTAAAGGGAGCCCTGAAATCATTTTTCAATAGACAATATAAAATCTTTACAGCTTTAGATGATATTAATCTTCAAATTGATAAAGGGGAAGTGATTGGTATTCTTGGAGAGAATGGTGCAGGTAAGACAACACTAATTAAATTAATGGTTGGATTATTACATCCAAACAATGGGAGTATTAGTATTGACGGGTATAATCCATGGGACAGAAATCATAACTTTTTAAGTAATATATCAGTTGTAATGGGTCAAAAAAATCAACTATGGTGGGATATTCCTGCTTCAGAATCTTTTTTATTAAATAAGCATATATATAACTTAAATGATAAAGAATATAGTGAAACGCTAGATGAATTAGTTGATTATTTAGATGTGAAAGATAAAATAAATGTTCAAGTTAGGAGACTATCACTAGGCGAAAGAATGAAAATGGAAATTATAGCAGCACTATTACATAGGCCTAAGATTATTTTACTTGATGAACCCACTTTGGGACTTGATGTTATTTCACAATCAAAAATAAGAGAGTTTGTTAAATATTATAATAAAGAGCATAAAACAACATTTGTTATTACTAGTCATTATACAAAAGACATTCAAGAAATGTGTAAAAGGGTTTTTGTTTTAAATAAAGGGAAATCAGTTTATGATGGCGATTTTAAATCATTAGTACAGAAAATAAATCCAAAGAGAAGATTAATCTTTGAATTTGATAATTCTCCTAATGATAGCTTGATTGAGTCATTAAAAAAGCAGTATTCTTTTAATTTAGATGATAAAATTTTAACTGCAATTTTATCTGAGATCGATTTGCAGAAATTGTTAGGAGCTTTATTAAAAAATCATACCGCAAATAATATTAGCTTCGAAGATATACCCGTAGATGATGCTATGAAAAACTTCTTTCAAAATCCAGAGAAATATATAAAATAATTTTTGATTAAATATCTTTCAATATTAAGAATTAATTGGGTACAGGCACTAGAATATAGGGGTAATGCTCTAATTGGTTTATTTGCTATTTTATCAGGATTATTTATTGAATATCAAATTTGGTCACTAATTTTTGAGTCCAATAATCAATCACCTATTATAATGTCTGGGTCATCAGACCTCTTTTCATTTAATAGGTTAATTGTTTTTATTTTTTTATCTATTATTGTAGGTCAATTAAAATCTTCTTGGATGACATCTTCACAAATGATTGTTGAAATACGACAAGGATTAATTAATAAGTATCTTATTCGTCCTATCTCATATTTTTGGTATAATTTCATGATGTTTATAGGAGTCAACTCATTATATTACATTGTTTATATGATACTGATCTGTTTTTTTATTGCAATTTTTCCCAATATGATATTTACAACTCTATCAAGCATTATAGGCTTTTTTGTTTGTTTGATATTATCTATTTATTTATCATATTGTATTTATTTTATAATGGCGTGTTTTGCTTTTTGGTTTGGCGAAGTTCGATCTATTGTTACGGCATATAATTTAGGTATGTTAATGATATCAGGTCAGTATATACCTATCCGCTTATTTCCAGAAAGTTTTTTAAAAATTATAGAGTGGACTCCAATCCCTTATTTAGTAGATTTACCAGTTAGTATAGCTACGGGAATAATTCCTGGGTATGATTGGGTAGATTTATTTTTTTATGGATTTATTTGGTGTATGATTTTAACTGCGATAAGTTTTTTAATTTATAAGGCAGGTATAAAGGATTATGAAGCATTTGGCCAGTAAGTATATTAAAATTTGGTTTGCTTTTTTTAGAAACACCTTATCTAGAGATATGGAATTTAAATTAAATTTTATTTTTGAAATATTTATTGATGCTGTTTATTATGGAGCTTTATTTTTCTTTTTTCATGTTATATTTCAATTTACTGATTCTCTTGGTGAATTTAATAAAGATGCTGTAGTGATATTTTTGGTTACTTTATATATATCAGATTTATTGTATGTTTTTTTTATGGGTGGCAATGTGTTTGAGGTTAATAATAAGGTTAAAAGTGGTGATCTAGATTTTATTTTATTAAAGCCTATTAATTCCCAATTTTTTATTTCATTTAGATATGTTACGACAAATGCTTTGATTTCTTTATTTATATTACTTATCCTACTTTTTAGATTAACATATATATATCATGAGTATCAATTTATGGTTATAAATCATGTTTTTTATTTTATTTCAATTATTTTTGGAATATTTATTTTTTATTCTTTTGAATTTATAATTTCAAGCTTAGCATTTTGGTTTAGAAATTTTTCATATGCAGGGTGGCTTGCTAGTGAATTAACTAAATATTCAAGAAGACCAGATGCAATTTATAAAAGATGGTTTAGAAAATTTTTATTTAGTTTTTTCCCAATGGCTTTTATATGCTCCGTACCAACAAGAATTTTAATTTTTGGAGTTGATTATTACTTGTTATTACTTCAAGGTATAATTGCTACTATATTCTTATGGTTAACAACTATCATTTGGAAAAAAGGCTTATTGCGATATGAAAGCGCCTCTAGTTAAGTTTTCCTTTTTTTCTTTTTAGCTGCAGGGAATAATACATTATTTAATATGAGGCGATAGCCAGGAGAATTTCTATGTAAGGATAAATCTGTCGCAGGATCACCTACTAAATGTTTATAATCCTCAGGGTCATGACCACCTAAGAAAGTAAATGTTCCTTTCCCAATATTGCCATGAATATATTTAGCTTGATTTGAGGCGTAATCTTCACCCATAATTAAAACATATTTTTTTAAATAATCTTTATTAAATCCAGTTGTTTGTCCCATAAAACCATTAATAATCGATACATGATTTTGAGTTAGCATTGTTGGCACAGGATCCCATTTTGCTGAAAATTCAAATAATGTAAAATAATCAGCCTCTGCTCCATTTAATCTCGGAATATGACTAGGCGGAAAATCTATAGTAGAAAATTCATAAATTAGTGGACTTGTATATAAATCAAAGTTTTCAAAAGCGACAGTATTAGAATAATCTAATTTATTTTTATAATTAGGATCAATTGGAGTTCCATCAAAAACTGATTCTGCTATATCTGTATTCCATGCAGAAAGAGCAATATCAAAAGAGTCAGTAGCCGAACACATAGCAAATATAAAACCACCATTAGCGATATAATTTTTTATTTTTTGTGCTACTGTTTTTTTAAGAATATGAACAGACGAAAATCCATGTTCTTTTGCAATTTGATTGAAGTCATTTTCAAGTTTTTTATACCAAGGTCTAGTTCTATAATTTTTGTAGAACTTACCATATTGGCCAGTAAAATCTTCATGATGCAAGTGTAGCCAGTCATAATTTTTTAGTTCTCCTTGTAATACTTCATGATCAAAGACCATGTCATAATCAATCTCAGCATATGTTAGTGCAAGAGTTACTGCATCATCCCAAGGCTGTTTATCTTTTGGAGAATAAACAGCAATTTTTGGAGCCTTTTCTAATAAAACGATATCCATATTATTATTATCAATAGTAGCATAAATTTGATTTATTTCATTAATATTAATTGGTTGAAACGTTACACCCCTAAGTAGCGCTTCTTTATTAATTATATCTTTATTATCAATTATAAATGAACCATTTTTATAGTTTAAAAGCCAATCAACATTAATTTCTTTTTGAAGAGTCCAAAAAATTAATCCGTAAGCTTTTAAATGATCATTTTGGTTATTATCCATTGGTATTAATATTTTTTGAGAATAAATCATACCAGAAAGTAATAATATAGATAAATAGTATTTCATTAGCTTGACAATTCTCTTAATCTAAGTCTAATCATATCATAATGTATACTATTTGGGAAATTATCAAGGAATAGAAGATATAGATTGATCGCTTTAATTTTATTATTAACTATGTGATCATATATTTCAGCCTTTAATAAAAGAATTGATTCTTCAAATGCAGATCCATCTTTTGAGTTTTCTAAAATTAATAAAGCTTGATTTATGTTTTGTTGCTCTAATTCTAAATGCGCTAATTCATATTTTACTTTATTAGCTATTTCAACATTGTTTGTATTTGATAATGAATTTAATATTTCTATAGACTCGGTTCTTTTATTTTGATATGACTTTAATAAAGCTTTACTATATTTATTTAAATTATTTGTATCCTGATTAAATAAAGTAACATGGTTGGTAATTTTTAAAATATCATTATAGTAAGTATTATTTTTTGAACTTTTCTGTAGATATGTTTTTGAATTACTAGAAAACATTTCCCAATTATTAAGATAAAATAAAATTTGAGCTTTTTTACTTGCATAAATGTTTCTATCAATGTTATTCTTATTTTCCTCTAATATTTTATAGGCAAGATCTAAATTATTTTTTGATATTAAAATATCTATATTTTTAATGATAGATAAAGACCTTAATTCATTGCTAGATGATTTATTATCAATGATTTCATTATATAATGAGCTAGCTTCATCTAAGTCTCCTAATATTTTATATTTAATTTCTGCAAGGTGGTATGTTGATTCAACATTTTTAATACTTACTCTTAATGAATCGTAAATATTAACTGCTTTTTGTAAAAATAATAATTTATCTGGGTTTACTTTTATAAATGGAGAGCTTAGTAAATCATTTTTTATTATTTGATTGCTTAAAGGTAAATCATATTGATTAAAAATAATAAGCTCTTCAAATATATTTGCTAGTAAAATAATTGATTTTTGAATGATTTTCTCATTTTTACTTTTGTCTAAAATATTTTCAATTACCATTTGTGCAAAATCATATTCTTTAATTTGAATTAAGTCCTTAGAGAAATTAATTAATTTTTCTTCATCATTTGAAAATTTAATTAATAGATTGTACGCTTCAGATATATTATTATTTCTAAATTCTATATCAGATAAAATTAATTTTGATAGGCTTGAATTGTGATTTAATAAAATAGATTTGATCTGATTATCAGTAATACTTGGAAATGAAAGAATTCTATTTTTTATTATATTATATTTTTTGGGTTGATACTCTAAGTGTAATAGAAATTCTTTAATTGAATTTTCAATCATTTTATTAACTGAATAGTGCATAGCTATTTCATAGGAATAAAAATCTGGAGTTTTTATAGATCTTATATCAGAAATCAAATTTTCAGCATAATCATATTTTTTATTATTAAGCAATATACTTAATGTTAATTTAATTTGTCTGTCTTTGGTTAATCTACTATTAATAATTTCATCTGTTAGTTTCTTCCAATTATCATTATCAATCCATATAAACGCATCAAGAACGTCAATTTTAGATTGAATACTATTTTTATTATTTTTCATATAAATGTTGGAAATTTTTTCTAAATATTCTAATTCATTAGTATTTTTTAATATTTTTTTAAGGGGATTATACGCCTCTCTTAAATAGGGATAGTTTGTAAATAATTGATTATATATCTCTTTTGATTCATTAATTAAACCGTTTCTATACAATGATTGCGCCTGTCTAATTTTTTGATTTTGCTCAGGAGTTATTTTATATAGTAATTGAGTCGCAAAGACTATATTAAATATAAATAAAATTAAATATTTATTTTTCATTGTTTAAGCTTTCTTTTTGTAGATTCAAAAAATATAATCTAATCATATCATTATAGCTTTCATTTTGATTGTTTTTCAAGGCATTTTCCATTGCTGATATATAAAATAATTTCTTTTCTCCGTAGTCATCTGGTATATCATTATAATTGAGATTCTCAAATTTTCTATCTGCTGTTTTGCTGTTTCTTTTATTTGAGAAATCTCTTTGAGTTAGTGATTTTTGAGTATCTAACATTTTTGATAAGATACTTTGTTGCCTTTCAATTGTTTCTTTAGTAATATTTTTTAATTTAAAATCAGATAGTACCTCTTCCATTTCATCTTGAGCTGCTGAAAGTCCACCTGTATTCTGACCAGGGTTATCACTAATCATATCTTGGAGCTGTTTTTTCAATTGTGCTTGCTGTTGCATTAGTTGCTCCATAAGTGATTGTTGTTGCATCATTCCCATTTGTCCTAATTGCATTGTCTGTTGATTAATACCTTGTTGATCATTGGACATTTTTTCTAATGACTCCATAAATTTTTCAAATCCAGAAACTGCATCACTAGATTGCATTTCTTCCATAGATAATAAGAGTAAATATGTGATTTCATTAATGTATTCTAATGATTTGAGTTGGTTTTTCTTTGCTTTAGAGGTGATTTTTTGCTCAAAATCAGATATAATATTTGATATCGTTGTTTTTACTTTTCCAATTAATCTATTTATTTGAGGATTTACATAAAATGTTGATTGAGATAAATCAATTAATTGCTGAGTAATTTTATTGAATTGTCTATCAATATTAAATTGTTGACGATTGATTTTTTGAATATTAGGACTATTTGACCTAATATTTTTTGATTCTATTATTAACTGCTCCTGCTGATTTGAAATTGTAATTAAATTGTCAATAATTTGAATGAAATCTTTTGTCAATTGTTTGCTAATTTCATTTTGGAATTCATTTTTTATAGTATCAACTATTTCTTTTATATCTTCAAGGTTCTCTTGAACTATATTACTATTATTTTGATTTTTTATATCTTGTGTTTGTTCATTAATAAAATCTTTAGTTTCTTCAGTAACTGTATCATTCATTAAATCTAATAATTGATCACTAACTTTAGTTGATTGATTTTTTGTTGCATTTGATGCCTCATTCAGAAGTTTTTCAAAATCAGAAAATCTATTTTTTTGCTTAAGAGATTTTCTTTCTAAAACATAATCATCCTGATTGTTATTTAAGTCCTTAATATAATCAACTTGTTTATCAATCATATTTTCTACCTGCTCTGATAATTCATTTAATTTTTGTTCAATCATAGCAATTTCAAACATTTCAATGTAGCGATCTAGTTGTTCTTCAAATTGCTCCATATTAAAATCAAAATTTTCTAATGCTTCTGAAATATCATCCATATCTAGGCTATCTAAAGCATCTTGTAATTCTGCAATAGATTCTAAAAGTTCTTGAGATATGACATCACTTATTAATTCTTGGAATTTTTGAAATTTATCCATTAAATCGTTATCAAATAGCTGATTATTTGCAGCTTTTTCTATAATATCGTTTATATTTTTTTGGATATCTTCAATTTGAGATGATATTTCACTAATTTCATCAAAAGAATTGCTAATTTTTTCATTTTGCTCCCAATTGACTTCTTCAGATTTTAATAATTCATTTTTGATAGTTTTCGTTATATCAGATATTTCATCAATAGAAGATTCAATTTCATCTAGTATATCAACGGTATCATCCTCAATACTTTCAATATCTGAAAATAAGCTTTCAAGTGAAGGAAACTTTCCAATTAAAGTATTTGAGGTTGTTTTTTGAAAACTATCAATAACATTGTTATCAATTGCTACAATTTTAAAGTGTAATTCATCTCCCATTGATATTGGAATTTCTTTAATATCCCAGTTAATATTTAAATTATAAGAATTTGAACTGATTTGTTTTTTAATAATACGTTTTAATAATTTACTGTTCATGTCAGGAAAATCTTCTGATATAATTTGATATTCAATGAAAATTTCCATCAATCCAAAGTCATCATTAATATTTGCAACAATAGGAATAATCATAGATTCATCAATATTAAATTCTATGCTTGGGCTTTGTATATTAATTATTGGTGGAATATCAGGATTAGAAATTAAATAGTATTGTTTTGGATTTAAATTAGGAATTAATTCATCATCCAATATATATATTGAAAATAAAAAATCTTCATTTAAAATCAAGTCTTTATTTAATTTGTTGTTTATAGTTGATATGTTAATTCTTTCATTTTTATTTTTATCTAACATCCAAGCAGAATCAAGATTTTTATTTGTTTTTCCTTTAATTGAAATTTCACTACCCTTAATAATATTTATCTGATTTATATTTTTTAACGATGTATGAATTGAATCTAACTTAGTATATTCAGGAGCGTTAATTATGAATTTAATGGATTCAATCTTTGGTCTGTTTTTAATTATTATTGTATCTTTATTGCTTTCAATAGAGCTCCATGGGCTAAAAAATTTATTTGATTTATAATTTGCCCAATAAATTATATCAGATTGAATATTATTAAATTGATTTGTAAAAACTTCATTAGTATGTTTAATTTTTTTTCTATTAATTATATCATCTTCAATCCAATAAAAGTTAATACTATCAGGAATATCGCCAAGACCAGCTATATTAATTTTAATAGAATCTCCAGATAGACCACGCATATTTTTATTTAAAGATTTTAATATAAATGGTTTAGGTGGCTCAAAATGTTGATTATAATTTAATAAACGATAAGATGCTGTTTGATATTGAGGAATAATAAGTAATACTATAAGTATAATAATAAATAAGAATATTTTTTTAAAGTATTGAGGGAATTTGAAAGTAAAATCATCATTGAATAACTTAGATAATTTTTTATAAATACGATCGGTTGCTATCTTTGTTAAATCATTATTTTTATTTGTAGCATTAATTTGCAAGACATTTAATAATTGGTCTTTAATTGATTCAAATTTATCACCAATCTGTCTTGCTATAGAATATTGATTTCTAGGACTTAACACTCCAATATAATTAATAGAAAATTTTAGTATAATATATGATGATACAATGAGTACGATTGAAATGAAAAATAATATTATTTTTGCACGTAAATATTGTTCAATAAAAAATATGTTTTCAAAAAATACGATAATGATAAAGATTATAAACGAAATGAAAATTAATAATATTAAGTCCGTAGCTAATTCAATAAAGGCTTTATTTTTCCTATAATTATTTAATATTTCAATTATTTTTTTCATTTATTGTATCAAATTATAGATAACTATATTGGTTCCCATTTTCAAGGCATCTAATCTTACATGTTCTGGATTATTATGAACATTTTTATCTTCCCAACCATCACCCAAGTCAGATTCATAGGTATATAATAAAATTAATTTTTGATTATGAAAAATGCCAAATGCTTGTGGAGGCTTATTGTCATGTTCGTGAATCTTAGGTAATCCATTTTCAAATTTATAGTAACAATTAAATAGTGGGTGATTAACCGGTAGCTCTACTAGTTCCTTATCTGGGAATAAATCTTGTACTTGTATTCTAAAAGACTTATCCATACCATAATTATCATCTACATGTAAAAATGATCCATTTAATAAATGCTTTCTTAAAATTAATATTTCTTTTTTTGAAAATTTTATATTGCCATGTCCAGTTATATAAAAATAATGATTTTTATAGAAAGTATCATCTCCAATTTTAGCCTTATTCTCATTTAGATTTATATTAACTGAGGTGTTGTTTTTAATAAATTTTAATAAATTTGGTAATGAGCTTGGGTTTGCGTACCAATCTCCACCACCATCATAATGAATTCTGCAAATTGAGAATGCTCCCAGTTCATTGTCTTTTGATGGGAAAATCAACGACGCACATAAAATTATAAAAATTATATTTTTCATATTAATTCTATATTATATCATAACAAGTATTAAATTTAAAGATATATTTATCTATCCATATATATAATAAATAACTAAATATTGTATATATTATATAAAATGAAAATTAAATATTATATATTTATATTATTATTTAGCTTTATGTTTTCAAAAGATTCACATTGGGCGACAACTCGCTTTGAAACATTTTGGAAAAAAAGCTTTACACAAATGGGGTATCGTGAACCTATTACTTTTATGCCTTATGATATCAAAATTGGATATTTGAAATATGGTGGTAGAAATTATTATAAGCAATTTACAAATTTACTTTCTAGTTCAGATGATTTAATTAGTAATCCATTTACAACCAATGATAATACGTTCCCAGACCTTTCAAATGCGAAAGATAGGACTTTGATTAGCTTACAATTAGATTTGTTTAGATATAATTTTTTTAGTGATATTAATAATAAAATTGATATTCAAATTGGCATCGGATTTAAAATAATAAATAGCTTAGAACAATTATTATTTTTAAATGGAGATATTTTAAAGCCTGAGTTTAAAGAAATAAATTTAAATACAACTTTGATCAAACAGTGGAATCCTAATTTTTATAATTATATTTATCATACTATCGGATATAATGAGGCATCTTTTTATAAAACAATCATTTCAAATAAAGAATCTACTGGCTCTGGGTTAGGTTATAGTATGGGCTTTGGGTTTGATTTTATTATACCAAACAATAAAAAAAACAATGACTTGCACTGTGGATTAGAACTCAATTTTTCAAAGTTAGATTTTGACAATACAAGAATTAAAGAACCTGATAATTTAGATCGTATTGAATCATTCAATATGGAAACAGTAGGTTTAGTTTTTTCATTTGGTATTGGGTATGGTGGTAAAAAAACCTTAGCTGATGATGCTTATTTAAATGTTCTTAATCAAAATTATATACTTGCCTCAGAACAGTTTAAATTTTACAGAAAAAATGCAAGCAAGATTTATAATAAAAATAAATTGTCTGATATTATAACCTTTTGCGATACGAGAATTCCATATCAATTGTATAGTATGGGTTTAAAGGAGTATTATAATAATAATTTAGAATCAGCTTCAAGTATTTTAAAAAAAATAAATACAAACGATAATGATTTAATATATAAAATTGAATCACTTTTATATACAATTGCTGATAAAATATTAGATAGCTTTATAGAAGTTGAAAATGACTATTCAATTAATTATCAAATTGAATATTATAAATCAATAAAAAAAATTAGCTCAAAAATCAAACCAGCTGTAGATAATAGATTGTTTAATATATATTTGCAGAAAGGAGACTTATTACTAAAAAACAATAATTACGAAGAGGCTTATCAATATTATATTTTTGCTAATTCAATTTCAAATAAAAATTCACATAGGATCCAAATTAAAATTAATAATGTTATAATTACTGTTCTTAATGATGTTTACAATCTTTTACAAAATAAACAGAATATTTTAGCATATGAAAAGCTATCTTTTGCTAAAGATATTTCAAGAAAAAATAATAATATTGATTTTTTAATTAGTTTTATAAAGGATAGAATGTCATCTGATCAAAAAGATACTATAAGAGATCGAATATATAATATAATTGATGAAAAGCGAAAGCTTGTTGAAACTGAAATAAAAAAGAAAGTTTATTTAGGAGATAATTACAATACCATTATAAATATCTTAGGTACTCCTGAAGATGAAATTGTTAAAAAGCAGATTGATAATTCTTATACGATGCTAATGTATTCATTGAATAATATGACTTATAGACTGTTTTTAAAAAATAAGATTTTAATTGATATAGAAAGGGATTAACGGTTATGAAAGTAATAATATTTAGTATAATATTTTTCACCTTATCATTTACTCAGCATTTTAATGTTAATATTGAAGAAACAGGCTCTTCAACATTATTTATTTTTGATGAAGAAATTACAACGTTAAGTTCTGGGGATGAGTTAGGATTATTTGATCCTAATGGAATTATTGACAGCTCAGGCTTAAGAGGGGAGATATTAGTTGGTGCGGGAGTTTGGTCCGGTGGGCAGCTTAATATTGTTGCTATAGAGAGTCAAGATTTATCTCAGTTTGGTGGCCCTATTTTACCAGGTTCTGTTCTTGGAAATAGTATGAATTTAAAATTATGGGATTCTTCATCTAGCAAGGAATATGAAGTAAATTATGAGCTGTCAAATGGATTAGGTAATTTCGATGGATTATTTTCTGTAATAAACTATATCAATTTTGAAGG
>CAJWAW010000016.1 GCA_913020255.1 uncultured Fidelibacterota bacterium | reverse complement strand
CATTTTGGTTAGGCCTAATAGATGGATTATTAATTATTTTCTTTGCATCTTTTTTTTCTATCATTCATTGGCTAGTTTTGAGGTTTATAAATGGTAATAAGAATATAGTTTTACCATTTGGTTCAACTATTTCTTTGGCTGCTATTTTAATATTTATTATTAAATATACATTACATATTGACACAAACTTATTTTAGTGTATAAAAAGTAATTTGTTTATTATATATTGTAACGAAAGGGTTGTAGCATGGTTTTTATAAAATTTTTATTCATCTTATCATTTTCATTTTCATTTGATATGGTCTCAAATAAAGCATTTGAATTATTAAATATTAATGGACAAAAAACTGAAATTATTTTTGAAGCTCCAGAGATTAAAATCGAAAAAGATGAAGAAGGTTTTTCAAAATTTATTACCGATGATATGATAGGAACGACTATGGAAGATAATTTTCCTGAACTTCCAATTCATTCTTCTATGTTTCAGATGACTCCAGGTATGGAATATAATATTGAGTATGAAGTTCTTAGCTCTTATTTAATAGAAGACATTAACTTTAAGTCACTTAATAATAATCAGAACTCTATTTATCCAAATGATAATATTTCTTTATCAGAGCCATTGATTATGAGAGGATTGGTTTTAGGTCAAATATCATTTATCCCTTACAAATATTCTTTTGAAAATAAAACTTTAGAAGTATATGAAGCTGTTCATATAACAATATCAGAGTCACATAATTCTGAATTTGATTATTTCGTGCCAGAAAAAAGATCTTATATATTTGAAGAGTTATATGAAAATTTTGTCATTAATTATACTAGGTCAGATAGAAGTGAAGATTATCAAATTCCATCAATTCTTTATATATGTGGTGGAAACTCAATTAATAACGCATATTTTCAAGATTTGATTAATTGGAGGCATAAGCAGGGTTATATTGTAACTGCAGTCTCAACAAGTGAAACGGGAAGTAGTGAAAATAATATTAATAATTATATTGCCAACGCATATACAACTTGGGAAAATCCTCCTGAAATTGTAGGTCTTGTAGGTGATGTAGGGGGATCGTATAATATTGATTGTGACTCTTATCAGTGGAGTGGTTACAGTGGTGCAAGTGATGTTATATATACATATATTGAAGGAAATGATCTTTTACCTGAAGTAGTTATTGGGAGAATTTCTGCAAATGGAACAAGTGAACTTTACAACATTATTAATAAAACAATTAAATATGAAAAAGCTCAAGAGCAAACTGATTTAGGGTGGTTTGATAGAGCGGGACTTGTTGGAGACCCAACATCTTCAGGGTGGTCATGTGCTATCACAAATCAATATATTGATCAATTAATGAGTACTTATGGTTTTTCAGATATAGATCTTGATATAGATGGAGGTGGAAGTCAATTAGATGAGTTTCTTATTGATCAGTTTAATAGAGGTATAATGTATTATAATTATAGAGGTTATTATTATGGGGCTGGTAGCTACCCTCCGAGTAATAATCAGCTGTCAAATGGATATTACACTCCATTTGTTTCAACAATAACATGTGGAACGGGAGATTTTAGTTCAACATCATCAAGTGAAGGTTTTGTTAGATTAGGTTCAGTTAATGATCCAAAAGGTGCAGTAGCTGCTGTTGGAACATCTACCACTGGGACTCATACAGCTTATAATAATATAGTTGATATGGGGCTTTACGCAGGTTTGTTTTCTAATTCTATAACGCATGCAGGTTCAGCTGTTACAAGTGGAAGATTAGCTTTATTTGAAACATACCCTTCAAATCCTGGAGATTGCGTAGGCGCATTCTCAGCATGGAACAACCTTATTGGAGATCCAGCTCTTCATTTATGGACGGATGAACCTAAAGATTTTAATGTTAATTATCCATCTCAATTATCTCTTGGTACAAATTATTTAGACCTTATTATTTTAGATTCAGAAGGTAATCCCGTTAAAGATGCTAGAGTGACCCTTTTAATGAAAGATACCGGAGAGCAAGAAGAGGATAATAATACATTCTTAGGTGAATATTACTCAAGTCCAAACACAGGCGGATCACCTGATTTTGGAGATTTAGTTTTAACTAGAGAGGATGATGTTATTAATTTTGATTTTGGAGGAGGAAGTCCAGACAATTCTATTCCAAATGATGATTTTCAAATTAGATGGACTGCTACAATTGAAGCAGAAACTGCTGGTAATTATAATTTTAGATCCTATACAGATGATGGTTTAAGATTATATATTGATGGACAGCTTATCATTGATTATTGGCAAGATCAAGGTCCTACTAATAGAACGGGGAGTATTTATCTTTCTGAAGGTTCACATGAATGTGTAATGGAATATTATGAAAATGGTGGAGGTGCTGTTGCTAGCCTTTATTGGACACCCCCAGGAGGGACAGAATCATTAGTACTACAAAATGATGCTGTTGAAAATAGTGACGCTATTTTCTTAACTGATTTAACTGATTTAGATGGAAAAATTAGTTTTTTATGGGATGAATATCAAGAAGGTGATTTATATGTAACTGTAACAAAAAGAAATTACCGTCCTTTTGAAGGTTTAATTTCAATTAATGAGCTCGATGGATATGCTATTGTTCCTGATTATGAAAATTTAAATGAGAGTGTTAATCCAGGAGATATATTAAATTTTAATATTCCTTTATCTAATTTTGGTTCAGAATCAATTAGTGATATTAGCGCAACTCTAAGTAGCTCATCTGACTTGATTAATATTATAGATTCACAATCTTTATATAGTAATATAGAACTTAATCAAACTGCTATAGGTGATGGATTTTCTTTGGAGCTATCCCCTGAAGCTATTTTTAATGATGAATTAAATTTACTTTTAAATATATCGTACAATAATAATGAGTGGAATTTCTATGTACCTTTATCTATTATATCTCCTAAAATAGATATTTTAGATCATTATATTGTTGAAGGTGTAGATGAGCCAGGTTCTACTGTTACTATGTCAATATCTATTCAAAATAATGGAAATTTAGCAATAGAAAATTTAGATTTAGAAATGATATCTCCGACAAATAAAATTTCTATAATTGATTCTAATATAAATTTTGGGAATCTTCAAGTTGGAGAAAATATATTAAGTGATACTATTGAGGATAATGTTGTCTTATCCTATGATGAATCAATTTTTAAAGGTTCTGTATTTCCTGTAGAATTAAAGTTTACTAGTTCAGATGGGTACTCTAGGTCTGAGTATTTAAACTTAACTATAGGTGAAATTGATCGTGCTTCTCCTTTAGGGCCTGATGTGCATGGCTATTACATATATGATATGGCAGATACTGATTATAATTTAGCCCCAGTTTATGATTGGATAGAAATTGACCCGGATTATGGTGGTGATGGTACTAATTTGGATTTATATGATCCAGGAAATGGAAATGCTAATGGTAATAGTACAAAGTTTATAAATTTACCATTTGATTTTTATTTTTATGGTGAGCCATATGATCGAATATCAATTAGTGCAAATGGTTGGATTGCACTTGGTAGGACGACTATAGAATCATTTAGAAATTATTCAATTCCAGGTGCCGGAGGCCCTTCTCCAATGATTGCTGCATTTTGGGATGATATGAAAACTACTTCAGGTGGTAATGTATTATATAAGTTTATAGATAATGGTCCTAGTCAACAGTCAGTTATTGTTCAATGGTCTGATATGAGAACTTATGATAATAATTCTGAAGAAGATTTTCAGGTTATTTTATATCCAAACCCTAATTCTGAAACAGGGGATGGAGATATTAAAATACAATATAAAACATTTAACAATACTTCTGATGGATATTATCCAGAAGGAGGAACCCCAACTCATGGTTGTTATGCAACAGTAGGTATAGAAAACAAGTATGGAAATGAAGGGTTAGAATATACTTTTAATTTCCGATATGCTGAAGGAGCATCTCCTCTATATAATAATAGCGCAATTTTAATTACTTCAGAATTGCCTGATTTTGGTACTTTAGGCGATATTAATGATGATGATCTTATAAACGTACTAGATATAGTTTTGTTAGTTAATTTAATATTAGATGGTATGTATGATCAGAATGCTGATATGAATGAAGATCAAATTTTAAATGTTCTTGATATTGTATTGCTTGTTAATTCTATTTTAACTACCAATTTTTAAATTACAAATTGAAACAAAACAGACCTATATTTGATGTGATTTATTTTGTAAAATAGAGTCTGTTTCATCAATATGAGAAAGGTATTATAATGCAGAAGAGTAAAATTATATTCTTATTAGTTTTTGGGTTTTTATTTTCATCGAATCATTTATCGGTAAAAGATAATTTCACTTTGGTTCATTCAGAAGAAGATTTTTCATCAATAGTTTTTGAATCTCATGATATTGAATTAGATAATAAAAATGGTAAATCTAAATTTATTACCAATGATTTAATTGGCTTAACTATGGATGAGGGAAAGCCTCAGTTACCTGTTTACTCAACATTATTTCAAATAAATCCAAATAAAACTTATGAGGTTGATTATGAGGTCTTGGAATCATATGTGTTAGATAATATTGAATTAGAAAATTATAAAACAGATAATGGTGAATTTTATTCTGTGTATCCAGAGGAGAATATATATGTATCTGAGCCTCAAGTTATGAGGGGAATTGTATTAAATCAAATTGGAATAACTCCTTACAAATATTCCTCTGATACTAAAACACTTGAAGTGTATAAGTCGGTTAAAATTAATATTAAAGAAACAGGTGATAGTACCTTCGAATATTTTGAGCCAGAAAAAAAATCAAGAGTTTTTGAAGAGTTTTATCAAAGTTCTGTAATTAATTATGAAAGATCTACTAGATCAGAAGATTATCAAACGCCTTCAATTCTATATATATGCGGTGGTTCTTCATGTTCAAATGGTTATTTTCAAGATTTAGTTGAATGGAGGCATAAACAAGGGTATGAAGTTACAGTTGTTTCTACTTCTGAATCTGGTAGTAGTGAGAGCGCTATTAATAACTTTATTAGTAATGCTTATTATTTATGGACAAATCCTCCTGAAATTGTTGGTCTTGTTGGAGATGTGGGGGGATCTTATAATATCGCGTGTGACTACTATGAATGGGGTTCTGGTTGGAATACTTATGAAGGTGCAAGTGATGTAAAATATACCTATATAGATGGTAATGATCTTTTGCCTGAAGTTGTAATCGGAAGAATTTCTGCAGATAGTAGTAGTGATTTAAATAATATTATCAACAAAACGATTCAATATGAAAAAGCACAATTACAAACAGATTTAGGTTGGTTTGATAGGTCTGCACTTATTGGAGATCCAACTCAATCAGGTCTATCTTGTGCAATTACTAGTCAGTGGATTAGAGAGATTATGCATGCTAATGGACATTTAGATGTTGCTGTTGATCATAATGGTGGTAGTGATTCTCAGCTAGAAGATTTTTTAGAAGATAATTTTAACGAAGGTATAATGTATTATAATTATAGAGGAATATATGGAAGTGGTGGAGCATATATGCCAAGTAATGGAAATAATCTTTCAAATGGATATTACACACCATTTGCAACTGTATTAACATGCGGAACAGGTGATTATAATTATGATGATGATAGTGAGGATTTTATACGGGTTGGGTCTGTAAGTAATCCAAAGGGAGCTGTAGGGTGTGTAGGTATATCAACTACAGGGACTCATACGGCATATAATAATATACTTGATATGGGTATTTATGATGGAATATATGCTCAAGGATTGAGTTTTGCAGGGAGTGCTACAACAGCTGGTCGTTTAGCTATATACCATACATATCCAGGTAATCCTGGAGACTGTGTAGGTGCTTTTAGTGCCTGGACTAATCTTATGGGCGATCCTGCTCTTCATTTATGGACTGATACACCTAAAGATTTTGTGATTGACGGATTGTCAAATGAGATGTATTTAGGTGCAAATTATATGAATTTAACTATCTCTAATACACATGGAGAATTAGTAGAAAATGCAAGAGTCACTCTTTTGATGGGTAATGATGTTATATTTGAATCAAATTATACTGATAGTAATGGAAATGTATCATTTGATTGGAATGATATAGATGAAACAGGTATTATGTATGTTACAGTAACAAAGCAAAATTATAGGCCATTAGAAGATGCTGTTACTTTCTTAGATGACTATGCAATTGATATTGTATGGGATGGAGATTTGGAATCAAGTCCTGGCCAAAATTATACATTCCCTATGATTAGTATTGGGTCAGTTGGAAATGAAAATATTAGTTGGATTTCAGGTGAGTTAACTTCAAGTAGTAATTTAGTCGATATTATAGATGGAAATACATCATGGATTTATATGTCCCCTGATGAATATATTGGAATGCAGGAAGATTTAACTATAAATATTTCAGAAGATGCAATATTTGGAGATGATATAAATTTAATTTTAAATCTTACAGATAATCATGATAATAATTGGTCTGTTTATCTTCCTTTTTCAATTAATTCAGCTAAACTTGATATTGTAGATTTTTTAGCTAGTGCTACACCTATGCCAGGTGAATCAGTGGATGTGTTTTTACAGATTCAAAATAATGGTAATATGCCTTCTTATAATGCTCAGGGTTTTCTTTCATCTACTTCTAATTTAATTGAATTTGATAATCAAACAATTGATTTTGGAGATGTGGCTGTTGGAGATATTGGAGTTTCTCCTTCATCTTCGATGGTCTCGTTTAGTAGTAATATTGTAAATGGAACAATTTTGCCAATCGAAGTAAAGATTGAAGATAATAATAATTACAGCAGAAGTAATTTTGTTAATCTTACAGTTGGTATTGTGGAAGATACTGATCCATTGGGTCCAAATCCATATGGCTATTATATTTATGGTGATGAAGATACGGGTTATGAGTCAGCTCCTGTTTATGACTGGATTGAAATTGATACAAATTATGGGGGAGATGGAGAAGATTTAAATCTTATTGATGGTGGTGATGGAAACAATGCAACTAATAGTACTGAATTTGTTCAGTTGCCATTTGAATTTAATTTCTATGGAGATACGTATACCGAAATCACAGTAAGTACAAATGGATGGATTGCTTTAGGTAGAACAGATTTATTATCATTTAGGAATTATCCTATTCCAGGAGCAGGTGGTCCGGCACCAATGATTGCTGCTTTTTGGGATGATATGAAAACAAGTAGTAGTGGTGATGTCTTTTATAAAGCATTTCCTGATGGTTGTGAAAATCTTGATATAGAATGTGAATATGTAGTTATTGAATGGTCAGACATGAGAACTGAAGATAATAATTCTGATGAAGATTTTCAGGCAATACTATATAATGGTAGCGATACTCCAACTGGTGATGGTGAAATAAAAATACAATATAAAACATTTAATAATACTTCAAATGGCTATTACCCTGAAGGTGATAGACCAGACCATGGGTGTTATACGACTATTGGTATAGAGAATAAGTATAGTAATGAAGGTTTGCAATACACTTTTAACAATGAATATCCAAGAGGAGCTGCTAGGCTTAGTAGTCAGTCAGCTATTTTTATTACTACACAGTCTCCATTTGTTTTATATGGAGATTTAAATGAGGATGAATTATTAAATGTCTTAGATGTTGTTTTATTATTAGCAATGATATTAGATCAAGCTCAACCAGATTATATAGGTGATATGAATCAGGATGGAATATTAAATGTTTTAGATGTAGTAATATTGGTTAGTAGTATACTTGATAATTAAGCTCTTATTAAATAAGAACTCATATATTTATTCAAGGAATGTAAAATGGAACTAATTTTAATTGTACTAGTAATATTGATTTTAGTTTTTGGGATTATTGAATTTCAAGTTCATTCAAAAAGCCTATCTAAAATACCAATTAGAATCCATGTGAACGGATCTAGGGGAAAATCAAGCGTTGTAAGATTAATAGCTTCTGGTTTAAGGGCTGGAGGTTTAAAAACCTTAGCTAAAACAACTGGAACTTCTCCTCGTATCATTGATGAAGATGGAAATGATAAATATATTCATAGACTAAGGTCTGCCTCCATAGGTGAACAAATTTCTCTTATTAGACGTTTTTCTAAATCTAAGCCAGATGCTTTAGTAATAGAATGTATGGCTGTTAATCCGCAGTATCAATGGATATCAGAGCATAAAATTGTTAAATCAACAATTGGTGTTATGACAAATGTTAGGCCTGATCATTTAGATGAAATGGGAATTTCAATTGAGCAAATTACAAAATCAATGGGAAATACTATTCCCTTTAATGGTATTATGGTTACATCTGAAGATAAGCAAATTGAATTATTAAAAAATATTTCCTTAAAGAGAAATAGTGATTTTCATTCTTGTGACACATCTGATTTAGGTAACAAAGATATTTCTAATTTTCAATATTTAGAGCATAAAGAAAATATTAGTTTAGCGATTAAGGTGTGTGAGTTATGTGGAGTAGATAAAGGTGTAGCTTTAGAAGGTATGAGCAAATGTAATCCTGATCCTGGAGCTTTAACTATATGGAAAATAAGATATAAAAATACTGGTTTTGAATTTATTAATGCTTTTGCTGCTAATGATCCTGCATCTACTCTGAAGACTTGGGACATGATTAATGAAAGGTTAAAAAGAGATAAGTTTGCAATTTTTCTAAATACGCGTTTAGATAGACAGTATAGAACAGTTCAATTGATTAATTTAATTTTTGATAGATTAAAGCCTGAAGTTTTGATATTAAGAGGTGAAAATTTCCCTTCTGAATTAAAAAAAATGTCAGATAAAAATAAAAATATTAGCATTTATGAATTTCCTTATTCTATAAAACAGAAAGATTTGATTAAATTCATGGATAATACTTTATCTAATTTTGTAATTTTAGGAATAGGTAATATTGTTGGTTGGGGAGAAATACTAATGAAAGAAATGAAGGAGTTTAAAGTTGATTGAGAATTCTCAATTTATAGGTGTAGCTATAGGAATAGGGATGTGCTTAAGCTTGTTTCTTACAGAAACTTTAGGAGTTACTGCTGGTGGTGTTATAGTTCCTGGCTATATAGCTCTTTATCTTCATGAGCCATTTAAAATTATAGTGACATTTTCTATTGCAATATTAGTTGTTTTAATAATAAAGGTTTTATCAAATTTTATTTTTGTATATGGAAAGAGGCGTTTAGTCTTAAGCTTAATGCTAGGTTTCCTTTTTGGTTATATTTCAAAAATTTATTTCAATCCAGATATGTATACATTTATGAATTTTGATTTATCGTCAATTGGAAATATTATTCCAGGATTAATAGCAAGTTGGATGGATAGACAGGGAACACTTAAAACTATAAGTGTTATTATGATTATAGCTATTTCAACTCGGCTTATTATGATTATTATAAGTGGAGGCTCTTTTTATGTTTAGACCTTCGATACAAAAGACTAGAATTTTAGTACTTATTGCATTGGTTAATATATTGGTGTACTACATTGTTTCTTCATCAATTTTAACTTATAAATCGTCAGATTATGATTTAAAGATTGAATCTGCAAATAAGATGCAAAGTGCATTAGGGATTTTAAAGAAATATGGTAGAAAATATCCATTTTTATCTAGGGACCCATTTGATAGTCGTTTAGTATTTTTAAATACAGAGACTAGCCCTCTTTTGACTGATATAGGTAAATATGAGGCTAAATCTACTGTTTTAAAACCTAATTTTTCTGCTTTAATTATAGATCAATTTACCAAAGCGGGTTTATCTCCAGGTGATACAATTGCTATTTCAATGACAGGTTCAATGCCGGGAGCTAATATCGCGGTTTTAATGGCATGTGAATCAATGGGGTTAAATTATGTAACAATTTCATCTCTTGGTGCTTCTAGTTGGGGTGCTACAGATATGAATTTATCATGGCCTAAAATGGAAAAGATTTTATATGATAAAGACTTAATTAGTCATGTTAGTAATAAATTCACTTATGGAGGTGGTGCAGATTATTTAAAAAAGGGAACTCGTTATAGAAAAATTTACGGAGGAGATGAGAAAAGGCAAAGTCTTGATAGTTTGATGCTTTCTCTTTACCCTAATAAGAGTTTAGATGAATTATTTGTTTTGCATGGTCTAAGTAACCAGGAAGTGCTTAATGATTCGATAGGCTCTATTCTAAAAACCAGTATTAACAATAGAGTTGATTTATATGAAGATAATTGTAGTGATAATACTCTGTCTTGCTATAAGGCTTATATTAATATTGGAGGGGGAGTTGCTAGTTTTGGATTTAAAGGTAAGAATAAATTAAAAGAACATTATGGGTTTGTTCAAGCATCTAAAGTTCTCAGTCTTATCCCTTCTTTTGATAAAAGAACAAGTGTAATTGCTAAATTTTGTGATATTGATATTCCTATTGTTAATATTATAGAAATTGAAAAGTTAATCAAAGGGACTGATATTGGTTATTTTAATTCTCCTATTTCGAGTGATTTAGATATGGTTGGTAATGGAAAGTGGGATCAAGATGGATTTAAATGGAGTCAAAATTTGAATGGGAATACTGAGATTTTTACAGACACGAATAATGATGGAGAATGGAATCAAGGAGAGTTTTTTTTAGATCAGGATGGGTTATTAGATATAGGTAAGGGTAGCCTTTATTATACGCGAAAATTTAATATGTTAATAGTTTGGTTAGGGCTATTTATTTGTTTGGGTAGCACTATTTATGTTGGTTTCATTAGTTATAGGCAAATAAGTAGGCAGATGAGGAATTATGATCCTAATAGTTAGATTATTAAAATTATCTTTATCTTTAGTTAGTGTTTTATGTTTAGGGTTATCAGCTTCTTTTAAATATGAAACATCTTTAGGTTATGATGATAATTTTATGAGATTCTCAGATATAGAGATTAATGCTTATCATATTGAAGAGGATACTGATAATGATTATTTAGGAGATTCTAAAACGTATGATTCCGGAATCTTTTCTTCATCATTTCAGATTAAAATTTCTCCTGAGATTATAGAATCTTATAAAACAAATTTTATATTTAAATCTAAATATAATTATTATAGCAGCTCTCAATTAAAATCATATGTTTCTTTTTCAGGACGTTTTGAAATGAAGCTGGCTCCATATTCATGGATTAAGTTTTCTTATTCTTTGTTGCCAGATTATTATTTAAGAACGTACATTGATAGAGATTTAGCTCCTATTGACTATTATCCATGTTCTTTTTCGAATGAAACAGTATATTTATCTTTTTCCCATAAAATACCTTTAAACAAGACTTGGATAGATTATAGATTTATTCTCAATAATCAATTTTATAATAAAAATTTCACTGAATTTGATAGTAGGATATATGGATTTGAAGCAACGCTAAAGTCAAAAATGTTTAAATCATATTATTCTAATTTTACATATCTATATTACAATTCTGATAATATTTCATATAATGATTCTGAGATGATTCAATCTTCTAAAATGGATCGTTCATATGTAAGGAATGGTTTTAAGATGTATATTAAAAAATCATTTAAAAAATCTTTTATATCGAGTGTAGGGTTTAAATTTTATTTTAATCACAGATATTATGATTTAGAATCTTGGTATTACAATTCAGATAATTGGAAAACCTATTCAGATTACGATATAAGATTAGAGGTTTCTAAAAAAATAACTAAAGCAATTAGTCTCGATGCTTCTGCAAGACACTTTTTAAGACAGGTATCTTCATCTAGCAATGCTGAAGTTTCTTGGGTTGAGGGTTATAAAAATCATCAAAGAAATGAATTGTGGTTAAAGTTTGTTTATAATTTTTAAATTTAGATTGAGGTAAACATGAAATTATATATAATTATATTATCTTTTTTATTATTTGCATGCATAGATCAGTTAGAACGTGAGAGTAATAGTGTAGCTGATTTAGTTACATATATTAATACTTATGGTGAAGCAATGGATGTCGATTTGAATGAAAATTCAATGATAGTAGCAGCAAACTATCATGGTTTTATTGTTTATGATGTTAATAGAGATGCTATGGGTGATATTGTGTCTGTTGATTCAGTTTATAATGATTCTATTTTAGATGATTCTATGGGTGATAACCGTGCACAAGAAGTAATTATTTCTCAAAGTCATGATATAGCTTTTATAACAGATATATATGATAGAATATGGTTACATAAATTAGATCAAAGTGCAACTCAGTATGTTGATTATTATTTACAGGATTGTTACGGTGGAACATGGCTTAGTACAGCAATTGATGATGAATCTAATCCAAATGCTATCAATGTCTTTTCTCTTGTTAAGCATTCTTCATCTGAGAGTGATGATGAAGGGACTATTGGAGATTTTGATGAATATTCAACTTCCGTTGTATGGAAAGGGCTTTATGATATTTCTGGAGGTGATTTATTTCCTGAGCAAAATGCTAGTCCTTCGTGTGAGTTCTCTTATAATTTTGGAATATTACCAGAGAAAATACATTTTAACGATGGTTTGTTAGTTGTTTCTAATGGTGAATTGGGAGTTAAAGTTTTAAAGCAAGTATCTGAATCAACATGTTTTGATAGTAATACGTATGAAATTCTTACAGATTTTGTTTCTTCAGGAAATGTTGATGATGATAGAGTGGTATGTGAAAATCCTACTTTTGATTATTACAATCCGGGGTTAGGTGGTATTTTTGAACCAAATGGAGGATTTTATCCTTATGTACATTCTTCATTTGATCTTTCGGGAGAAGTAAATTCAGTATTTGTAAAAGATTTGGTTGTTTTTGCTGGTTTGTCAACAAGTAATGGTTGTTACATATCTTTACTTGATGATAATGGTGGTGTTATTGATAACTTATCTATAGCTAATGGCTATACAATTAACAATATTAGTGAAGATAATGGTACTATAGCATTATCTGCAGGGCATGATGGATGTTTGTTATATCAGTGGAATGGCGGTTTAAATATTGATTATATAGGTCAAATTGAAACCCCTTATTCAAATCACGTCAAAGTAGATGGTAATAATATCATAGTTTCAACCGAGGATGGAATTTATATTTATAATTTAAAATAATAGGAGTTTTTAATGGTCTTTAGATTTTTATTTTTATCTTTAATATTTAATTTAATTATAGCTCAATTTGATTGGATAGATGATGGGGCGCCAATCAGGCAAGGTCAGCACATTGAATGGCAGAGAGGTGCGGCTGATGGGCAAACAGGCGAAATTATTTTTGCTTGGTCTGATACTAGAGATAGTATGAGGGATGTTTATGTTCAAAAAATTGATGCTCAAGGTAATCGTTTATGGGGTGAAAAAGGCGTTGCTGTAACTACAGCTTATGGAAGACAAGAAGATCCATTGATAGTTGGAGATGATAATGGTGGTGCTTTTGTTGTATGGATTGATTATAGGAGTGAGCCTGACACAAAAGGAGATGTTTATGCTCAGCATGTTCTATCTGATGGTACTTTAGTTTGGTCTCTTGAGGGACAACCTATTGTAGTTAAAGATGGAGCTCAAAGAAGTCCAAATATGTGTAAAGATGGTAATGGTGGCGCATATATTATTTGGAAAGACTTTACTGTTGGTCAGTACGAGCATGTGTATGCAACTCATATTTCATCTGATAATCAAATTATAAATCCTGGAGAGGGTGTTCCTATTATGACAAACGATTCTCATCATAATGGAATTAGTTTAGAGATTGCAGGCCTTGGAGAAGCTGCTATGGCATGGGTTGATGATAGAAATGGAAATTTGGATATTTTTGGTCAAAGGATGTTAGCAAATCATGATGATGGAACAATTACTACCTTATGGAGCACAGTTGAAGATGGGGGAATTGCAATTTGTGATGCAGAAGGTGATCAGAATTATGCGAAAATAACATATGCTGCTGGTTGTTGTGGAACAGAAGGAATAACAGCGACTACATGGCAAGATGATAGAAATCAAAACTTTGATATTTATATGCAATATTTATGGGTAAATGGAGATCCTTATTTTCAAGATTTTCCTCAAGGTTTACCTCTAACTGAAGGACTTTCTTCTTCTCAAACAAAGCCAAGAGTTAAAGCAGATGATTCTGGGGCGTATGTAGTTTGGTATAGTGATCAAAATGGTAATAGTGATATTTATGCGCAAAAAATTATAGCATCTCAAGATGATCCAATTCAATGGCCTGTAGATGGTTTACCAGTATGTACTGCTCAAGATGCTCAAACAGGAGCACGATTGTCTGTTAGTGGTGATGGAGGGGCTTATTTTGTTTGGCAAGACGATAGAAATGGTGGTGATGAAGCAGATGTATATGTGCAGCATGTTAGCGCTGAAAACTTAACTACTATGCCTGAAAATGGTTTAATTGTATCTAATGCTGCTTTAATTCAAAAGAGTCCTGTTATTAGAAAAGATGGTAATGGTTCAGCATTTATTATTTGGGAAGATGGAAGATCTGGAAGTGGTGGTATATACACTCAACATTTAAATTCACAAGGTGAATTAACTTTAGGTAATAATGGTATGGAAATTTATTATGGTGTAGATGGTAAATCTGGTAATATTAAATCTGAAAGAATAAATGATAGTGAGATTTTATTATATTGGGAAGA
>CAJWAW010000015.1 GCA_913020255.1 uncultured Fidelibacterota bacterium | reverse complement strand
CACTATTTTGATAATCATTTATATGATCAAAAAGTCCATCATTATCTGTATCCCAACTTGAAGGTGGATCTGCAAGTATAAATGAAGTTAGTAGTAAGGTTAAAAATAATTGTTTCTTAAAAGTGAAAAATTTCATAAAAAAGCATCTCCTTTGTTGCCTTTGTAATTAAATATTAATCGAGGGACAAACCAAATATAATAAAGTAAAATTATGTAACGCAATCTTTATAAAATAAAGATACTAAAATCAACTTATTATAAATGGCCAAAAAATAGGGATATAATACATTGCAATAAGCCAAAAAATTAAAGTTAACGGAATACCTACAAACATAAAATCCTTAAACTTATATTGACCAGGAGCAAATACCATAAGATTTGTTTGATAGCCTATCGGAGTCATAAAGCTAGCTGAAGCACCAAAACAAATAGACATTAAAAATGCTCGTGTTGGATCTATAGTTTCAACTACACTTAGCGATTGAAAATGACTCGCTAATAAAATAGCTAATGGAGATAAAATAATAGCAACCGCAGCATTTGAAATAAATGCAGAGGTTATAAAGGTAATTAAATATAGTATAGATATAACATAAAATATTTGGTCCGATACAGATAAATCTAAAGTAGTTATTAAATGTAAAATATAATCACTTAAATAATTTGCAGCACCTGTGTTATCCATTGCTGTTCCAATAGGTATTAATAATGCAATTAAAAATATAACAGGCCAATTAATAGCTTCGTATACATCTTCCATAGATAATGAACGCAAAACAAGCAACAAAATAGCCCCTAAAATAGCACCTTCAGAAATTGCAATAATTTGAAATGATGCTAATATCATAATTGAGGGTAAAACAAGAATTGACAACCACCAATATCGTTCATAGCGAAGATGTATATCCAGCTCCTCTAATATAATCAAATCATTAGATGATCTTAGCTTTTCAATTTTATCTTTAGGAATCATAATCAATAGAGTGTCAGAAAATTTTAATTTAATATGAGCAACTTTGTCTCGAAGTAATTCTGCCTGTCTTTTTATTGCTAATACAAAAGAATTATATGCCTGCCTATAATTTAATTGGCTTAAAGTTTTACCAATTATGGTTGAATTTTGAGCAATTAAGCCCTCAACTAAAACATGATTATTTCCTAAAAGCTCATTTTGAGATAACTTTATATCAGATAATAACAACAAGCCTAACTCTTTTTTGAAAGACATTATATCTTTTACATTTATTTGAACTAATAAAATATCATCTTTTCTAATAACAGCATCATTAAGTGAAATGGTTAAATCAATTTTATTTCTAATTACTTTAACTACATCAAACTCAAATTTATCTTTAACCTTTAAATCATTAATAGACTTACCCAATAAAACTGAATCCTCTTCTAGCTTATATTCCGTTAAATATGTACTTAAATGATATTTTTGTGTAAGTGATGAAGTAATTGCCCTTGAAGGAAGAATCCATCTACTTATAATTAAATTATAAACTGTTCCAACAGCAAAAAAAATCAAACCAAGCTTTGTAAATTCAAACATTTTGAATGGCTGAATGTTTGTATTGTTTTCTAAAAAAGAATTAACAATTAAATTTGTTGATGTACCAATTAAAGTTAAGGTCCCTCCAAAAATCGCTGCATAAGAAAGAGGTAACAATATTTTAGTAGGACTAATATGGAATTTTTGACATAATTTAAATGCAAGTGGAATAAATATAGCAACAGCTGCTGTATTATTTAAAAACCCAGATATAATCGATGTTGTAATAAAAAAAATAGTAAAAGTTATCCATTTATTATTGCCACCCATCTTATATAGATAATTAGAAAGAACCTCTAAAAAACCTGTTTTGACTAGTGCTTTACTTATGATAAAAATTGCTCCAATAGTAATAACCGCTTTATTACCAAATCCTGCAATAGCTTCATCAACAGAAATTATATTAAAAACTAATAATAAACCAACTGCACCAAGAGCTGTAACCTCCATAGGTACAATTTCAAAAGTAAATGAGATAATCATTAATGAAATAATGATTAAAAATTGAATTAATTCTGGTTCTATTCCGTTCATAAAATTTATAATAATTGGATTAATTTATTACAATAATACTCATAAGTTGTAATAAAAAATAATAGGATTTATTTTATAGTAGGGTGAAACCTTTTAAAATTTCACCCTACAATTGAACTCGCTTTAAACTTCAGCCATTTTTTTATCACAAATAGTGTCCATTAATGCGAAACATACTTCGTATGGATCCATATTTGCTGAAGGTCTTCTATCTTCTAAATAGCCGCAACCATCATTTGCTGTAGCCATTGGAATTCTTATAGAAGCACCCCTATCACTTACACCATACCTGAAATCATTTATACTACATGTTTCGTGTAGACCGGTAAGTCTTTCTTCATTATTTGAACCATAAACAGCAATATGCTCACTATGTTTTTTCGATAATCTTTCACAAGCTTCCTCAATAACTTTAAGGCCACCTTCTTCTCTCATAGCTTTGGTGCTAAAGTTGGTATGAGCCCCAGCCCCGTTCCAATCACCTTTAACTGGTTTAGGATCTAAAGTTGCGCTTACGCCATAATCTTCACCTATTCTATACAAAAGCCATCTTGCAACCCACAGCTGGTCAGATACAGCAAGTGGGCCTACTGGACCAACCTGGAACTCCCATTGACCTGGCATAACCTCAGCATTGATTCCCGATATTTCAAGACCTGCTAACAAGCAAGCTTCTAAGTGATCTTCAACGATATCTCTACCATATACTTCATCTGAACCAACACCACAATAATACCCTCCCTGAGGTGCTGGAAAGCCATTATCTGGCCACCCTAGAGGCTTAATTCCATCAAAAAAAGTATATTCTTGCTCTATACCAAACCAACATTCTTCGTTTGATAATTTTTCAGATAACTTTCTTAAAGCTGCTCGCTTATTACTCTTATGAACCGTGCCATCCGCGTTAAATACTTCACACATAACTAAAATATCATTTTTTCCTCTAGTTGGGTCAGGAAAAAAAGATACAGGACGCAATAAACAATCACTATCAGATCCATCTGCCTGTTGTGTACTAGACCCATCAAAACCCCAATCTGGTAATTCAGATACACTATCAATAGGCCCATCAACAACCTTAGTTTTACTTCTTAATTTAGAAGTTGGAGTATGTCCATCAATCCATATATACTCTGCTTTAACTTTGTCCATTTATTTCTCCTTTATATTAGTCCTTATACGATGATAAAATTATTTGAGTCTCAGTCCTACTTACACCTGGCCATTGTTGAATATTCCTAAGAAGCCTTTCTAACGATTCAGTATTTTTTGTATTTACCAATAATACATGAGAACCATTACCAGTAGTTGTAAAACATTTACTAATATCTACTTCCTTCTTTGCTAATTCAACAAAGTTTGAATATTTTGAAGATGACTCTGAAATAATTGTTATAAAAGCAGAAACATCTAAACCTATTTTTTTAGTATCTATAACTGCTTTATACCCCTTTATTACACCCGATTCTTGTAATTTTTTAATACGATCAATAACAGTAGGGACTGATATACCAACTTTTTCAGATATACCACTAGCAGGCTCTCTACCAGAAATCTTCAAAATTTCTATTATCTTTTTATCTTTATTATCAATCATTTGAACAAGTATAATAAAAATTTAAATAAAAATTTGCTATTATGCAAATAATATAAAATATTTTTATTATATACTTAATATGTATTAAGTTATAACATATATAATTTTAATTAAATTAAATTTTAGAGAAATGAAAATTTTCATATATCATAATCCACGCTGAGGAAAATCGAGAGAATCCGTGAAGATTCTTGAAAAATCAAAAAAAAGTTTTACTATCATTGAATATTTAAAAGATGGATTTACTTATAATCAAATAAAGAGCCTGTTAAAAAAATTAAATTTATCGCCTATTGATATAATCAGAGTAAACGATAGTGATTATAAAGCAAATTTTAAAAAAGGAATGAAGGATTCAGATTTAATAGAATTAATTATTAAATATCCTAAAATTTTTGAAAGACCGATCATTGTAAGAGATGAAAAGGCAGTAATAGGAAGACCGCCTGAAAACATTTATAAAATTCTATAGTGATCCTAACGCTGCACTAACAATAGCAACAATATCAACCACATTAATAAAACCATTACCATCAGTATCAGCTGCACACAATTGATCGCTTAATGGAACACTAGTTCCCAAAGCAAAGCTTACAGCTGCAACAATATCCTGAACATTGACAATACCATCTTGATTAATATCATATAACGAACAGCTACTATTATTGCCAGTAGTGAATTTAATTGCAATGCCAGAAATTTTTCCATCTAATTCATCTGATTGCCAAAAAGATCCAAGACCAGGATTATTATTATATAAATACTGAACACCATCATTTTGCTCTGGAGATTCAATACCAATTGTTGAATAAACACCATTCTGATCTATATCATAGATACTTTTATATTGAAAAACTATCTCACCATCTCCAGAAATAGTTTGATGATATTGCGGATCAAATAAAATCATTTGAAAAGATTCTTTAACACAATTTGGGCAGTATTCATCATCCTCCCCATTTGAAACATTATCCCATTCAATAATCAACTTATGATTAACCTGATCATAAAAATACCATACATTAAAAGGCTCAGAACCATTATTATCATCTAAATCATCCATAAATGGTGCGATCATAGCAGATGGACCCATAGGACTTGGTATAGAAAAATTCCAAAAATGATCTATATCCGTATCTTCTAAAGAAACCCATCCATTTGAACATATTGTTAACATTTCACCTTGATTATATGTTTTACCAAAATATTTAAAATCAAAAGGCAAAGCTTTTTTAATTAAGGTGTCATCTTCCAAACCTAAATTTTCAGCTTCATTGACTATATTTAGCTCTATCCAACTATATTCAGGAGCATCATCGTAATTCATATCAAAGTTATCATATGCTCTATACCCATAATAACTTTCTGGAGAAGGTAATGATTCTAAATACTCAGAAGAATCATTACTGACAATAATCTCAATAGGATACATACCTAAATCAAATATGTTATGATTAAAACCAAGATGTATAAAAGTTATATCACCAGAAGATATCGAGCTTGGTACTTGTAAAGACTCATTAATTAGATAACTTTGTCCAGATGGAATAGAAAAATCATCTGAACTTGAAATGAAGTCATCACACCCTAAATATATATGCCAATCCTTTGGCTTAAAACAAACATCGCTTAAATTTATATTATCCAAATCATATTGACTAGAATTAGTGATTGTAATATTTAGGTTATAATCATTACCTGGAACTGCATATATATCATTATTTATTTCACCAATAAGCTCAATAGTAATATCTAAATCTGGTGAAACATTATTTTCAAGTGCAAGATAATCTATAGAAATTTTTCTTTGTAAATATTGAGCTTTATTTAAATATAAATCTAAATCTGCATCAGTAGATAAATCAAAATCAAATGTTAAATTACCAACATAATTTGATACCCCTTTATATAGCAGTCCATCTGAATTTAAAAAGGGCTCATTATCAGCAAACAATACGCCAACCACATCCTCTAGCGGTGAGCCATCTTCATCAGTTATTCTTAATTGTATATACGAATTAGTTAATGGACTATCAGCTACACTATGTCCATAATTATCAATATTTTCCACTTGATCAATTGTTGTTCTCATTATTTTTGGTTTTTCTAATAGAACTGGTAAGCTTGGGTCTCCTAATACAGTATAAACATGATGATAGAAAAAATCAAATGTCATATTATCCGTATTTTCAATTACAAGGCCATCAAATTCATTGATAAGTGCATTTTTACCATAATGAAGAGCAGAAGCAAGCTCTGGAGTTTTTCCACTTAAAATTCCATCCCACATAACACCACACATCACATTATTAAATCTAGTATCCGTATCTAAATCAGAAGGACCTACCATTGCAGCGGCTCCTTTTGGCGTTATAATAGAACCGGAAGTAACTAATAGTTCACCAAAGCACTTACTATAACCAGCTGGATCGATATAATCATTTCCATAATCACCTGTATTACATACAAAACTCATAACCACAGGTAATCGCCACTGATTTGACAATGATGTTGCTTCCTGCAAATGAAAAGATGGTTTATGCCAACCAGTTGCATCTCCCCAACCTCTATAATTGACAACTCCAATACCTTCATCCCATTTAGATTTTATAAGCGGATTGTTTTCTGCAGTCTGATAATTATTTTGATGAAAAAAAGCAGTGTCAATTTTAGCGTATCCATAATCTAACAACTCATCATATAGCCATAAAGACGTCCATACAGGAGTAACAGGCCACTCATTTGGAGGAACTTCTGCTCCATCAGCTGTTTTATAATTACCAGCTACAAGTAATGCATCATTATAAAAAGTTAAATCATCACCAAAATCAATTAAATTTTCATTAGTAACATACTGAATACTTTTAACTTTAACAGCTAATAATTCAGGTATATCTCGTATGGGCCATCTTCCTGTTAAAAATTTTGGATTTTGATAGTCATTCACATCTATAAATGTATAAGGATAATCTGTAACATCAATTTCCTGTTCATTGTATGATTGTATTGTAAATGGTGGGATAGCATATTCGCCATTCACATCTCCAATAAATAACACATACTCTAGCATTCCATTATCATAATTTAAATGAATGTAATCTCTTAACTGCTCAGGAGTTGTGAAGCCTAAATCATCATAAGCTATAATATTTACATTGAAACCTTGAGACTGCTTAAATTTAACAAAATCACCACCAAGATTTTCATCTATCAAAAAAGAATTTAGCGTACTACTTCCAAGTACTATGAGATAATCTCCCCTTCCATAAATTTCATTTGAAGACTCTAGATCAAAACCTCTAAATGCTAATGGCTTAACTGCAAAGATGAAGCCAATCATCATTATCATCACAAGTATTATTTTTTTATTTTTAACCATATTATTTTCAATTATTCAAAATAAGATCAACAAGAGAAACAATATCAACTACATTTACTATTTCATCATTATTTAAATCTGACCTGCAAATTATGTTATCTTGAAAATTAACATCTAAACCTAATATAACATTAATCATCGTAACAATATCAGTAACATTGTAAACTCCAGAAAGATCCAAATCACCCTTTGGACACTCTGGGAATAAAACTTCAATATAATCTATAAAAAAACCTCTATAATTTACGGTATTATCTGTCTGAAATAATAACTTCAAATAAAAATCATCTAATGATCCAACATAAGGTATAGATAAAGCATTACTATCAATATTAAATTTATGACCTGAAATTTCCTTAATTAAGACTGATGATAATGTGTTTTCAGATTCAAAGATTAATGATAGCTTATCAAAATCCCACTCTAGCTCATTCCTAATATCTAAATTAATAACAAAGTTTTCACCGAGTTCACTTTCAGTATACAGATATGTGTCAAGTGGAGATCTAATAGACATATTTAAATTAGCTTCATAATAATCAGGGTCCTGACTAATTAAGTATCCATCATGTATTATAAATGGATTATTAAGGTCCGACCAATGGCTAGCATCATCAAAACTATCAAAAAATAAAACTCGAGAGTTCTTTAAATAAACATTAATATCCATATTATCATTTAAATCAATATTTATATATTCAGGATATGAATCTAATGCATATATTTTTAATTGATATTGATCCTCAGGATAAGAAAGTATCTTTGATAGAGAACCATCAAATGCTATCACATCAGATCCATAATTATGAGTTATTTCTCCTATTATATTTTGAAAATTATTTGGATTTGTAATTTGAATATTCATATTATGCATAGGAAGCTGATTAAGTTGCACATCATGATACGTAACACTACTACTTGATGCGCTAACTGTAGTAACGTATGTTTCATAACCAAATGCACTTACCTGTAATGTAAACTGGCCCTGAATTAAAACTCTTCTAAACCTACCAAAATCATCTGTATATCTTGGCGTAAGCATAGGTCCATCTAACTCAAGAATTTTCACTTCCGCTTCAAGTGGATTCCCCAAATTGTCTGTAACCTTTCCAGAGAGCTGATAAACAGAAGGACCATTTTGTATTGTTGTACCTGCTCCCTTTTTCAACAAATAAAGCAAACCTACCATATTCCTATCAATAGTATCTTCAATTAAATCAACATTATTAGACTGCATATTACTTGTACCCACCTCAATTAGATACTGAAAACAACCAGTCTCTTTATAAAACCAATCATGCGCATTGCCTCTCATGCTTGTACTATTGCCCGGATAATAATAACCAAAACCATCTTCACTGGGAATTAACTGAGCTATTTCTTCTCCAAGCCTGGATATTATATCTAAATCTGGTGCTCCTTTTTCTTCTTCCCAAAGCCATGGAGAAATAACTTTTTCAGCAACACATCCCGATCTAGAACTATGATATGCAACAGATAAAAGAAAATCATTTTCTAAAGCAAAATCACGAACCGCTATTATCTCAGGCTCTGAAAAAGGTGCAGGCCCCCTGTAATAATCATAGTTTGATAAATACGATGGATTTGCGCTACACCCAGTATCAACTTGGTTAACACCGTCTCCAAAAATCCAATTAAAATCATAATTTCTATTTAAATCTACTCCATCTATATCATCTCCAACACCTACAATAAAATCAAACATATTATTTCCATTTGCATCGTATTTATTTTTACGGAATGATTCATCTTGATTCCAATTACCTATTGAATCATACCATCCATGCACAACACTTAGACCATCTGGATTATGAGTTGGAACAATCCAAACTTCAGATCCATTTAAAATAGCTAGTAAAGACTGTATATAAATTGGGTTTGCATTAGCAAATGGATCTAATAGCCAATCAATCAATTTTATTGAAATCTCTAAACCATAAATTTCCTCAGCATGACACTGACCAAGAATTAACATTTTGGGTTCATCCTCATCAATATTTGCATTGAAAGATAGTTTAATTGCCCAAATAGGAAGATTATCTACACCTGAATAACCAATGATCTCATGGTGAAAAATAATCCCTTCATTTTGAATACCTGGGAATGGATTAGAATTAGTACCATAATTCTCATCCCACTCAATAATTTTTTGTTCTAATTCATGGTAAGTAGTATATCGTTCTGACAACGAACTTTGAGAAAAGGTAAAGCTTAATATCAATAAAAAATATGTTAAACAATTCAACATAATCAAATTTCAACTATATTGATAAAATCAAATTAACTAATGCAACTATATCCTGAACGTTCAATTGATTATCACCATTTAAATCAGCAGCACATATATCTGCTAAAGAGTTTGGAGCTAATATTGCATTAACTAATGCAATAATATCTTGAACATTAATTAATGTATCTTCATTTAAGTCTCCACTAACACAAGATGATAATGAAATAGATTGAGCATAAACATTGTATAGAAATGCTTTCCCTGAACTTCTAAGATCATTCCAAAAAATAACATAAGAATTTTCTTCTTCATCATACAATTCAATCTGAGGGTATGTTTGTGAAAATACAGCACTACAAACAGGAATCCCATTTGATTCAAAAATAATATTACCATTTGATAAATGCTGTAAATAGATATCATCATTAGGAGCAACCGCACCAGTGTAATTCCGAGAATCCTGCCAAGTAATAAGATAATCACCAAACTGTGTAGCTAAAACAAAAGGATTTGTTTGATTCGCTGAACTTGTATCAGCTATTTTAAAAACAGAATTTAAAGAAATACTATCATTATTTAAATCAACTGTTCTACATGATATATCATAATAGCTATTTTGTACATAATCTTGCCAACAAAGAAATAGCTCTGAATCTAGTGAATTATATATCATACTTGGATTTTGTTGATAGCTGTCATATGCAGCTACCTCTATTCCAAGTGCTTCAGATGAAACAGAACCATTTAAATCAATAAGTTGACCATAAATATCATCACCATCACCTCTGTCATCATTCCATATTACAAAAACACCACCATCTACTTTAACTGAAGATTGATATGATTGATTACTTTCAAAATCACAGACATTTACACCATCAGAATTAGCACCACTTAAGATGTTCCCGCTATAATCAACAGCTATAGACTTCAACCTTCTACCTAAAAAACTTTCTGATTCATATATAATTAATAATCCTTGATCACTAATTTCATGTATTGCCTTAACATTATCATCTGCACCAAAATTTGAAATTACAGATAAAGGGCTTGAAAAGTAAGGTATACCATTAACATCAAACTTTTGAATAAAAATATTATAGGCAGCAAAAAACTCAAGCTCTGAAAAAGCTAAAAAATAATTACCATCAGAAGCATATTCAATATCGAATGTATCATAATAATGAGGTGAACTTGAAGACTCATTTACAAGATTACCAGAATCATTAGCATCCAATATATTTAAATTTCGATCTAGAGCCTGATAATTTAATTTTATATCCCCAGATGAAGACTCCGGAAAAATATGCAACAAAGTATTCACATTATTTGATAATTTTGGATTGTTTTGTTCTGTTGCATTACTTAACACATAACCATCAGAATTTTGGAGACTATCCCAACCATCATAAATTTTTTGACCAAAATTCTTAAGCTCCTGTCCAAATCGCTGATCTGTCCAATATATAACAGTCTCATTATTTCCTAAATATACTGATTTTGGTTTATTAGAAAAACTACCCACAGTATTACCATCAATACCCCAAAACGATTGAATACCATTTAAAGATAATGATATATCGCCATTTCCATCAATATGCTGAGCATAAATACCAATACTACCATCTCTGGAGTCACCCCATATAATAAACGCTCCTCCATTACCATCATCTCTTACTATAGGACTTCCTTGACGATATGGAGCATTACATACAGTAGAATTATTTGAATCTAGTAATAATATTCCATCACTATTAATTTTTTGCGCAGATATATCATAAGAGCCCTCAACAGCCTTATCATCCATCCAAGTAACAAAAGCACTACCAAAACTATCAACAGTTAGCCTTGCATCAGTATGATCTGCAGAGTTAGATAAATTACTTGAATTAGCTACAGCCAAAGCCTCTTCCCACTCTAATCCACCATCTACAGTCAATCGTTGCATATAAATATCATTATTAACAGGAGTTGCTCCTTGATTATCTCGTAGATCAGACCAAATTACATAAGCTCCTAAATTATTTGCTTTTACCCTAGGTTTATATTGTCTATCTATTGCTGATGAAACTTCGATAGGATTAGAAAATACTAAACTACCATCCATAGTAATAAATTGAGCATAAATATCATCATTACCTGATTTATCATCCTCCCAAACTATAATTGAATGTAATTCACTGTAATATGTTACTCTTGATGATTCTTGAACTCCAAGGCCTTCATAAATTGGAATTCCACCTTCTTCAGGTGAAGACCACAATGTATTACAATTTAAATCAATTCTCTGTGCAAATAAATCTTCCTGATTTTCTCCAGAACTATAAGACCAAACAAGTACGGCGGAGCCTTCAGCTGCTGTTTCTAAACTTACACCTCCATATGCTAAATCACTTGAGTTAATGAGAACTCCTGCTCCTGGATTAATAACGCCTTCAGAACTTAAATGAGTTCCATACAAATTAGGAATCCCAGAGAATGATGCGTCTTTCCAAATTGCAAATGCACCTCCTAAGCCATCCTTACATAAATTAGGAGATGTTTGAGCGCCAGATTGATCAGATAGTGGAATACCAGAAGTACTCCATGCAAGTGATCCATCAGATAATATATGTTGTGCATAAAAATCACCATCATCAGGCTCATCTCTATAATCTTTCCAAATAATATATGCACCTCCTTGACCATCTGATACTAATTGTGGGTCTTCCTGTCTTCCAAATGCGTTAATAACAGCAATACCATCAGGACCCCATAAATCATTTCCATTTATATCTATCTTTTTAGCATAAACATCTCTATCACCAATTCTTGTATCTGACCATGCAAAAATTATTTCTCCATTATCACCAACATCACTTGTTCTTTGCCATTCAATGTGATATCCTTGACGAATAGAAATTCCATCATCACTCCAATTAAATTGTGAAAAAGAAAAAGATACTAAAATTAAGACATAGATATATTTAATAATATTCTTCATAGATTGTATATTTCAACCCCATATTTTGTAGCTATAATAACATAGCTATTATTGTTGTTATCTCTATAATATCTTGATTTGTAAGAATGTGAAGAAACAATATGATAATCAAATAGCGGCACCCCACTACCTGACCAGCTATACACTAACACTCCATCATTGCCACAAGATAAAAGCAGCTTACTATTTTCACTATCATAAATGATATCATTTACAGTAAAATTGCCACATCCAAATTTAATCATTTCTTTAGTACTCTGACCAAGTAACGTTATGTAACACCCGTCATCATCTAAGCCTGCAATTAAATAAGAACCATTGCTATATATAGCTTTAGGCTTTAAACTTGTTTTAATCGTAGAATTAAAATCAATAAATCCAGATGGACTGCTATAATCATATATCGATATAGAATATTTATTATCAATAATTAATTCTGCATTATCATTTGGATCTAAATCTAAATCAATTAAAGTTCCACACGCAGGAGGAATATTGGATCCTGAAGCTGCTTTATATCCAATAATTTTATTTCCAGAAATAGAAACTGAGAAATCAGAATAATTTTCAATAAAACCTTCAAAACTTGAAGACGAGTATTGATAATAAGGGCTAGATGAAACTTCTGAGTATTTGTCAGATAAATCTGTATTAATCACATTAAACTCAAAATAACTAACGTTTTCATTTACATTATACAACAACTCTCCTGAAGGTGTAAAAGAAATTGAATTTTCAGGAAGAGAGCAACCATCATCTAAATTTTCCTCATAATAATCAATATTTACAATTTGCTCTAAATCATTTTTAAAGACATAAGAATCGTAGCTATTTGAAATAATAAGCTTATTATCATTTTTAACAATATCAGATACATTGTAATCAAATAAAGGCCCAATATCTAAATGAGATTCTGTTGCTATAAATGTTGCATTGCATGCCAAAGATTCTCCAAAAGCATCTGGTGATGATACAAATTTATAAGATCCTAAATTTGACATTGATGTTAGGCCAGGTGTTGTAGGGCCCGGTATATTTCCAGCGCTAGTAATATTTGCATTATACTTTAATAAATATATAATTTCATAACTCCCAGGGCTAATTTCATCCATAATCAATTGAGTTGAATGCAATTTTTCATTCTGAGTAAAAATATTTAATTGTTTTGGATCCCATATACCATCTTCATTTCCATCAGAATCATAGCAACCACCCTCAATATCAAAATTATCAGTTGTTTGATCTAAAATTGTTGGCAACCAAATATTATATATATATTCAAATTTATCTAGCATATAAAGCAAATTATTATTTTCATCATACGCAAGCTGTCTTATCTCTAAATCATTTTCTAAGCTTGATTCATTGATTTCTTCAAAATTATTATTGAAATATATTTTATCTAAGTTTATACCAGTTTCAGATGAATTAATATTATAAACTATCAAGCCTTCTTGATATTGATTTGCAACAACTAATAAATCATTTGATGTATTTATACATTCTGAACCATTATATTCACACCACATATCTTCATTACAAATATTTTCATTTAGCAGCACACTACAATCAAATATATCAAAAGTAACATCATTAAGCACTAATATATCCCTAGATTCATTAGACATGTTTTCAATGTAACTTACTGAATTATCACCAATAAATGGGTTAGACTGTTTATCACATGAAAACAAAACTATAACAACAAAAAATATTAATCTATTAAACATTAATTGAATTCAACTTTCTTAAAATATATTGTGTAATTAATTGAATAAACCTCGAAGGTTTTAATATCCTCAACCCAACCATAAGGTGATGTAGTTGTTCTATTTCTATTTTTAAAAGAAACTTTATTCTTTAAATCACCTATTTTATAATAGTATTCAATTAAAAATTGAATATCCTCATGAGTCCTTTCAATATGCAATTGATCTTCATCAAGAATAGAGGTATACTCTCTCTTATTATAATTAACTGTAAAACCTATTTTATTACTTTTATTAAATTTATATTCAAAATAAGTTTTGACGCGAAATTCATCATACCCTCTATCCATATAAGAAGTAGATAAACTTAAATCATTTAAAGTTAAATTATCAGCAGATAGATTCTGAAAAGATATAGAATGTTTATTACGCTTATTAAAATTCAAATACTTTACGCCTACTCCATGCAATTTTAAATCAAATTCTGTGAAAAATTGATTGTAAAATTGAGTTTCATAAATATAGTTTATATTAAATTTTATTTTACGCTTATTACTGACGATATATGGGCTTTCATAATCAAGCTTTACAATTGAATAATCAAAATAACAATCAGTACCTGTATATATATAATCTAATATGCCTTGGTCAACATCAGTGTACATTCTTAGATAGATATCATCAATATAACTATATGAAAATGTTAAAAATTGATATCCACCTAAAGACTGTTTTAGTTTAAAATTCAAACTATAATTTGATTTTTTTTCAGTGTTATCATAAAATTTATTTTTAAATGAAAATGAAAATCGTGTATTCTTCTTGAAAATTTTAGCTTTTGTATTTAGTGATGAACTAAGTCCAATAAAATTGGATGACAGTAGTTCTTGAGATATTGAATATTTAAGAGGATTTGAATCATAACCTAAAGTAAAATTACTTGATATTGAAGCTGTTTGAGCTAAACCAAAACAAAAAGTAAATATATATAAATATTTATTATTTTTCATCTAACAGCAATTCAACTTTTATAAGCATGCTTGAATCAAAAGACTTACTATTTTTCAATGTATAATAATTCATACCTGAAGGAACATTAAATAAAAATGAATTAAATTTAGTTAAATTATTTTTTTCATTATCAATAAAGCAATGAGCATCTTTATCAGATGGATTAATATTATATTTATGGACACCCATCCTTTTACCATTTTCCTTTAAATCAAAACTATATTGCGATACAGTACCATTATTTAAAATTGCTCTTGACCTTACTTTAATAACCGCAGGACCTTTAACTTTAAATTGCATTTTTTTATTATCATCTAAATTAAACCAATGCTTTGATTTTACATATGTATCATCTCTTTGATACTCCACAGTTATAGGAGATTCAATATTAACAGGATAAATAATTTCTTTTATTTTTAAAGTCTTTATTTCATTATAAACAACTCTAACTTCAATTTCAGGACTACCTTTTAAAGATTCAATAGAAAAATTAGTTCCTTTTGGATTTCTTATTTCTTCTACCCAAAAGCCTGCATTAGTGTAAGTAAATCCTTTTTTATCTGGAAGCTTAGAAAGCGATGCTTTTTTCTTATATTTTAATTCTTTAGAAATTGACTTACCATCTTTATAAATATTTAATTTAAAACCAAATGATTTATTAGAATTACTATTTTTAGCAACCTTTGTTCTAGCAATAATTTTTAAATTATAATTTTTATCTTTATCTAAAACCTTATTCAAATTTTTAAACTCTATAACACCACCCCTATTTAAATGA
>CAJWAW010000014.1 GCA_913020255.1 uncultured Fidelibacterota bacterium | reverse complement strand
AAAAAAAAGCCTTTAATTATATCTCCATGATGAAATTCTTTAATTTGGCTAAACTTATTTTTCATTTATTTTCTTAACAAATAACTGATGTATATGTTTAACAATTTTATAGCCGAATTCTCTAGCAATCTTTTCTTGAATTCTTTCAATCTCATGAGATTCAAACTCTATAATTTCACCAGTATCAATACATATCATATGATCATGATGTGGGGAGTCAACTTTATTTTCGTACCTTGATATACCATCATCCAATATCATTTTCCTTGCAAAATCATATTTAACTAATAAGTCTAGTGTCCTATATGCAGTAGCTCTTGAAACTTTTATTTTTTGTTTTTTCAATTTAGAAATTATTTCATCACATTCAAAATGCCCTTTATTAGAAAAAAGAAATTTAAAAATTGAAAATCTCTGATTTGTGTATTTTAAATTTTCATTTTTTAAAGCATCTTTAAACTGTTTTATATATTCATCTTTCATGTTTTACCTAATTATTTTAAGCTTAGCATATTTTAAAATTAATTTTTTAGTAACATTATTAAAAAATTTAATTGTTAATTTCGAATTTTCCCCAGCACCTTCCACAGATAGCACTTTACCTTTTCCAAAAATTTTATGTTCAACAATATTACCAGAATTGATATTTTCATTTGTTTGTTTTGGTAATTTACTAAACACTTTTGACTTATAATCGGAAAAACTGCGCTTATTATTATTTTTTTCTTTAAGCAATTTAGATGGGATATTATCAATAAATCTAGATTTTAAAGATAAAATAGGCTCGCTTCCAAACTTACGGCGAGATTTAGCATAACTTAATATTACTTTTTTTCTAGATCTAGTTAGGGCTACATAAAACAATCTTCTCTCCTCATCTATATCATTATCTTCCGTAAATCTAACAATAGGAAATAAGCCATCTTCCAAGCCTGTTATGTATACACAATCAAATTCTAAACCTTTCGCACTATGAACTGTCATCAATGTAATCGCTTCACCTGAATCATTCCACTTATCTATATCAGTTAATAGAGAAATCTCTTCTAAAAAATCAGACAATAAAGACTCTTTATTATTAGATTCATATTCTACCATACTTGATAAGAACTCTTCAATATTTTCCCATCTATTGATAGCATCATCAGTTTTTTGATTATAATAAAAATCTTTTAATGACAAATCATTTAACAAGCTCTCAAGTATAACTGAACTTTTTTCTGTCATACTTAATTTTTTATATTTTTCTATTAGTCTATAAAACATATTAATTGATTTAGATTGTCTATCTGGTAAATTCATACTTGAATAATTTTCTAAACAATTATAAGTTGATTTGGAATTATTTTCTTTATACATATTGATTTTAGCTATAGTACTTGCTCCTAATCCTCTAGGTGGAAAATTAATAATACGTTCTAAACTAATAGAATCATGAGAATTTACAATTACTCTAAGATAACATATTAAATCTTTAATCTCTTTTCTTTCGTAAAATTTCACCCCACCAATAATATGATAAGCAATTCCTGATTTCCTTAATTCATCTTCTATTGCTCTACTTTGTGAATTTGTTCTATACAATATTGCTGATTGATTTAAATGAAATTGCTTTGATGTTATTAATTGTAATATTTTCTTAGCTTCATCTCTTTCATCATATCCAATTAACAATTCTAATAAATCACCTTTTGAATTATCAGTCCATAGTTTCTTTTCTGCTCTTTCAATGTTTTTAGAAACCACAGTCCAAGCGGCTTCTAATATATTTTTTGTTGATCGATAATTTTGCTCAAGTTTGTATATTCTACTTTTTCCGAACGTCTGTTGAAAATTCAATATATTTGAAATGTCAGCTCCTCTCCATCCATATATTGATTGATCATCATCTCCTACAACAAATATATCTTTATGTTTAGATGAAATCATATGCACCATTTCAAATTGTGGCTTATTTGTATCTTGATATTCGTCAACTAATACATATTTGTACTGATTTTGATAGTAAGCTAGCTGCGTAGGATTACTTTTAAATATTTGAATAGGCAACAATAATAAATCATCAAAATCAACAGAATTATTTAATTTTAGATGCTTTTGATAATCAGAATATATTTGATGAAATTTTTCATCACCATAACTATCTATTATATTTTCAATATAATCGACAGAAAACAATTGATTCTTAGCATTACTAATACGAATTTGCATCGACTTTGGATCAAATTGTTTTGTATTTAGATCCAAATTGTTAATAACATTTTTTATTAAGGATTTAGAATCTTGCTGATCATATATTGTAAAATCTCTATTGTAACCTAACAGGTTAATATCTTTACGTAATATTCTAGCAGAAATCGAGTGAAATGTACCAATGTTAATTCCATGAATTTCAGATGATAAAAGATCAGAAACTCTTGACTTCATCTCCTGTGCAGCTTTATTTGTAAATGTTACAGCTAAAATATTTTCTGGAGCTATTCCAACCTCACTAATCAAATAAGCAATTTTATATGTCAAGACTCTTGTTTTTCCACTACCAGCTCCAGCAAATACTAGAATTGGGCCACCAATTTTTTCAACTGCTTGCCTTTGAACTTTATTTAATGAATTTAAATTTATCATTTTTTAGATTTTATATGGTCTTGAAATGTTCTATTAAAAATGTGCCTACCTTTATTATTAGAAACAAAATATAAATAATCAGTTTCAATTGGATACGCAGCCGCTATAATTGCACTCAATCCTGGATTATTAATAGGTCCAGGAGGCAATCCTTTGTATAAGTACGTATTATATGGGTTATTAATTTTTGTATCTTTAACTAATATTCTCTTCTTTACTTTTGGTAAAATATATTGAATTGTTGGATCAGCTTGGAGTAACATATTTTTCTTCAATCTATTATGATAAACTGATGAAATTGTTTTCATTTCATCATCATACATTGCTTCACCTTGAATAATTGAAGCCAAAATAACAATTTCATATCTAGATAATTTCAAACTATCTTGATTAATATTTTCTTTGTAATTAAATAAAAACTGCTTAACCATAATTGCGATAACATCTTTTACTGTGTATGTTTTTAAAAAAATATAAGTATCTGGAAATAAATATCCCTCTAAATTAGAAATATCACTCAAACCTAATGAAGATATAAATTCTTGATCGTAACATGTGGAAATAAATTCTTCAACATTCATATGCATAAATTTTTCAAAATAAATTGCAATATCGCGTATTTTGAGACCTTCTGAAATAGTCATTCTGACTCTATCTTTTTTAATTGATGTAATTAATTCAATTAAATCTCTAACATTCGATGTTGATTTAAAATCATACCTTCCATATTTAATGCTTTTCTCATTCATGGTAATTTTCATAGCTATTTTAAATATTAAAGGATTTAAGCATAAATTATTATCTAAAATTTTAGATACAGATGATACTGTTGAATCTTTGGGTATGGTAATATAATAATCAAGATGTTGACATTTTAATGGAAATGATAATATTAAAGCATAAATAAAAATTACAAAAAATATAGAAAATATAGATGTTATAAATATATTAATAGGTTTTAGCATATTTTTCTAAAAATAAAGTATTTTAAATTAAGCATTTTATTTCTTGCAATGATAGGTTAATCACAGCTAATTTTTAAAACTTGTGAAAGTAAATAATAATAATAATAAAGGCTTATGGCCTTTTAAAAAAATAAATTATTTGATTTTTGGAATAGGATTATTACTAATAATGGTTGGTTATATACTAATGGGGTATGGTACAGTTAATAGTATAATATCAGTTAAGGTTGCACCTTTTTTACTATTTATTGGTTATATTGTATTAATTCCTATTGCAATACTTTACAAAAAATAATTTGGGGTGGTAGTTCAATTTGGTTAGAGCACCTGCCTGTCACGCAGGAAGTTGCGGGTTCGATTCCCGTCCATCCCGCTTAAAATAAAAGCCTCTGTTAATCAGAGGTTTTTATTTTTTTAGACCTAATGCCTTTTTAATATCATCTTCAGATGCAGCTTCAGTATCTGCTTTTTTCATTTTTTTTATAAAATCTTTACGCTGCTGTTCTATGTTTTTATATATTGATTGATTTTCATTTGGCAATGGCTCCAGCTCATCTTCCCACCTTCTCTGATTTAGCCATGTAGATGCATGCGGAACAAATTGAATTTCTTTGTACTTCCATTGAATTAAATGATCTTTATATACACTGAAAATATCATCTATATCTTTAACTTTTAAACGTTTCCAACTTCGCTGAGCTGCAACTTTTGCAACTTTACGTGGATAGTACTTCCAAAATTTATTAAATTTTTCTTCTTTAGTCATTTCAACTTAAAATTATATTTACAATAGTTATAATATCTTTATAAAATTTACAACTAAATTTAAAAGATTTTTTATTCCTATCTAATTCTTAAATACGGCTGAATCTTAACCTTAACACATTTATTGTTATTTTCATCAATTCCATATACGGTATGCCATTCTTGATATTTACCATCTTCTTTTAATATTCCTACCATATTGATCACTTCATCTTCTGTTAACTGAAAATTAAACATAAGATTAGTTTTTGATTCTTTGATATAATTTACTTGTGTTGATTTTGTAAAAAATTGCGTTGTAATTCCACTATAAAGTGCATTTTGTTTAAGCATTATTGGATAAAAAGAATCTGCTGCACTAAAAATAGCTCCTCCCCATATGGCTTTTCCTGGATTTCTATTCCAAAAACTAAGCTTTAACCTGACATCTATTTTTCTAAAATCATCTGAAACTTGTATTATTTTAATACGATTAAATATAAAGGGTATCCATAAATTTAACATCCTTTTTAATTCACTAGGCTTTAAATCAACAGAATAATATCGTTTTATAAAATATTTAAAAGGAGTTGGAATCATATTTTATTATATATATATCTACCTAAACCTATTGAATAAAAATAGATTGACAGCAATAGCCAAAAAGCAATCACTTTCTGAGAAATTACTTGCAGACTAAGCGCACCAGGGTGAGATCTTGGATCAGGACCAAGTTCTGATATCATTATATATATAAATACGGCAATTGCTAATGATATAAACCCATATGCATATTTATTATCAAAGCCCTTAGTCTTATACATTAATACTGTATATAAAACTGAGGCTAATAATAAACATCTAAAAATACCATGGGCAAAAAATATATGAGCATCTAATAAAAGATCAGGAATATCGCCACCTATATTAGCTGGAGTAAATGCTACTCCTATGAAAGAAAAACCTCCTAAAACTCCAAACAAAGTTGCAGTATTTGATAAAAGTTTCATTTCAAATAAATTTCTAACTTTTAAAAAAAGCATAATAAATGTAAGTCCGCAAACACATAAACTAAAATTGAATAAAATAGCTGAAGTTAGATTGTCTAGTCCAGAATAAGTAACCAAGGTACCTAGATCACTAAAAAAATTATTTGAAAATACATAACCTGTCTGCTCTTTATTATGTATAGATCCACCTGGATATAAAAACATAGCCACAGCATTTAGTATACAGAAAATGATTATAGAATACTTAGGCATATCAACTATCCAAAATTTAGATCTAATCAAAACATACCCTCCTTATAATAAATAATTAACAACTGATGGATCAGCTAATGTTGAAGTATCTCCTAAATTATCAACATCTCCTTCAGCAATTTTCCTTAAAATTCTTCTCATTATTTTACCTGACCTTGTCTTAGGTAATGCAGGTGTAAATTTGATTTGATCAGGAGTAGCATGAGGACCAATAATTTCTCTTACTTTACTTTTAATTCCTGATAAAATAAATTCACTTTCTTCAACTCCTGTCATTAAAGTTACATATGCAAATATACCCTGCCCTTTAATGTTATGAGGATAGCCTACGACAGCTGCTTCAGCCACAGATTCATATAATCCAATAGCTCCTTCAATTTCAGCTGTACCAAGCCTATGACCTGAAACATTTAAAACATCATCAACTCTTCCAGTTATCCAATAATATCCATCCTTATCTTTTTTTACACCATCACCAGTAAAATAATAGCCTTTAAATTGTGAAAAGTAAGTGTCAAAAAAACGCTTATGATCTCCATATACCGTTCTCATTTGACCTGGCCATGATTGCTTTAGAGCTAAATAACCCTCAGCTGGCAATGTCTCTATTTCATTACCATTCTCATCTAATACAACAGGATTAATTCCATAAAAAGGGAGAGTAGCAGAACCTGGCTTTAAATCTGTAACTCCTGGTAATGGAGTAATCATTATTCCACCTGTTTCAGTTTGCCACCACGTATCTATAACAGGACACTTTTCTTTACCAACTACTTTATAATACCACATCCACTCAGGCTCTTTAATTGTTTCACCAACTGTTCCCAAGACTTTAAGTGATGATAAGTCGTATTTCTTTACATAGGTATCACCTTCTTTCATAAGTGCACGTAATGCTGTAGGGGCAGTATAAAATATATTAACACTGTATTTATCTACAATTTCCCAAAAACGACCGAAATCAGGATAATTTGGGACTCCTTCAAACATTATAGTCGTGGCCCTATTTGATAATGGGCCATAAACAATATATGAATGACCGGTTATCCAACCTATATCTGCAGTACACCAATAAATATCACCATCCTTGTAATCAAAAACTTCTTGATGAGTATAAGATGCATAAACCATATAACCACCTGTCGTATGCAAAACACCTTTAGGTTGTCCCGTTGATCCTGATGTATATAAAATAAACAAAGGATCTTCTGCATCCATATGCTCAGCCTCACATGTATCATCAACGCCATAAATTAAATCATCCCACCAAATATCTCGACCATCTTTCATATAAACTTCTGAGCCTGTTCTTTTAACAACAATCACATTGTCAATTGAAGGACATTTACTAACAGCCTTGTCAGCATTTGCTTTCATAGGAATATCAATTTTTGTTCCTCTAACTCCAGTATCTTGAGTAATTAAAACATTGCAATTCGAATCATTAATTCTATCGGCTAATGAATCGGAAGAAAATGCTCCAAATACTATAGAATGAACCGCTCCAATTCTTGAGCATGCAAGCATTGCTACTGCTAATTCTGGAATCATTTGCATATAGATACAAACCCTATCTCCCCTTCTTACACCTATTGATTTTAGACCATTTGCAAATTTAGAGACACGATTTAACAACTGATCATAAGTAATCTTAATTGTATCATTATAATCATTTCCCTCCCACATTATAGCGGTCTTTTCTCCATAACCTGACAAAACATGTCTATCTATGCAATTATAAGAAGCATTCAAACTTCCACCTTCATACCACCTTATTGATGCAGAATTATAATCAACATTTGAAATGCTATCCCACGGTTTGAACCATGATATCCTCTTGGAAACATCAGCCCAAAAAAGATTATTATCCTGAATCGACTTGTTATATCTAGCTTGATATTTATCTATTGTTTTTCCAGTGCTATAATTAGCCTTAAAAACCTTATTCACAATCTATCTCCGATCTTTACATACTTAATGTATTACTTTAATTAAATATTATAATATTATTAAATCTATGTATAATACTATATCTAAAACGTTCAATTCTCCATCCTGGTTTAAATCAGCTATAATTTCATATTCGTTACTTAGTATATAATTTACAGCCTGTATTAAATCTAAAACATTAACTATATTATCACTATTAATATCTCCTAACATTTGTCCAGGGTTAATATCTAAATAGTTATATAAAAAATTAAAAGAATCTAATTTAATTTGATCATAATACACATTTGGTCCCGATACCCAGTTACCATTTAAAGAGCCCCAATATTCATGACCTTCACCTTCCTCTAAATGGGTTTCATTTTCAATACCAAGTTGATCTAACTTTTCATTAATTTTACTTGATCCATAAACTGTTGGTAAAGCAATATTAATAGTAAAAGGGAAACCCTCATCATATGGCACCACTATATCAGAAGTACCATGAAATAAAATAGTCGGAACATTATCCTCAGCGTCAATCCAATCTAAATCTCCTATTGCTCCCCAACAACTAACAATAGCTGTAGGTTTACTGCTATGAGAATAATTATTACCTTCACAATCAATACAACCTAAATCAGGATCACTTGATCCGCCATATGTTGATGCGGGTCTTTCACTATTATCAGAAAAAGCTAAGTGAAGTGATATAAAACTTCCTGCACTACTTCCCCATAAAAATATTTTATTTGGATCAATTTTTAGCTCTTCATGGTATTCACGAAGATATCTAATGAGTGCACTAGCATCTTGGACACCTCTATAAACCGCTCTTTCTCCGCTATATGTACTTATAATATTTAAACCCAATCTATAATTTGCGCTTATACCTACATAGCCTCTCTTCGCTGCGTCTGTAGCTAATGAAACCATATCCCCAGAAGTATTACTTCCTGAAAAAAATGAACCAGGATGTAAAAAAATTATTACTGGTCTAGCTAATTCATTATCACCTTGAGGTTCATAAATATCCATATCCAAATCAATATCAAACGTATTCCATTCAAATAAAAATATAAATGGCAAATCTGGAGCATTTCCATATACTACATTATTCGTTATTGATATATCCTGAAATACTTCGTCTAAATACCTTGTCTGACCTATGGCTATTGAAAGTATAGAAAATAATATTAATAATTGATTTAACATAATACAATCCTATTTAATAGTAATAAAAATTTAATACATATCTCTCTATTATAAAAAAATAAATTGACATGGGTCACAATATAATAACAGATGTGCCAATAATCACATTTTAATTGATTTAATAATTACAAATTATGTCAAAAGGAGGTGTTTATTATGAAACATACAAGCAACTTAAATTCAAATAATGCAAATACAATTACTCACGTTGATGAGGTAAAATACCTTACTATGCTATGTAATGAAAAATCAGATCTAGTAATAAAAACTGAATTTGGAATAGGTCACTATAAATTTTTAAAATTTACTGAATTAAAAGGGCATTTAGTTCTTGAATTCAAGTTGATAGATGATACTAAATTTAATGATACAGCTTCAATTTATCAACACATTGGCAATAAATGCTTTTTGACTTCAGTTCAATACTTATCAGTTTATAGCTATTTAGCTGAAGCATAAATCAATTAATCAGTGTTATTTTTAACATCTTTATATTAAGTTATAATAATGTCAAAAAGAAAAAATATAAAAAAGTCAACTAGACCTAATTTACTAGGAATCTTTGTATCAATAACATTTGTAGCTTTTGTTATTATCACTATATTTAAATTTACTTCTAATGATAATCTATCATTAAGTTCTGATCAAGTATGGTGTGCAAACTGTCAGACATATCATGATAGAGAAACTGCGGAGCAAGAAAAAGAAAAAGAAAAACTCGTATGGTGTATAAATTGCCAAAGATATCATGCTCCAGATGCAGATGAAAGTTAATAATTAATTGCCTGAATTACCTGAAGTACAAACAGTTGTAACCTCTCTTTCAAAACTTAAAAATAAAGAGATTATAGATTTTAGTTCTTCATGGGAAAAGGTTACCTACAATTGTACTCCAACAAATTTAAAAAAAGTTATTAAAGATAATATAATTCAAGATATATCAAGAATAGGAAAATATATAATATTACACCTTAATAATAAATATTTGATATGTCACTTAAGAATGACAGGTTATTTATATCTTACAAAGAGTTTACCAGTAAATAATAAACATGTAAGATGTTATTTCAATTTAAGTTCAAATGAGTTCTTAGTATATGAAGATATTAGAAAATTTGGTGGATTTTATTTATTCAAAAATTTATTTGAATTAAAGCAAAAAGTTGGAATAGACCCATATAATAAAAAATTTACAACCCAATGGCTGCAAAAAAACCTATCAAGAAAATCTGGAATGATTAAACATCTACTCTTAAATCAAAAATTTATATGTGGATTAGGGAATATATATACTGATGAAATACTCTGGAAAACACGTATTCACCCTAATCATATTGCAAGAAATATTAAAAATACTGATTTTCTATATCAAAATATTATTTCAACTTTAAATGAATCTATCAAATTTCATGGAACAACCATTATGAATTTTAAATTTGATAATATGAAAACTGGCAATTATAAAACCAAGCTTAAAGTTTATGGGAGGAAAAATTTACCTTGCGAAAGATGTAAGAAAAAAATCTTAAAGATAAAAGTAGCAGGCAGAGGAACATATATTTGTAGCCATTGTCAAAAATGATTACAACTTTTAATAAAAACGAACTACTTATTATAGTAATTTAAGATATGAGAAATTATAGCTTTAAATCACATAAAGTAATAGTGTTATCTTTCATGTTAACAATTTTCAGCTATTTATGTGCTACATTTTACTTTAAAGTAACCAATAGTAATATATTTGATATTGTACCTGAAGGACAAATACAATTATCATTTGAAAGCGATGAATTTGATAATGTTAATTTTGAATTGTCTGGAGATAATAATTGGTCCTTAACTACTGAAGACTCTTACACAGGCATATATAGTATTCAATCAGGCTCAATTTCAAATAATGAAACCTCAACTATTAGCTTAGAGTTAAATATTATAGAAACAGGTCAGATTGAATTTTATTATAAAGTTGATTCTGAATACAGTACATCAGGAAATGAATTTTATGATGGGCTCTATTTTTATATTAATGATGAACTTATAGATCAATTCCAGACTGATACCGATGGGGTAGCAAGATGGAATTATTTTTCTTATAATATTGATCAACAAGGTCCTATTGTAATTTCATGGTCTTATATAAAAGATGCAGGAGATGGAAGCACTCAATCTATAAATGATCATGCATGGATTGATGATATTTCTTTTCCAGTATCTGCACCACTGTTTTATGATTACTACCAACAACCTCCACCTCAAGATCATACCAGTGGATTATTTAGTGCATTTGTACATCCACAAAATAACGAATCAAATTTAATGAAAGCAAAAGGTGGTATTTTAATAGATTTTGATTTAGATAATGATCTAGATTTATATTATGGTTATACAAGTTGTCATTATTTTCAAAATATTAATGGAACTTTTCAAAAAATAAGCTCTGTGCAAAATACAGGTATTAGGGGCCTTGTTGCAGGAGATATCGATAACAATGGATACCCAGATATATTAAAATGGAGATACTCATCTGGATTGCCTCACTATCTATTACTTAATCTTGGCAATCATGATTTTGAAGAGGTAACATATTTAAATTCAATTGAAATGAACAATCTTCACTCGCAAGGATTAATTGATGTTGACTTAGATGGAGACTTAGATATTATTGCTATTGAGTCAGAAGGCAGTGAGCAATTTTATTGTTTCTTAAACAACAGTACTTCAGATGAAATTAAATTTGATTTAGGATACTCATTTTCAAGGCAAGATAATAATAGTTCATCAAGAACTCTTGCAATTGCTGATTTTGACAATGACGGTGATCAAGATGTTTTTATTCCTAGAAAAGAAGGAAAAAATTGGCTATTTGTAAATCAAACTTTAACATTAAAAAACAATGAATATATTTATAATCATAATCGTAATCAATTATTCATTGAACAATCTGAAGAATATGGTATCGATGATCAAGCTGCATCAAAATCCGGAAGTACAGGATATGGTGGTGCATGGGCAGACTTTGATAATGATAATCATTTAGATTTATACTTAACAAACTGGGGTGAAAATAGATTATTTAAAAATAATAAAGATTTATTAGAAAATATTGCTGAAAATACAACTTTAGAATCTGACTCACTTAGTAATGGAGCTGGTTGGGGAGATTTTAATAATGATGGATATATAGATATATGGTCAAATAATTTTAAAAGGGGCGATGATTTACTAATTAATCCAGGTGAAAACACTAATAAAAATTGGAATTTGTACGATACAGGATTTTTGTCAGCAACTCAAGATGTTATCCCTGCTGATTACAATAATGATGGGTGGTTAGATATGTTTACACCTGGACTATTAATTGCGTTTAATAACAGTGTTGAGGATATTCCTGGATATAAATATACTAGCTTATTATATAATAATGTTATGGTTGACTCTCTACAATCAATAAACAATTGGTTAAAGCTAGATCTCGAGGGCTCAAAAAATAATATTACAAATAATGGATGGACAACCCAGTCTAATCATTCTGCTATAGGAGCTAGAGTAATAACACATCTGCCAAATATGAATTTATCAAGAGAAATAATTGCTGGAAAAGGCCATGGAAGCATGGATCCATTACAGCTTCATTTCGGATTAGGTCAAAATACAACTATTGATGGTATCACTATATATTGGCCAAGCAAAGATATTAAATCAAACTCACCTAAAATATCTTATTTTGATGGACCAATAAATGTAAACCAAAGCTTAAGAATTGTTGAAGATATTGGATTCGTAGGATTTAAAGGCGATGTCACAAATGATGATAATGTAAATATATTCGATATACTAGAAGTTGTAAATATAATATTATATGAACCAAGTTTAAAACCAGTTGAGTTATGGTCAGTAGATATGGATTACTCTAATTATATAAATGTTATAGATATAACAATGTTGGTTAATTTTATACTACTTCCATAAAAATTTCAACTTACTCTAATGTAATCATTTTCAATAATCTCTATCCATTCTGGTAAATCCTTATTTTTATATTCATTTTTAATTTCAGTTAGCATTGGCTTAAAGCTTTGCTCAGCTAATCCTTTTGACACTAATAACAATTTTAATTTATCATCTAAATTAGACTCATTTATTTTCCATCGCTTTGAAACATTTATACTAAAATTAAATTCATTAGTTTTAAGTTTTTCCTTGCCAGTTAGTTTTAAAGCATTAATCATAGAATTTTTACATCTTTTAATAGAATTTTCAATAACTCTTCTTCTTTTATTATAATGTTGCTCCATTTTCTGTAAATATTCAGATTGATTTTTTAAATATCTAATAAATTTTTCATATCCATCCATTTTGTCAGATAATTCATCTGAATTAATACAAATCTTTTTCTCCAAATCTTCTGTTAATTCTCCACCATTTTCTATCAACTCCAATTCCAAAGATTGATAATTGGACAAAATATCATTTAAACTATTATCAGACATAATACTACCTTTCTTGAAAATTTCTTTATGATTATATTATATAATATATTAATATTTAAAATTATATAACTATGGAGATATTTTAATGTATAGTGTAGGAGTAAGTGATTTTGTTAAGAGACAGTGTCCTAATTCAGGTAAAACCTACTCATTAATATCATTTGATGAAATTGCAAAATATGCAGAGAATAAACTAAATAATAATCAATTTAAACCTGGTTATAGAGATGGAGTCATACTAATTGATGTTGATCGAAAGATTGTAAGTAAATTTATTTGCCCCTACATTAAAATAAATAATGATACAATTTTAAAAGCTGAATTAGCAAAGAGAAGAGCAAATGAAAATCATTACATTAGAATTAAAGCAATAAATGGCCAAAATTTAAAAACTGATAAGGTAGAATTAATATTATATAGGAATGATGTTCTCAAAGAAACAAATGAAAATTCTACAAATAATGATTGGGAACTTATTGCCTTCCAGGCAATACCAGAGGGTGTTAATAAACTTCCAATGGGACCAGTAACAATGATGAGAAATCAATTACAATTACCGGGAGGAACCAAGGGTAGTTATTCCTCAGAAGAATGGGCAGAGTCAGTAAAATTCTGGCAACAATATGCCCTTAAAGAATAAAGGAGCTGAAATGAAGTCAATTAATGATTGGTTAAATGCATATGGTGAAAGTCACAAAAATTCAATAAATAAATTAATTCACTGGTTTTGTGTCCCTCTAATTACTTTCACACTTTTAGGATTATTGTCACTTGCTAATTGGCAATTTAATATCAATGAAAATACATACAAAATCAGCCTTGCAACTTTTCTTTTTTTAATTGCAATACTATTCTATATTAGATTATCTATAACAATTACAATAGGAATGGCAATATTTACAGGAGTAAGTCTTTTCTACATCAATATACTTGAAAATACTTTTACTAATTCATTATTAATAAAATACTATTTTACTGTTTTTACAATAGCTTGGATAGGACAATTTATAGGACATAAAATTGAGGGTAAAAAACCATCATTTATTGAAGATATTCAATTTTTATTAATAGGCCCTGCTTGGTTATTGTCTTTTTTATATAAAAAATTAAATATACCCGTATGAAATATTATAATATAATATTAATATCTTTATTACTATTATTATCTACTTCTTGCTCATTTAGGAAAAGTCCTAAAGTTCAAAATAAAACAGATGTAATTCAATTATCTAATGAAGAAAATTTGGAGAAAATTTTAAAAGATAATAATCGAGTAATTATAAGAGATAATTGGGGTGTTCCACATGTTTATGGACATACAGATGGTGATGCGGCATTCTCACTAGCCTATGCAAACGCAGAAGATGATTTCTTTAATATTCAAGGAGCTGTATTAAAAGCAAGAGGAAAATATTCATCTGTTTATGGACCTGGACATAATAAAATAAATGTAATATTTGACTATATGGTGGGTCTCCTGAAAATATGGGAAATTGTAGATGAAAAATATTATACTGAATTAAGTAATGAAACAATTTTATTATGTGAATCTTATGCTGATGGTATAAATTCTTATATTGAACAAAATAAGAAAAATATCAAGCAGTATATTTATCCAGTAAATGGAAAAGATATAATTGCAGCTACAATGCATAAAACACCAACATTTTATCAATTACCACTTTTCTTTTCAGATTTATATACAAAAAAACCTGAGGACATTCCAAGTCACTATACCATTGGAGATACAATTGAAATTTTAAAAAACCTTGATATTAAAGGGTCAAATGTTTATGCAGTTTCTCCAGAGTTGAGTGGTGAAAATGAAACATTTCTAGCTATTAATTCTCATCAACCTTTTGATGGAGAATTAGCTTGGTATGAAGCTCACATACATAGTAATGAAGGATGGAATATGATTGGTGGGCTATTCCCAGGATCTCCCGTAGTACTTGTAGGGCATAATGAACATTTAGGTTGGGGACATACTGTAAATAAACCAGACATTGTTGATATTTATAAACTAGATATTAATCCAAATAATAATAATCAGTACTTATTTGATGGTAAATGGCTAGATTTTGAAACATTTGAAATTGATATTGATATCAAATTATTAGGAAAGGCATTAATCAAACATACGGAACAAGCATTTTGGTCTATTCATGGTCCAGTTATTAGAGGTGAGTTAGCTACCTATGCTATTAAATATAGTAAATCAGATGATATTAGAATTATTGAGCAATGGTACAGAATGAATAAAGCAAGTAACTTCGATGAATGGATAAGTGCTATGGAGATGATGTCAATACCAATGTTTAACGCTGGTTATGCTGATAAAACAGGTAATATTTACTATATATATAATGCCTCACTTCCTATACGTAATGAAAATTATGATTGGCAAAAAGTTTTACCTGGTAATACATCCAAAACTCTATGGAATGAATATTTAGACTTTAGTAATCTTCCTATGATTAAAAATCCAAATTCAGGATATATTCAAAATTGTAATAGCAGTCCTTTTCTAACATCAAAAACTAATAACCCAGATATAAATAATTATTCAACTACATTTGGGATTGAAACATACATGACAAATAGAGCATTAAGAGCAAATGAAACTTTTGGAAATGATTCTTCAATAACTTATGAAGAATTTAAAAAATATAAATTTGATAAGGAATATTCAAAAGAGTCAACTATGTATTCATATGTTCAAAAAGCTATAGTTCTATTAAAAAAATCAGATTTATTTTCAAATATAAACATTAATACTCTTAACCAATCTATAAAAACACTTCAAAATTGGGATTTTAATACAAATGCTTCAAATCCCAATGCAGCACTACCAATACTATCATTTTCATCTATATTAGATACAGATCCAGTTAAAATAACAAATGAAATATTAATTAAAAATATAGCACAAGCCATTAACCATTTAGAAAAATACTATAATAAAATAGATGTTAAATGGGGAGAAATAAACAGATTGATAAGAGGAGAAACCAACTTAGAACTATCTGGTGGTCCTGATGTTGCTAGAGCAATATATTCAATTCCTCAAGATAATCAAGGTCAACTAAAATCGATTGCAGGTGATTGCTACATTCTTCTAGCAAGATGGAATGAAAATGGAAAAGTATTTAGTGAAAGTATACATCAATATGGTAGTGCAACTCAGGATCCTAATTCAAAACATTATTCAGATCAGACTAAATTATTTTCAGATGAAAAATTCAAGGAAATATCAATTTATACTGATGATGTTATTAAAAATGCATCAAGCATATTAATTTTAAAGTGATCTAGAAATCATCAATCCATATATCATCAACAGCTGGAATATCCTTTGAATTACTTTGTTTAATAGCATTTTCAATATAATTATTTACTTTAATCAGTACTGAATTATCAATTAAAAGTTCTGAATCAAAGCTGTCTTCAAGAGAATAAATAATTTTATCATTAAATTTTATTTCAAATTTAATATCTTCTTTTTGTTCAAAAGTAATTGAATTACCATAATCTGACTTAAGAATAGTTCTTATTTTTTCAAATTGATTATTATCTTCGATAAGTTTATCATTATATTTTATATTTATCTTATACAAAACATCCCTTATTATTAAATATTTTTAAATTTAGTATTAAATAAATGATCCCATATTGTAAACGTTGAAGCATAATTACCATGTCTTTTGGCGTGATGCATATCATGATGTTCATTTTTACCATAGAATGGAATCATATTAAAAATAAATGATGTTTTTATGCCTGAATGAATATGTATTTCATGAATATTTCTAACAATTAAATACATACAGTAAGATTCAAATGCTATACCTCCCATAATGTACATACCTATAAAAGGACCTAGCATACCTGACATCCATTCCAATGGATGGACGTAAATATATTCAAATGGTATTGGAACATTCGCCCTGTGATGTATTTTATGTATTTTCTTATATATATATTTACTTTCATGCATACCTCTATGAAGTATATAGAAGAAAAAATCATCAACTATTAAAACAAATAATATTTCAAAAAAACAAATTATAATACTATTATAATCTTTTAAAAATAAATGACCAAAAAACCTTATACCTATATAATTAAAAAATATTAAAACACTGACATTAAATACTATTAGTGGTAATCTTTTTTTTAGAACTTTATATTCTATGTTTTTTGATTGAATTTTGA
>CAJWAW010000013.1 GCA_913020255.1 uncultured Fidelibacterota bacterium | reverse complement strand
ATTTTTACAGTTAATGGCGGAGTCCATGAATTTGAAACTGCTTATCCTGAAGCAGATGATAATAATTATTGTATGGAATTAGAAACAATTATTGAAGGTGTTGTGCCAAATCAATGGGGTACTTGGGGCTATGGTAGAGCTGGATGGTGCCCAGGTCAAGATGTTCATCCTGTAATCACAGATATTACAGATTATATTTCTACTGGAGAAGAAAATGTGATGCAATACTCTGCATGCCGTGAATCATGGAATGGATGTGTTGATCCTCCTGTATGCCCACCAAATGATTGTTACTGCCCTGAAATTGCTGTTTCATCTTATATAATTATTTGGCGCTAAGGTCTATACTATATGGAATTATCTAAAATATATAACCCCCAAAATGTAGAATCAAAGTGGTATAAATTTTGGCAAGAGCAAAATGTGTTTGAGCCAAACGCTAATCATGATGAAGCTTTTACTATTATGATTCCACCTCCAAACGTAACAGGCATTCTTCATATGGGACATGTATTAAATAATACAATTCAAGATATTTTGATACGAAAAGAACGTATGAACTTAAAAAGTACTTTATGGCTTCCAGGTATGGATCATGCATCAATTGCAACAGAGGCAAAAGTAACAAAAATGCTTTTAGATAAAGGAGAAAAGAAAGAAGAGCTTGGAAGAGAAAAATTTCTTGAACATGCCTGGGATTGGAAAGAAGAATACGGCGGAAAAATTCTTAATCAATTAAAACGATTAGGAGCCTCTTGTGACTGGAATCAAACTACCTTTACAATGGACTCAAAATATAGTGAATCAGTTATTCATGCTTTTGTAAAACTATATGAAGATGGACTAATCTATAAAGGTGAAAGAATTATTAATTGGGATCCAAAAGGATTAACAGCTCTATCTGATGAAGAAGTTATTTATAAAGAAAAACAAGGGCATTTATGGCATTTTAAATATCCTATTAAAAATAGTGACGAATTTATGGTTGTTGCGACTACCAGGCCCGAAACTATGCTAGGAGATACAGGTGTAGCAGTAAACCCAAATGATAAAAGATATCAGCATTTAATAGGGAAAACTATTATTTTGCCAATTATAAATCGTGAAATTCCAATATTTGCAGATGAATATGTTGATATGGAATTTGGTACGGGTTGTGTAAAAGTAACGCCTGCGCATGATCCTAATGATTATGATATGGGCTTAAGACATAAATTAGAAGTGATTAATATACTTCATCCAGATGCTAAATTAAATGACAATTGCCCATTAGAATTTCAAAATCTAGATAGGTTTAAGGCTCGAAAATTAATCATTGAAAAAATAAGCGAATTAGGTTTATTAGATAAAATTGAAGACTATACACATCAAGTAGGGCACTCTGAAAGAACAGATGCTATTGTAGAACCATATATATCTAAACAATGGTTTTTAAAAATGGAAAAATTAGCAGAACCAGCATTAAAGGTAGTTAATAATGGAGAAATAAAATTTTATCCTGAAAGATGGACTAAAACATATAACCATTGGTTAGAAAATATTAAAGATTGGTGTATTTCACGACAATTATGGTGGGGTCACAGGATCCCAGTATGGTATAAAGGAGATGAAATATATTGTGGTACTACTCCTCCAAGTGGTGATGGGTGGGTACAAGATGAAGATGTGTTAGATACATGGTTTAGCTCATGGCTATGGCCTTTTGCAACTTTAGGATGGCCTGAAGAAACACCAAAATTACAAAAATTTTATCCAACAAATGACTTAGTTACAGGCCCAGACATTATCTTTTTCTGGGTAGCTCGTATGATTATGGCAGGACTCTATTTTAAAAAAGAAATCCCATTTAAAAATGTTTACTTCAATGGTATTGTTAGAGATGCAGAAGGTAGAAAAATGAGTAAATCATTAGGGAACTCTGCTGATCCTCTTGATCTTATTGAAAAATATGGCTCTGATGCTGTTAGGGTTGGCTTATTACTTATTGCACCAGCTGGTTCAGATATATTATACTCAGAAAGTAAATTAGAGCATGGTAGAAATTTTATGAATAAATTATGGAATTCTGCTCGCTTCATTTTAATGAATGCAAATGATTTAAAAGGTAATTTACCAGATGATAAAAAATTACATATTACCGATAAATGGATTTTGTCAAAACTGAATAATTCCGTAGACAAAATAAATGGATACTATGATGATTATAAGTTGAATGAAGTAATAAAAACAATTTATGAATTTGTATATGATTATTTCTGTGATTGGTATATAGAATTTACAAAAACACGCTTTTATGGCGAAGATAAAGAAGATAAAAAAACAGCGGAAGCTGTATCAATATATGTTCTAAAAAATGTGGTGAAATTGCTCCACCCATTTACACCTCATATCACTGAAGAAATTTGGAGTTTTTTGGATGTAGACAAAAATAATGCCAGTGCAGACAAAACTAAATTATTAATTACTAGTCAGTCTCCTATATTTGATAAAAAAATGGTAAATCATAATATAGAGCAAGACATTAAATTAATTATGACAGCTATTAGTTCAGTAAGAAATATCAAAGCAAGCTTAAATATTTCGCCGTCAAAAACAATTAATATGCATGTTAGGGGAAAAAGTAAGTATACTGATATCATTAAAGAAAATATTGATTTAATGGATAGGATGATTAAAATTGAAAGTTTGGAAGTAGGAGAAAATTTACAAAAGCCCACACAATCAGCAACTGCAGTAATTGAAAATCTTGAAATTTTTATTCCACTAAAAGGGTTAATTGATTTAAAAGAAGAAGTTAAGCGATTAGAAAAACAAGTAGCAGACATGACGGGTCGATTAAACTCCGTTTCAAAAAAATTAGAAAATAAAAATTTTGTTGAAAGAGCTCCGAAAAAAATTATAGACCATGAAAAAACAAAACAAGCTGATTACCAACAACAATTAAATAAGTTAACAGAAAACTTGAATTCACTAATAAAGTAATATTCTATTTTCAATTGAAATTTTCCAATCCACTATACGATGATATTACATACCTTAAAGGGGTAGGGCCAAAAAGAGCTAAGCAATTAAAAGCCTATGGAATAGAGGTGGTGTCAGATTTATTAAATCATATTCCTAGAAAGTACTTAGATAGAACCAATATCAAGACTATTAATCAAACTACAATCGGTGAACAAACTGTTGTTATTGGAAAAATAATAAGTAAAAATATGAAAATATTAGGTAAACGTCGCTTATTCCAAGTAACAATATCTGATGGTACTGGAGAACTTCAATGTGTGTGGTTTAATGGCTTATCATGGATTGTTGAAAAATTTAAAATTAATGAACAAATCGCAGTCTTTGGAAAAATAGAATTCTATAATGGCTTAAAAATTACTCATCCTGATTTTGATATTTTAGAAGAATCAGAAAATTATAATACTGGTCACATTATTGCACAATATGCTTCTACTTCTGACCTAAAATCAAAAGGGTTAGATAGTAGAGGTTTTAGAAAACTCATTAAAAATATCATTGATAATAATAAATATATTATAGATGATTTTTTGCCTTCTTCTATTTTAAAACAAGAAAATTTAATTGAATTAAGACAAGCATTAAAAAATATACACTTTCCAAAAAATAATAGTGAAATTGATCAAGCTTTACATAGATTGAAATTTAATGAACACTTTTTTATACAGCTACTAATGGCTTTAAAAAGAAAAAATTTGAAGAATAATATAGGTAAATCCTATCTTCAAAGGGGTGAATATTTAAAGACAATTTATGATGATTTAAATTTTGAATTAACTTCTGCACAAATAAGAGTGCTGAGAGAAATACGAACAGATTTGAAATCTAAACAGGTTATGAATCGTTTAATACAGGGGGATGTGGGATCTGGAAAAACAATTGTCGCAGTATTAACAGCTGCAATTGTAATTGCAGAAGAACAGCAAGTTGCCCTTATGGCTCCAACCGAAATTTTAGCTGAACAGCACTTTGAAAGTATTAAAGAATACTGTCATAAAGCAAAAATTACGTGTGGCTTAATTACTTCTAATAAATCACAAAAAGAAAAAAATATTATAATTAATGAATTAAAATCAGGAGAAATTCAATTTATTATTGGTACACATTCATTAATACAAGAAGCTATAAAATTTAATCAATTAGGTTTAATTATTATTGATGAACAGCATAGGTTTGGAGTAGAACATAGAAAATTATTAATTGAAAAAGGTTCATCACCACAAGTGCTTGCAATGACAGCTACTCCAATTCCTAGAACTCTATCTATTACTATACATGGAGATATGGATATTTCTATTATTGATGAATTACCTAAAAATAGACTTCCAATTAAAACAAGTCTGGTATATCCTCAAAATATAGAATCAATATATGAATTTATGAGACAGGAAATGTCAAATGGAGGACAATGTTTTGTAGTATATCCATTGATAGATGAATCTGAAAAATTAGATTTAGAGGCAGCAAAATCAGGTTATGAAAAATTACAATCTATCTTTAAAAATTTTAAATTAGGCTATATAAACGGCAAAATGAAAAAACAGGATATTGATGAACAAATGCATAAAATGAATCAAGGAAAAATTGATTGTTTAGTAGCTACAACAGTCATTGAAGTTGGTATTAATATCCCAAACGCAACAGTTATAATGGTAGAAAATGCGGAACGTTTTGGTATGACACAATTACATCAACTTCGAGGAAGAATTGGAAGAGGAACTAAGCAAAGTCATTGTTTTTTTGTGCAGAGAAAAAAAACACCTAATGCAGATAAAAGATTAAATATTATGGAAAATACATTAGATGGGTTTATAATCTCAGATGAAGATTTAAAAATGAGAGGACCAGGTGATTTTTTTGGTACAAAACAACATGGATTTATAAAATCAAAAGTTGTAGATTTTAGTAATGATGGAGCGATTATAAGAAGAGCTAGGCAACAAGCATTTGAATTAGTCTCTCAAGATCCATTACTGAAGAAAAGTGAATATAAAAAAATTAAAGATAGATTTAAAAATCAATATAATCATATGTTGGAGTTTGTAAAAATTGGATAGTATAAATAATAAAAAATTAAACCAAATACTCATCGTATTATCATTCATAGTACCATTTTTTATTTATTTTTTAACTATGGCACCAACTGTTTCATTATGGGATTGTGGGGAATTTATATCAACCTCAATTATTTTAGGCGTTCCACATCCTCCTGGTACCCCATTATATTTATTGATAGGAAACTTCTTTGCACAAATACCCTTACTGAATGATTTAGGAGCAAGAGTAAATTTAGTTTCTCCTATTGCAAGTGCACTATCAATTATGTTTTTATATATGATTATTGTGCAACTAATTACAAAATTTACAAAAGAAGAAAATACCACAATATATCTTGCTGCATTTATTGGTGCACTCACTTTTACAGTAACAGACTCACAATGGTTCAATGCTGTAGAAGCTGAGGTATATGCTTTATCTACATTCTTTACAGCTATTGTAGTGTGGCTTATTTTAAAATGGTCTTCAAGCTTAAATCAAAATACTAAAGTTAAATATATAATTTTAATTAGTTATTGTATTGGATTGGCTATTGGTGTCCATTTACTAAATTTATTAGCGCTACCTTTTATTGGGTTAATTGCTTTTTATCAATTAAATAAATCAAACATAATTAAACCAAAACATTACTTAATGCTCTCTGGAATAACTGGCCTAATATTTTTAATTATATATAAAGGTATTATTAAAGGTTTACCATCTATTGCCAATAAAATTTCTGATCCTATTATACTATACATATTTCTGATTATTACCATAATTGCAACCATTATGATAAATATGAAATTAGACAAGAAAATCACACATATTACTATGATTATCTTTTCGTTCAGTCTGCTATTTATTACAGCAAATGAGTTGTTTGTAGAAGATTATACACAATTGCTAAAAAATAAAACTCAAGAAATACAAAGCTACTCATATCACTTAAATGAAAATCAAGCAAGTATATATGATAAATTTTTATCTGCCCCAAATGAAGAAGCAAAAACATTTTATTATATGGATATTATACAAAATGGAATTAAATCTGATGTAACAAATTGGGTTATTAAAAATACAGAAATGCAAATCGAGCATTATAATGAAACTGGAATTAATTATTTTAATTTATTAACTACCCAAACACTTTTGAATGTATTAAAAATGCTATTAATGCTTGCCGGAGGGATTATAGCTTTATTAAAATTTAAAAAAGAATCAGAAAATTACTATCAAATATCAAGGTTAATCATTACATGTACTATGATGGTACTACTAGGATATTCAACATACAGTATGATTTTTATACGTGCTCAACAAAATCCAAAAATAAACTATAATAACCCTGAAGATATTAAAAGTGCTTATCAATATATAAATAGAGATCAATATGGTCAGTGGAGTATCTTAGATAGAAAAACATCCATGGTAATTAATAGCCAAGGAAATAATGAAAGTTGGAAACGTTATACAAAAAATCCTAAAAAGGTAACTCAAGAAGAAGTCACTGAATTTGTATGGAATTATCAATTTAAAGAAATGTATCTACGATATTTTGCTTGGCAATTTATAGGTAAAGAAGATTGGAATGAGCGTAGTTGGACTAGAAATAGTTTAGATGGAACACCATTGATGAGCATGAGACCCTTACAGGGAGTAGATATATGGAGATATGGGCTCCCTTTAGCATTTCTAATTGGTCTATTTGGAATATTTTACCACTTTAAACGTGATCCTAAAAGGGCTCTTTCAGTATTAACATTATTTATATTAACAGGTTTGGCAATTGTAGTGTATTTAAATCAAAGCGATCCACAACCAAGAGAGCGTGATTATGCATATGTAGGCAGTTTTTTTGCATTTGCAATATGGATAGGAATTGGATCTTACGGTTTAATATCAGAAATAAAACAAAAATTTCACTTTAATTCGAAAATTGTAGCTTTAATATTATTAATATCGATGCCTATGATGATGGGCTTTAAAGATTGGTATGAACATGATAGATCTAATAGATATGAAGCATGGGATTATGCATATAACCTACTAAACTCATGTGAACCCAATGGTATCTTATTTACCAATGGTGATAATGATACATTCCCCCTATGGTATATGCAAGAAGTAGAAGAAATAAGGCAAGATGTCAAGATTGTGAATCTAAGTTTATTAAACTTTCCAAGTTATATAAGACAATTGGATGAACATTCTCCTAGCTTAAATATGTTTAATTTAAATGCTGACCAAAAAAATAAAGACGACTATTTAGCGGTTGTAGAATCAGAAAATTATGAAAAATTAATGGAATATGCATTTATACACTGGTTAAAAAATGATTATACAATTAGTATAAAGACAGAATCAGGGAAAAATTTTAATTGGCAATTTAGCCCTGGTACATATGGATTGGGACTTACTAATATTACAATTATGAGAATTATTGAAACATGCTTTGATAAAAATCCAATTTATTTTTCTACTACTACAGGTAATAATAATTTAGGACTAGATGATTATTTGATGCAGGAAGGGTTAGTTTATAGATTAACTAATCAAAAGAATAGTACTCCAATGGATATTAGAATGAATATAAATAAAACTATTCAAATGATTACTAAAGCAAATGGTGAGCCTAAATTAGATGATGGGAGTTTTAAAGATCTTAATAATAATGGAAAATGGGATGCAGAATTAATTATTAGAACTAAAGATGACTATAAACAATATATGAAATGGATTGAACAATACCCAGAGCTTGGAATATATCGTTATAATAAATTAAATACACCAGGAATATTTTATGGCCCTAATATTGAAAGACTCGCTGCAAATTATAGAAATGTATTTTTCAAAACTGGTACTAATATTGCATTAGACTTAGAAAGAAAAAATCATCTTTTAACAAGCTTTGATATTATTAATTTAAATCATGAATATTTTCCAAGTGATGTAATTCCTACAGAAATATCGTATGATTATGGAGCCTTATCTTATTGCCAATCTATGCTACAAGTATTGCAATATAAAATTGAATCAAATGCAATGCAACAAAATGCTAATCTTGAAAATGAAATTACATTAATTGATCAAAATATTACTGAATTATTAAAAACTGTAACTCCTGAATTAGTTCAACAATATTTTCCTGATTTTTACATACAATAAAAATGAATTCTAAACTCACCGTATCTATTATTATTCCACATCTAATGGGGAAAAATATATTAGATGAATGTATACAGTCAATCATAACCAATACTCATGATATTGATTATGAGATTATTGTAGTGGATAATAATTGTGAAGATGGTAGTATTAATTATATTGTAGAAAAATTTTCTGAAATTAATATTGTAACATCAAAGTGTAATAAAGGGTATGCTGGAGGATGCAATCTCGGAGCTCAACATGCTAACGGAGAATTTTTATTTTTTCTAAATAATGATACTACAATCACAAAAGGTTGTATTAATACACTCATTAAAAGCATACAAAAAAATGATAAAATGGTTTCTATACAGCCCAAAATTAAAAACTACTACAATCAAAATGAATTTGATTATGCCGGAGGAAATGGTGGGTATATAGATTACTTAGGCTATCCATTTGCTAGAGGCAGAATAATGAATACACTTGAAGAAGATTTAGGGCAATATGATACAGAAGAAAAAATATTCTGGGCAAGTGGAACAGGTTTTATTACTAAAAAAAATATTTTTAATCAAATCGGGGGATTTGATGAATCTTTATTTGCCCATATGGAAGAAATAGACTATCATTGGAAATGCCTATTAAATGGCTATGAAATTTATAGCCAACCAAAATCTACAATATATCATAAAGGTGGTCAAACATTATCATATGGATCATATAAAAAAATATATCTAAATCATAGAAATAGTATGATATTATTTTTAACTAATAATCAAAAAATATCTATAAGCCAAATATTAAAAAGACTAATCTTAGAAAAATTTGCATTTGCATTTTATGTTATGAAATTGAATTTTAAAGGAGCTGCGGCAATTTTGCATGCTAATGTTTGGCTACTATTTAATATTAACTATCTACGTAAAAGAAAGAAAGATGTACACAAATCAATCAATGATTATCATCCAATATCAAGTGTATTAATGAAAAACTATTCTATTGTGAAAGAATATTTTTGGAATAAAAAAAATAAATTTAATCAATTAGATTGATGACCCACTAAATAACTATATAGTGTTTTTAAATTTAAAGTTTTTTCAGTAAAAAAGAAATAAGCTCCATATAAAGTATACATAATTAAACTATATAGATGTAAAAGAATAATAAAATTATTATAGTCTTGAATCCCTAATTTATTTAAAACTCCCTGTACGCCAATATGAAACACACCAAGCCCTCCAAAGCCAACTGGAATCATTAACATAAAAGATGAGGTTACTAAAATTAATAGGCAATCAAAAATACTTAATTGAAATTGAATAAACATTGATTGAATTAAATATACATTAATACAATAAATAGACCAGATTAATGCAGAATATAAAATAATGGCTGTTTTGTGATTAAATTGAATGGCTGAGAAACCATCCCAAATATTTTTAAAAATATTGTTGATAGAATTGGGGAAGGAGAATTTTAAAAGCAGTCTATATAGTAAATAACCTAATACAGGAATCCCTAATAAACATAACAGAAAGGGTATCGAAATAAATTGTAATTTAATTTCTAAATAATCAGTACCATAATAAAATAGTACAATTAATCCACCAAATAAAATCGTTATAGTATCTAAAAAACGTTCCATTGCAATAGTGCCAATAATATAGCTGGTTTTTTGATTAGTATTCTTTGCAACTACATAACTTCTAATTATATCACCAATTCTAATTGGTGATACGCAATTTATAAAATAACCAATAAACTGAGATTGAAATAAGCTCTGCACTTTTAATTCTGTATTTGAATTAAATAAATATTTCCACCTATGTGCGCGCAAATAAACACTTATAATTAATAAAAGACATGCAAAAAATAAATAATGCCATTTAATAAAAATTAAAGAAATTAATTCATCAAAAGTTAATTCTCCCCCTGCATTATTAATAAAAAAGAGGATGCTAGAAATAGTAATGATTAAACTAATAAGGCTATGAATAATTATTTTAATAGTCTTCATAATTAATCTCTTAAGTCAAAAATAAAAGCGTCTGGAAAATTAAAAGAAAAAGGGCTTTCTAAATCTATGGTATGATTAGAAAAATTTAAATTAAATAAAGAAATAAGATAGTTAGAATATTGAATATTAATCTCATTAATAGATGATGAATCAGCTAGAAAATCTAAATCTATAATAATATCCTGAATTTCAAAATTAGATGATAAAGCATTAATAGTACCATTACTATCTACTTTAATCATCTCTAAATTTTCAATATTAAAAAAATTTAAAATTAAAGAGTCAATTTGCGGATTGTTGTTTTCAATAAAAATCTGATTTGTAATTTTATTATATCTTTTTAATTCATTGCCTGGAAATAAAAGAATATGATTATTTAAATTTAATTTATATTTATCTGCATCAATTAAAATACTCCCAGATCCTTTTTCAGATAAACCATCAATATTTTGTGTGATATAATCAAATTGAATTAGTTTAATAGGATTATCTAAAAATATTGTGTTGGAATCAATGAATTTAGAAAATAAGGGGCTGGAACTAACAAAATTCAAACACGTCCCTATTATTAAGAAAAATTTAAACATATAAATATTTTATTTATTAAAAATATCATTAATATATGATTCATCTACAAGGATATCTCGTGCTTTGCTTCCACTATATCCACCTACAATCCCTAATGATTCTAATTCATCAATTAAACGACCTGCCCTACTATAGCCAATCCTAAATCGACGTTGTAATAAGGAAACAGATGCCTGCCCAGTGTCAATAATTAACCTTGCTGCATCTTCTAATAATTCATCATGATTTTCTTCTAAATCAGCACTTCCTTCAATAGAAACTTTTTTTGCTTCAGGTAATTTAATTTCACCAGGTTTAGGCTGCGCATTTATGTGAGTTAATACTTCTTGAATTTCATCTAAATTGATAAAGGCATTGTGCAGTCTTATTGGAGATCCAGTTCCAGGTTGCAAAAACAATAAATCTCCTCTTCCTAATAATTTTTCAGCTCCCATCTGATCTAATATAGTTCTAGAATCTACTTTTGAAGATACCTGAAAAGATAATCTAGCAGGAAAGTTAGATTTTATTAAACCTGTAATAACATCTACAGAAGGTCTTTGGGTTGCAACAACCAAATGTATTCCTACTGCTCGTGCTTTTTGAGCTAATCTTGTGATTGGTTCTTCAATTGCTCGGCTAGAAGTCATCATGAGATCAGCTAATTCATCAATTAAAACAACTAAATACGGAACCTTCTCCATATTTGGATCATTGCTAGATTTAGTATGATATTCAGCAATATTACGAACATTAGATTCTGCAAATAAAGAAAATCGGCGCTCCATTTCATTAATAGAAGCATCTAAAATCCCTACCGCATTATCAGCAGTAGTCATTACATATTCATCTAAATTCGATGATGTAATTAAATGATATCCTACTAGTTGTTTATAAATTGATAGCTCTAATTTTTTAGGATCAATTAAAACAAACTTTACCTCATCTGGTTTTGCTTTATATAAAATAGACATAATAATAGTATTAATACATACTGATTTACCTGCTCCTGTAGCACCTGCAATAAGTAAATGTGGTAATTTTCCTAAATCAAAAACAAATGCATCACCAGTTGTAGTTTTACCAACAGCAATAGTTAGCTTTGATTCAGCATTAACATATTTTTCTGAATTTAAAATAGTTTTTAAAAATACAGTCTGAGGATTAGGGTTAGGTAGCTCTATACCAACCGACCTAGAGCCAGGAATAGGTGCAATAACTCTAATACTACTAGCTTGCATAACTCGAGCTAAATCATCAGAGAGTGTGGTAAATTTATTCACCCTAACCCCTTCTGCAGGTTCAATCTCAAATAAAGTAATAACTGGACCTGGAGAAATACGTATTACTTGTCCTTGTACATTAAATGTTTCCAAAGCATGAATGATTTTAGATGCTTGTGCTTTTAAATCATCTTCAGTTAAAGTATTAGTAATTTCTATAGGCTCATTTAATAAATTAGACGGTGGTAGTTTATAATTATCATATGCCTTACTATTAATTTTATCAATATCACTCTCATCAATAGAATCTTCATCATCTATAATAATATTATTTTCTTCATTATGTATTTCATCAGATATAGGCTCCGGCTCCTCATCAATGATTTTATCTGATTCATCATCATGAATTTCTTCCGGACTTTCAACCTTTTCAGATTCTATATCAGAGACTTGTGTCGTGTCGTCAAAACTTTCAGTATCAACAGGATTAGATTGATGTATTTCAATTTTTTGTGGTTTAATATTAGAAATAAAGCTTTTGATAATGTCAAACCCCTTAGAAGAAATATCATAAATAGAAAATTCAATAAAGCCTCGAACAAGAATAAAAAAAGTAATTGGGAGAAAAATATAAATGAAACTTCTGATTGATTCATTTAAAAATGTATGAAATAAATATCCAAGTAAACCTGTTTCATTGCTCACACCAAAATACCAGGTTAAGAAAATAGATAGCCATAATCCTGACCCTAATTGATATAATGATAAAAATAAATATTTTTTATTGGAATAATCTTTGCGCGTAAATAATAAATATGCATACATAAATAAAATGGTACAAATACAAAATGAACCATATCCTAAAAAGTATTTAACTAATAGAGATGAAATACTGGCGCCTATAATACCAGTAAAAGGAAGCTGTTCACTATAAATGAAATCAGAAGCAAATAAATTTTGAATAATTTTTGGCTCATAATGTGATTTAAAACCAATCAAACTCAAAAAAATAAAAATTGATAATGAAGCTAATAAAATTGCTAATATTTCATTATTTTTTTTTGACATAATTACCTTAATTATTTATGTAATGAAGTATTTTGGATGAAAGGAGTTTTAACAATTTTTGCTCCTAGAAATTTTCCTCTAATCTCAATATAAATTAATGATCCAATTTTATGATAAGGGCAGTCAATATAAGCTAAACCAATACCTTTTGATAATGAGGGGGAATGAGTTCCACTAGTTACTTCGCCAACTTTCATATGTTGCATATTATTATTATCAATATAAACACTATAACCTTTTCTTGGAATAGCCTTTTCAGTCATTTCAAAACCAATTAACCTACGTTGATAATCATTATTTTTTGATTTTAATAAATTATCTCTACCTAAAAAATTGCCCTTATCAAAATTAACAATCCAAGATAATCCAGCTTCTAATGGATTAGTAGCAGTAGAAATATCATTGCCATATAAACAATATTTCATTTCCATTCTTAAAACATCACGTACAGCTAAACCAGCTGGGGATGCACCATTATTGATGAAATAATCCCATAATTTTTGTATAATATCATGTGGTGCTGAAATCTCAAAACCTAATTCACCAGTATAGCCGGTTCGTGTTAAAATAACAGGATCACTTAATAAATTAGTCTCCATAAAATTATAAAAAGATAAATCAATATTATCGCTACAAATTTTATTGAGTATCTCTCGGCTTTTGGGGCCTTGTAATGCTATTAATGAATGAGATTCATTCATAAAATTAATATTAATATTAAAAGATTTTTTGTATTGATTAATCCATGCTAAAATATTATCAGTATTAGAAGCATTAACAATAATAATACAATCTGAATTAGAAAATTTAAAAATAATCAAATCATCAATAATGCCTGCATCTAAATTGCATATCGCAGAGTATTGAGCTTCATAATTCTTAATTTTATTTACATCATTTACTGTAATATATTGTAGAAAATTAATACAGTCATCACCAGTAATCCTAATCTGCCCCATATGCGATACATCAAATATTCCACAATTATTTCTGACCGCATTATATTCATCAGTAATTTTTGTATAAGTAATTGGCATTTGATAACCAGCAAATGGTACAACTTTGGCATTTAAATTTAAATGTGCATCATATAAAGCAGTTAATTTCATTTTAATTCCTTCAAACAATTTTTAATTAATTCTTCAGTAGTAATCTCTGGATTAGAAGAAACAATACTTTGAATTTTCGTTTGAATATCCATTGACTTGTATCCTAATGTTAATAATGCATTATAGGCATCTTGTTGATTTTTAGAAAAACTACTATCACTTGGGATAGTATTATCATTCGTAAAAGTAAACTTATCTTTTAATTCTATGATTAATCTTTGAGCAGTTTTGGGTCCAATACCAGGTAATGAAGATAACATTTTAACATCACCACTAATAATCATATTACTCATTTGTTTATTATCAGTTTTTGATAATAATTGAATGGCAATCTTAGGTCCAATCCCAGATACGCTAATTAATAAATTAAATAATTCTCGTTCTTCATTATCAATAAAACCATATAAAGAATGTTTATTTTCCATGATATGTAAAAATGTTAGTATCGTAAATTTTTCTTCTAAAATTGGTAATTGATTAAATGTAGTAGTAGAAATATTGCATGAATATCCAATACCATTTGCTTCAATAATTAGTTCATTGATATTTTTATATTTTAATATTCCTGTGATTTGTACTATCATTAATACTCTAATTTATTTTGCAGTAAATAACATAAAGCAATTCCTAAAGCATCAGATGCATCATTAGATTTAGGAGCTTCATTCATCTTTAATAAATTTTTAACCATAAACTGAACTTGATCTTTATGAGCATTACCATTTCCAGTTAAAGATTGTTTAATCTTTCTAGCAGCATATTCATAAACTAAAATATTATTAACAGATGCTGCTGCCATGGCAACTCCCCTAGCATGACCTAATAGTAAGGATGATTTGACATTTTTACTATAAAATATTTCTTCTATTGAAAAAATAGTAGGTTTGTGATCAGAAATTAACTGACTAATTTCATTAAAAATAATTTGTAATCTATTAGCTAATTTATCTTTTGAATTGGTTTTAATAACACCAAAATCAATTAATTCAAAATTATTATTAACCGCTGATACAATGCCATAACCTGTATTTCCTAAACCAGGATCTATACCTAATACTTTCATTTAATCTGCCACTTCAAGATTTGTATGTACTTTTTGTACGTCATCATGATCTTCTAATAAATCAATCAGATTACTAATCTGATCTATATGCTGACTATCTACAGTAATTGTATTAATAGGAACAAGAGATAAGTCTCCTTCTAAATCATAATTTCTATTTTCTAATTCTTGAATAATTAAACTAAATTCAGCTGGATCTATTAATAATTGATATTCATCATCTAACTCTTCAAAGTTTTCAATATTTAATTCAAGTAAATCATTTAAAAATTGTTCTTCATCTAATTCTGATTTATTAATTAAAATTGTGCCTTTTTTTTCAAACATCCAATTTACGCATCCTGATTCTCCTAAATTCCCATTATTTTTGGATAATAGATGACGAATTTCTGGCACAGTACGATTTTTATTGTCAGTTAAAACTTCTATTAATAGAGCAATTCCATGGGGCCCATAACCTTCATAAATATAACCTTCATATTTTATTCCTGGCAAATCACCTGTACCTTTTTTAATAGCTCGGTCAATATTGTCATTTGGCATATTAGAGGATTTAGCTTTTTTTACAGCTAATCGTAAAGCTGCATTCATCGCAATATCTCCACCACCTTCACGAGCTGCTAATGTAATATCTTTTCCTAATCTAGTAAACTCAGCTCCTCTTTTAGCATCTTTAGCACCTTTTTTTCTTTTGATGGTTGACCATTTACTATGACCTGACATATTCTACCCTTTATTAAAATTATTTTCTATAAATTGACTAATTAAAAATATTGTGTTTTCCTCTAAATAATTAGAACATATTTGCATACCAAGAGGCAATCCATCCACCTCTCCAATAGGTATACTCATTGCTGGTAGCCCAGCTAAACTCATAGGAATTGTATATATATCAGATAAATACATCTCAAGCGGATTATCTGTTTTTTCATTTTTTGCAAATGCAGTTGATGGAGTAGTAGGTAATAATAAAGCATCAAATTTGGATAAATGATTTAATAAATGATTTGTGATTATTTTACGCACTTGTAATGCTTTATTATAATAATGATCATAATACCCAGAAGATAATACATACGTACCTAACATAATTCTTCTTTTAACTTCCCTTCCTAAAAACTTAGATCTAGTATTAGAAAAAATTCCATCTATTTTAGCGGCTGTTTCACGTTGACCATATCTAATTCCATCAAAACGTGATAAATTAGAAGAAGCTTCAGCAGTAGCAATAATATAATAGGTTGGTATTGCTAAATCTAACATATCAATATCAATATTCTGAATCGCAATATTAGCATCTTTTAAAAAATTAATTATATTGAAATAATGAGCTCTTAAATCTGGCTCTAACGTATCAAATAATTTTTGTGAATAGCCAATTTTTATATTTTGTATTTTCTGATTAGACATATCTAAATCAACTGAATTATCTATAGTATTCGCATCATTAATATCATGACCTCCAATACTCTTTAGCATATGCATAATGTCACATGTATTATTTGCAAAAATACCAATTTGATCTAATGATGAAGCAAAAGCAGTTAATCCATATCTGGAAATTCTACCATAAGTAGGCTTCAATCCATATATACCACAAAATGCTGCTGGTTGACGTACTGAACCACCCGTATCACTACCCAACGCAATATCTACTGATGCACTAGCAACTGCTGCTGCGGAACCTCCGCTAGAGCCTCCTGCTACCTTATCAAGATCTTTTGGGTTAGATACTACGCCAAATGAAGAATATTCAGTTGATGAGCCCATAGCAAATTCATCCATATTAGCTTTTGCAACAATAGCGCCTTGTTGCTTTATAATACGATCAATCACTGTTGCGTTATATACTGAAATATGATTATCTAAAATTTTAGAACAACATGTAGTTGGATAGTCCTTGATATTAATATTATCTTTTATAGCAATCAATTTACCACTTAATAAGCCAGACTCTCCATCAATATAGGAACGTGCAAAATCAGACAAATTATTCGTAAAACAATTATACTGACTATTTGTTGTTTGATAATTTTTATCAAAAATATCAATTTTATTTAATATAGATTTATGTGACATTAAACTTTTGTATTTGAGTCATCTAGATTAGTTAGTGCACTCTTAAATTCTTTTGTTCCTTTTTGAAGATATTTAATTAATTCCGACATTTTACTAGGACCAAACAATACCATAATAAAAAAAAGGATTAATATAATTTCCCAGGACCCTAACATATATTATATATTGGATAAAATAGATTCAAAAATTTTAATACCATCTTTAGAGCCTAATATATTTTCAGCAGCACGTTCTGGATGTGGCATCATACCTAAAATGTTTTTTTGTTTATTAAAGATTCCCGCAATATCAAAACAAGAACCATTAGGATTGTCTGTATACTGAAATGCAATTTGGTTATTATCCTTTAATTCATTTAATAGACCAGA
>CAJWAW010000012.1 GCA_913020255.1 uncultured Fidelibacterota bacterium | reverse complement strand
ATTTCTTTAGCAACCGTAACACCATCTTTAGTTATGTTTGGGGCACCAAATTTTTTATCTAAAACAACATTTCGACCTTTAGGACCCAATGTTACTTTGACTGCATTTGCTAACTCATCAACTCCTTCTTTTAAAGTTGAACGAGCACTTGTACTGTAATCTATTAATTTTGACATTTATTCTCCTTAAATATATTTTTTATAGCGTTGCTAAAATATCACTTTCTCTCATAATCAATAATTCTTGACCTTCTACATTTACTTCAGTACCTGAATATTTACCATATAAAACTTTGTCACCTTTTTTCAATGACATTTTAATCACGACTCCACTATCATTTACCTTGCCAGGACCTACAGCGACTACTTCACCTTCTTGAGGTTTTTCTTTAGCTGTATCTGGAAGTATGATTCCTGAAGCAGTTGTTTCTTCAGCTTCACAAGCTTTAATTACAATTCTATCAGATAATGGTTTTAATTTCATACTCTTCTCCTTAATATTAAAAATGAATTTCTAATGATTATATAAGACAAATTTTATGCCAAATGAAATACTATGCCAAAAAGTCATTATTTCCCAGTACTACCGAAGCCATGATCACCCCTACTTGTAGCTGTCAATTCTTCCTTTATAGTATAACTAATTGGAGACGAATCACATGCTACCAACTGAAATAACCTTTGACCTTTCTTTGCAGTATATATAATATCTTTAATATTATCGCATGAAGCCATGATTTCACCTCTATATCCTCCATCAATTAATCCAATTGAATTTGACATTCTTAATGGAGTTTTACTAATACTAGACCTTGGCAACAAATAATATGCTTTACCATCAAGAGGCTCACAACATATCCCAAGCTTAATTAACTTTGTTTCCATAGGTTCAAATTCAATATCTTCAATTAAATACAAATCCAAACCAGCATCACCATTATGAAAATGTCCGTGATCAGTATATAATACTCTTGCATTTTCATTTAATATTTTAATATTCAATTTCATATTTATTCCTTTTTTATGGATCTACCCAATCATTATTATTTTTGATCAATTTAATTAGTTCACTAATAGAATCTTTACTATCAATATGACTTTTTATCAAATCATGACCCTTGTATAGTGAAATTTTGTTTTTCCCAGTTCCTACATAACCATAATCTGCATCTGCCATTTCACCTGGACCATTTACTATGCAGCCCATAACAGCAATTTTTAGACCTTTAAGGTGTGATGTTTTTTCTCTTACCCTTGCAGTTGTTTTTTGCAAATCAAATTGAGTTCTACCACATGAGGGACAACTAATAAATTCTGTTTTAGTAATTCTAGTTCGAGCAGCTTGCAATATATTAAATGATAAATTATTTATCTTACCAATATCTTGATAGCCACTAGCGCAAATAATGATACCATCTCCAAAACCATCAACAAATAAGGCTCCAATATCAATAGATGAATTTATTATAATTAAATCATAGTTATTAGTATCGTAGCATTTACTCAAAATAACAGGGGTTTTAACATCAGAATCATAAAGCTTGAAAAGTAGATTTCTTTTATTTAAAATACCCTGACAATACTTATCATCTAAAATTAAAATTAAATTCAAGTCATTTTTAATTTTATTTAATACAGTATTATTTAATTCATCAGTAGAATTTATATATAAAAATTTTATAACATCATCATTAAAATCAATAAATTCAGTTACAGATAATCTAGGATAACAATTATTTCTATTTTTTTTCCATATACTTAAATCACATATAATTTTTAAAGATGGGGGGATTTCACAATTGATTTCTTTATCACTTATATAAATATAATCAGCTGACATATCGCTTATACTCCACTTATCAATTTCTTCCAAATAATTATAACCAATGTCAGCTAAAAACTTATTATCAATTTCACTGATAAATGAAGCATCAATAATAACTCTTGGTACATTATCACCACCTATATTTTGTACTTTATTAGATGACCATTTTTTATATTCAAAAGGATTAATTCTAGAATTAAATCTATTCCCGGAAATACTATTATTTTCTGTATTTCTATATCTTTCAATGATCTGATTAGCTACAGGCAATTCAAATTCAGGTTCTTCAGTTAAAGAAACCCTAATTGTATCTCCAATCCCATCCTCTAATAATGTACCAATACCTAAAGATGATTTAACTCTACCAGGTAATCCATCCCCAGCTTCAGTTACACCTAAATGAATTGGATAATTCATACTTTCTAGCATCATTTTATTAACTAATAATCTATATGCATTTACCATGATTATTGGATTACTCGACTTCATAGATAATACAATATCATAAAAATTATGATCCTCACAAATTCTAATATATTCCAAAGCAGATTCAACCATTCCTAGTGGAGTATCTCCATATTTATTCATGATTCGATCAGATAATGAACCATGATTTGTTCCTATTCGCATTACAGTCCCATTATGCTTGCAGACTTTAACTAATGGTGAAAATTTATCATAAATTCTATCTAATTCTAAATTATACTCATTATCATTTATCTCAAATTTTTGAAACCTTTTTCTATCCGCAAAATTACCTGGATTAATTCTAACCTTTGAAACAATTTCAGCTGCAATTTCAGCTGCTTTAGGTGTGAAATGTATATCAGCTATTATAGGTGTTTTATAACCCTTGCTAAGTAATTCATTTTTAATATTATTTAGATTATGAGCTTGCTTAACATTTGGTGCAGTAATTCTAACATATTCACATCCAGACTTGATCATTCTAATTGATTGATTAACAGTGTCAGATGTATCCATTGTATCTGTAGTTGTCATACTTTGCAATCTTATAGGATTATCACCACCAAGCGGAATACCACCAATATTCACAGTTCTAGTTTTTAAGCGTTTATATGAACTTATTGATTCGCAATATTTAAATTCATTCATTATAAAATATGATATTAAGTTATAATAATAATTTACACATTAATAAAATTAATTTAGATAGTATTTATGTCATACTTAACTAGCCCTAGAAAATCAAATAAAATGCCATTTGGGATCCCATATATTATCGGTAATGAACTAGCCGAAAGATTTAGCTTCTACGGAATGAAATGTATTTTAATGGTATTTATGACAAAATATTTAATAGATCACAATGGAAATTATAATACTTTTTCAAATGAAGAAGCTACATATTGGTATCATCTATTTACTTCTGCTGTATACTATACTCCAATTATTGGAGCGGTTATATCAGATGTATTTCTAGGTAAATATAAAACTATATTAATTTTATCAATTGTATATTGTTTAGGACATTTAACATTAGCAATTGATGAAACAGCATGGGGATTAGCTATAGGACTTAGCCTGATATCAATAGGCGCAGGAGGTATAAAACCATGTGTTTCAGCTCATGTTGGAGACCAGTTTGGTAATACAAATTCACATCTATTAGAAAAAGTATTTAGTTGGTTTTATTTATCAATTAATCTAGGTGCTTTTATATCAACTATGTTAACTCCTTTTCTATTGAAATATTATGGATCACACATTGCCTTTGGTATCCCAGGGTTATTAATGTTTATTGCTACTATTTTATTTTGGATGGGAAGAAAAACTTTTATTCATATCCCACCAGGTGGGTATAAATTTTTAAAGGAAACATTTAGCAAAGAAGGATTAACTGCAATTGGAAAACTATGTATAATATATATTTTTATTGCTCCATTTTGGTCACTTTTTGATCAAACAGGGTCTACATGGGTGATACAAGCTCAACATTTGGATAGAAATTGGTTAGGAATAGAATGGCTTCCATCACAAATTCAAGCAATCAATCCTATTTTGATATTAATATTTGTCCCTACTTTTACATACGTGATATATCCTAGGGTAAATAAGTATATAAACCTAACGCCTTTAAAAAAAATTAATATTGGTTTGTTTATGACTGTTCCATCTTTTTTAATAATTGGATATTTACAAACTCAAATTGATATTGGTTATTCACCTTCTATTGGTTGGCAAGTTCTAGCATATTCAATACTAACAGCAGCAGAAGTACTTATTTCAATAACTTGCCTTGAATTTTCTTATACTCAGGCACCTAATACTATGAAATCTATTATCATGGGATTTTTTATGCTGTCAATAGCTATTGGGAATACATTTACGATGGCTGTAAACAGTTTAATCACTAACGTTGATGATGGCGCATCATTTTTCTTCTTTTTTGCAAAAGTTATGCTCTTAACCGCGATATTATTTATTTTTGTTGTAAAATATTATAGAACAAAAATATACCTACATAAAGAAAGTGAGTAGTAGTTGATAACTTTTCTAGTTATAAGACTTTATTTGATGATTTTACTTAACTTGATTTAGATAGTTATCTAAAGCTTTTTCATATATATTCATTCCATGCTGTGGATTATTACTTTTTAATGAATTATTTAACAACCTTGAAAATTGTTTTATAATTCCACTACCTGCTCTACCATATTTATAAAAATTATCTTCTTTTTTTTTCGATTTATTTTTATTCTTATCTTTTGAGTGTTGACCTGCCAAATCTACAAGTAACATAAATGCTAACTTTTCTTTCTCTATTAAATTTTGAATATTATTTATTTCTATAACTGCTTTTGAAGCCATACCTAGATTTTTATTTATTATTTTTTTAAAGTAAGTAATACCACCTAAACCAACTAAGAGCAATAAAGGTCTAAATAACTGATTATAATTTTTACCAAAATCATACTTACCATTATAATCCAACATTGATAGAAAGCCAACTAAGGCTATTATTTCAGAAATTTTTATTGCAGTTTTATTCGCAATATTTTCTTGATTTGATAGAACTTCTAAATAATAAGATGGTGGGATTTCTTTATTCCAAATATCATCACAAATACCAATGGAAATGAAAAAAATACATAAAAATATAACTTTATTTTTAATCATAAATAGCGATTTTAAAATTCAATAATCATTCCTGCTACTGGTAATTGCTTATATTGGTATGACATTTCATAAGTACCATCATCATAATAAACTCTTTGCCACTCATTATCGCGATCAAAAACATTCTGTAAATCTAAAAAAGCAGTTAAATTGAAGTTTTTAAAATTATATCGACGTAATATCATTATATCTAACCTACTATAATAGTTATTTCTCTCACTATTTAGCTCTGCAGTTGGATCAGTATACCATCTTCTAACATTAAAATCATATATCTTTAAAGTATATGGTAATCCATCCGAATATCTATATCTAAAACTTACTTCTAATTGATCAGAAGGAATTATTGGTATAAATGATACAAACTTAAATATATTTTTATCTTTAATTTTTTCATACCAATATTTTTGTTCAAATTTTATTTTATATCCTCCTACAAGTGTAAGTGAATGCTTATTATCAAAATCCCATGGATAGTAACCATAATTTATTTCTCTATAATCTTTAGCTTTTGAATCAATATATGAATAGCTAACTGTCCCATGCCATTTAGATGAGAATTTTTTCTGTAGAAAAAACTCAATACCATTAGTCTCACCTTCTCCTATATCTAAAAATCCAACATCGCCACCAAAATCATCAAACAAGCCTTCAAAATCACTATTTGATACATCAGATGATAAAACAGGTCGGTTAAATGATTTTTTATTGAAAATTTCAATTGAAAATCTCATGTCATCTGCTAATAGATGTTCTATACCAACAATAAATTGATCGCTATATGAGTTTTTTAATAATTGAGTATTACTAGGGTTTAAAAATTTCCAGTAATCAGGAGTTTGGTAATATTGACCATTTGCGATATTAAATTTAGTATTTTTAGAAATTAAATAAGTTAATCCTAACCTGGGAGAAAATTTTGATGTGTTATTATATGGTATATAATCATACCTGAAACCAACCATAATAGTAAATGGTTTCAAACTATACTTTATTTGATTATATGCTGAATATTTCCACAACCCTCCATTATTGTAATTATTATACTCAGGAATAGTAAAAAGAGCATTATTAGATTGATTGTAATTAGCTATCAAATCAATGTAAGATGGATTATTAATAATAAATTCATAATAATTATCATATTGAGACACATCTATACCTACATCATCTAAGGATGGATATGTATATTGATATACTGTATCTGAATCTAACGACTCAGCCATACTATATTTACCATATTTAATATTTAATCCGGTTGAGAACTCTAAATATGAAGTTTGTTTATAAATAATATCAAATTTTAAATATTCATCAGACTCCATGTTATCTCTGACAAAAAATGTATCAATTAATGCATTTGAATATTTATAGACTGAGGCATCCCAACTAGATAAAGTTTTTCCTATTGATAGTAAAAAATATCCCCTTTTGGAATATAAAGATTTATAAGTTAATCCGTATGTATATTGATATCCTGAAAAATCAACGTTTTCTGCACCAAGTAAATCGGGTCTATTTTCATCATTAATATTAATATTATCATCTGCTCCAATAAAATTAAAAATAAGCTTACTTTTAGAATTTATATTATATGTTAATTTATGTTGCATATTTGAATATTTAGGTACAGATGTCAACCCTGCAGATTCAATTAAATCTTCGATAAAGGACTTTCTAAAACTACTAATATAGGATCCTTTATTATTAAAAATTGGACCTTCTAATAATATTCCAATACCTGCCATACTCACTTCAAAATCAGTTTCATAATTAGTATAACTACCTTCTCTTAGAGTTATATCCATTACTGAGGATTGCTTATCTCCATATCTTGCAGGGTATCCTCCAGCATAAAAGTCAACTCTCTCTACGAATTCAGTATTAATAATATTAATAGGACCTCCTCCGGTCCCAACGCGCCCAAAATGGTTAGGATTTGGTATTTCAAGATTATCAATAATAAATAAATTTTCTGATGGAGCACCACCTCTTACAATTATTTCGTTATTTTGATCAGTATTTGTAACGACAGATGGATGAGAATGCACCATCATCTGAACATCATAAGCACCAACAGGATCAGATCGAATTTCTGCTCTATCAATAGTTTGAGTAGAAACGATCGCGTCTTTAGCTTTCTCAAAATATCTTGCTTTAACACTAACTACATCACTTTCAATGTCTTTTGGAGCTAACAAAAATTTTAATGGAGTTTGTCTATTTGAATTAATAATAACATTAGCTCGATATGATTTTTTATAACCTATCATTGATGCACTGATTATATAGCTTCCAGCTTCTATTTCAGTGATTATAAATCTACCCAAGTTATCACATGCTGCTCCAATCTGACTTCCCTCTATTATAACATTAGCTCCAATAAGTGGTTGGTGAGTATCTAAATCAATTACCTCACCAACAATACTACCAGTATCAGCAAAAGCATGAAATTGTAAAAGTAGAATGAAAACTATAAGTTTTTTTTTCATTAGTATGTGTTTTATTACAAATTTTAAATATTTTCAGATTGTAATTTATAAATGTTATTAGATAATTTACTTGTACAATTATGAAACATATTACTATCATAGGAAGTGGTTTATCAGGTTTATCGGCATCTTGTTATTTAGCTAAAAATGGTTATAAAGTAACTTTGATTGATAAAAATAGTAAGCCAGGTGGAAGATTATCATATTTTGAAAAAAATGGTTATAAATTTGATATGGGACCATCTTGGTATTGGATGCCTGATGTTTTTGAAACATTCTTTAATGATTTTAATAAAAAATCCAAAGATTATTATACACTAAAACGATTAGATCCTTCATATAAATTTTTTTTCAAAGATAATGATCAAGATGTTCCTGCAGATTTCAATCAACTCTGTAAACTATATGAAAGCTACGAAAAAGGTTCAACTTTAAAACTTAAAAAATTTATAAACCAATCAGAAAAAAAATACAATATATCATTATCACATTTTATAAGTTTACCAAATAATAAGATATCTGAATATTTTTCCATAAATATATTAAAACACATTTTTACACTAGATCTATTCAAACCATTAAGAAAGCATATAAATTCATATTTTAAAAATAAAAAAATTAGAGATATGCTTGAATTCCCTTCAATGTTTTTAGGAGGAAGTCCACAAAATACACCAGCTCTATATAGTTTAATGAATTACGCTGATATAATAAAAGGTACGTGGTATCCTATGGGAGGAATGTATGAGATAACAAAAGCTTTTTCAAAACTAAGCAAAGAACTCGGTGTAGTTCATATTTATAATGATGAAATTAAAAAATTTAATATTGAAAATAATAAAATTACCAGTATAACATCAGACAAAAATACATATAAAAGTGATTACTATATTTCTTGTGCTGAATATCCACATGTACAATTAGATTTAATAAATAAAAAAAATAATACGTACAATAAATCGTATTGGTCAAAAAGAAATGTGGCTCCATCATCTTTAATTTTCTATTTAGGATTAAATAAAAAAATAAAAAGGTTAAAACATCATAACTTATTTTTTGATAAAGATTTTGACACTCACCTTGATGATATATTTAATAAAAAAGTTTGGCCTAAAGAGCCATTGTTTTATGTATGTTGTCCTAGTAAAACTGATAGCAATGTCGTTCCTAATAAAAATAGTGAAAACTTATTTATTTTAATCCCAATAGGTTCAGGATCAATTGATAATCAAAAATTAAGAGATAAATATTATAAAGATACAATCAAAAGAATTGAAGAAAAAATAGGAGAACCTATAAATGATAATATTATTGTAAAAGAATCATTCTGCGTAAATGATTTTATTAAAAACTACAATTCATTTAAAGGTAATGCATACGGACTTGCAAACACATTATTTCAGACCGCTTTATTTAAACCAAAATTAAAAGATAAAAAAATTAAAAATTTATTCTATACTGGGCATTTCACTGTACCTGGTCCTGGACTACCACCTGCAATAATTTCAGGTAAAATTGTAGCAAATCAAATTATGAAAGAAAACATATCGTGAAATATTTATATGATAAACTATCTGATAAAATTTCAAATCTTACAACAAAAGAATACAGTACTTCTTTTTCATTTAGTACAAAATTATTAAATAAAAATATTAGGCCAGCTATTTATGCAATATATGGTCTTGTTCGCTTTGCTGATGAAATTGTTGATACTTTTGAAGATTACGATAAAGAAAAACTATTAAATAGTTTCATTAAAGATTACAACGAAGCTATAAAAAATAAGTTTAGCATGAATCCTATTCTTCATTCTTTTCAAAAATATTATTATGAATATAATTTTGAACCCTATCAGATTGAAAGTTTTTTTAAAAGTATGAAAATGGATTTGAATAAAAAAAAATATAATGAAAAATCTTATAAGCAATATATACATGGATCTGCTGAAGTTGTTGGCTTAATGTGCTTGAAAGTTTTTGTAAAAGGGAATAATGAATTATATCAAAATCTAAAGGGAAGTGCTATAAAATTAGGATCTGCGTTTCAAAAAGTTAATTTTCTCAGAGATTTAAATCATGACAAAGTAAAACTTGGAAGAATTTATTTTCCCAATATTGAAAATTTAAAAAGTATGACAGAAGACGATAAAATCAATATAATCAAAGATATAGAAAACGATTTCAATGAAGCTTTTATTGGCTTAAAAAAACTAGATAAAGATTCAATACTTGGTGTATATGTTGCTTTTAGATATTATATTGAATTATTAAATAAAATAAAAAAAACCAATCTATCAACTTTAAAGAAAAAAAGAATAAGAATAAATAATTTCCAAAAATTTACAGTAATTATTTATTCTAAAATAAAAATAGACTTAGGATTTATATAATGATCACAAATTATCTTCTATACATATCAATTATTCTTTTTTCTGTTTTAATCATGGAAGTAATCGCAATATTTACACATAAATATATCATGCATGGTCCCGGATGGTTTTTACATAAATCTCACCATATAAATTATTTGAATAATAAAAGAAAATTTGAATTAAATGATATCTATTTTATTTTTTTCTCATCTCCATCAATTATTTGTATGATCTATGGTTTTTATTACAATAATGATATTGTTTTCACTATTGGAGTAGGTATTTCAATGTATGGTTTGATATACGTTTTTTTACATGATGTAATGGTTCACCAAAGATTTGGTATTAAAATAAAAATTAATAACTCTTATTTCAAAAAGATAAAAAAAGCTCACTTAAAACATCACAGTATAAAGAAAAAAAATGGGGCAACTAACTTTGGCTTTATTACATATAAATGACATACTATTTTAAAATATTATTATTTTCTTTTATTATTCCATTTATCTTTTCATTTCATCCTAAAATACTTTTTTACAAAAAATTTAAAATATTGATTAAATCTATTTTTCTAACTTCAATACCCTTTATTTTATGGGATATTATTTTTACCTCATATAATATTTGGGGTTTTAATAAACTCTACACATCAAGTTTTTATATAATAAATCTTCCAATTGAAGAGATATTATTTTTTATAATTATACCCTTTGTTTGTTTATATACACATTATGTTTTAGAAAAATATAATATTTCTTTATTTAATGTTCAAAATTGGAGATTAATAAATAGAATACTTTCTGTAATCTTGTTGATTATTGCATTGATAAATTTTTATAAAGCCTACACATTTTTCTGCTGCTTATTTTGTTCACTATTAATGCTTACTGTTGAAATTAAAAAAATAAAAATTAACTATAATATTTTCTACACATCATTTATTTTAATCATGATTCCATTTATCATTGTTAATGGCGCATTAACAGGACTATTTTATGAACAACTAGTGGTATGGTATAATAATAGTGAAAATACTGGAATTCGCTTATTTACCATCCCAATTGAAGATATTATTTATGCATATCAATTAATTTTATCAAATTTAGTTATATTTAAAATATTTCAGGGAAAAATCTAAATGTATTGTTATTTATTAGCTATATTCTGTATTTCAAAATTATTATCAATTGATATTTCTCTATTTAACAACACTACTAATTGGATAGAATTACAGAATAATGAAATTAAAATTTCATATAAAGAAAAAAACAACTTCAAGTATTGCAAAGCTAGTACGATATACAATTCAAACTCTGAGGAAATTAAAAATATACTGGATGATAAAAGCAACTATCATAATATATTTAAACGTATGGAATTTTGTCGTTCATTGACAAATGAAATTGTACATATCAGATTAGATTTACCCTTCCCTTTTTATGGTAGAGATTATATAGTTGAATATGAGTATTTTAAAATGAACGATTTTGAATACTATATTTATAATTCGACAAGCAAAGTAAATATTGAATTAAATAAAAAATATGTTAGACTTCCTAATGCTTCAGGATTATGGGTGATTGAGCCAATAAGTAATAGCTCTACTAAACTAACTTTTATTTGGAATGGAGAATTGCTAGGTAATTTTCCTGATTGGGCTTTAACTAGAGCTTGGTCTACGCAAGGAAATGAAGTTTTAGGTTGGATACAAGAGGCATTAAATAAAAAATAAAATCACTTGTTAATTAATGCAATTTTAGTTGAACCTGTTGCATGTGATCTATTATTTGCTGACACCAAATATACTCCTGTTGTCAATCTATTTCCATTATAATCAGCACCATCCCAAGGTATAATTTTATTATAATCTCTTAAATTGAATTCCTTAACAACTAAACCAGATAAAGTCATGATTTTTATATTTGATTCTCTTGGAACATTAGTTATAACTATTTCTGAATCTTCACCAATAATAAATGGATTAGGACTTATACTAATTTTATTAAGTGAAATAGATTTAACATAAGATGTTTCCATAATCGAAATACCATTATCTGTCGCAATATATACGTTACCATAATCGTCAAAAATTAAATCATAAATAATATCTGATAAAATTCCATATTCATTTACAGTAATATCACCTTTTTTATTTAATAGCATATTACCATTCTTATCAATAATTCTTACCCCATCATCAACAGTAGTTACCCATATATTATTTTGACTATCTACTCTAACTTTACAACGATCACTAAAAGTTAAATCATTATAATAATAATCACTGTGTATTGGTATAAAATCAATACTAGCATAATCATTAACTATAGTTTGATTTATTATAAAACCTTTTATACCTAAATTATTCATAACCCATAACACCTGTCTGTTGTCAGGCAAATTTGATATTGCTAAAGAGTAAATATCTAGATCATCCAATTCATTATCAAGTAAGTTATTATACCATATATCATCATCATTATTTAGAATATTATTGAATTGAACCATTCTTATACCACTATTGGAATAGTTTTCTTTAAATAAATATGAAATCCAAAGATTGCTATTATTATCAATAGCAATTTCTTGTGGATTATAATAGTTATCTTTATCATCTTTTATATGGAACCAATTATTTGAGTTATGCTTAATGGAAATTGGCCAATTATTATACTCATTTTCATTTGGATATTCAGAATACGGATTCACAACCCAAATATTATTATTACCATCAGATATTATTTGATTTGTAATCATATAGCCATCAGTTGAATTAGAATCAAATATTCCATATTGACCACCTAGATGATTTTCAGAACGATTCCACACACCATTAATAGTAGCATTTAAATCATTAGAAATTTCTAATTCAACAACGCCTCCATATTGAGTACTACTAGATAACTCAAAATTATAAGTACTTGATATATTTTCAAAATGCCCCAACCATGATGGTGGGTATATACCACTATTAGAAAAATATAATATATTATCTGATGAAACAATAGCTGAGTGTATTCTATTATCTCCTGACCAATAATTTAAAATTTCAGCTCTATAATCACTCTGCGTTAAAGGATAATCATTAATATGATATCCATTAAATGAATAATAATTTTTAATAGTAGAATAGTTAAGAAATAATGGATTTTCTATTATAAACATACCACTTTGATTTAAATCACTATCTTCAATTGTAGTTGAATATCTATGATTAACAACACCAATTAAATCTCCTCTAGTTGTTAGTGCTAGTGAATCAAATTGATTCTTAAATATTGTATTAGGTAAATAGTTTAACCACGTATCAGCTATGCTATCATATATTGCAATTCCTCTATTTTCTAACCCTAAATAAAAAATATTATCAATATAATGTAGAGAATTAACTGAAAAATCTGAATCTAAATCAATTATTTTAGAAATAAATAAAACTGATGGATCAGATGCTGATTTATTATATATATATAACTGATTATTGATATTAATACAAATTCTCTGATCATCAATACTCACTAAATGCTCAATTTTTCTATCGCTTGATGTAAAACCAGTGTTAATAATAACATAAGAACTATCATCCAATAATAAATAAACTTCATGATCACTAATAGCGCAAAGATTATTATCATGTATCAATAATTTTGAAATATTTGAAATTGATAATTCATTCCAATCGCTAATATCTGAAAAATTAATATTATCTAATTGATTAATACTAATCAAACTATTTTCAATAGAAATATATAATGTTTCATTAAGTACTTCTATATCATTAATTATATTTGAATTAAATGGAATATTTAATTTTGATATATAATATATATTATTTAGATCTTCAATGTTATACTGGTAGACTTCAATCTGGTTAATATCACCATATGTATTAGCTAATATAAATGCATACTTATTTGAAAAAACAATATCATATATATCTTTCATATCTAATTGATCTAAAGTTAAAATATTAATCATCTGATCATTAAAAATTTGAATAGTACCACCATCATTATTGCCAATCCATAGATTATCATTATTTATCGACAAAACAGATAAATCATACCTTTTTAAATCTTTACTGTAATCAATAAATATATTATCATTATATGAATAAAGCCCTCCATCAGTTGCAATTAATAAATCATTATTAAAACTAATTATATCAGTAGTATTTAGTAAAGAAGTAATATTTTTTTTTAATTGAATGTAATTATCAGGAAGTAAAAAATTAAATAAAATAAATAAAATTAAAGTAAATTGATTAATCACTTTAAAATGATTTTTTTCATATCAATTGCTGTGTTCATAACCTCATAACCTTTATTGGTTTTGTCTTTCAAGCTACGCCTACAAGCTTGCTTATAATTATAAACAGTTAAAACGCCATATATTATAGGAATGTTAATTGTTTTTTTAATATTAAGTTGCATAATAGCATTAGTTACAGAATTAGAGATATATTCAAAATGAGCAGTTTCACCTTTAATAACACATCCAAGAGTAATAATAGCATCAAAATCATTTGATGGATTATTTAATATTTTTTTAACTAAAAAAGGTATTTCAAATGCACCAGGAACTTTAAAAATATGCGACATATTAATATCTTTATTAAGAATTTCTTTATAACATTCAACAGCTCCCCAAATTAAATTATTTGAGATTTCTTCATTAAACATACTAGCTACAATGGCTATCTTCATTTATCTAAATTTTCCATAATAAGATGACCCAACTTATCTCTTTTTGTTGATAAATATTTTTTATTTATATCATTAGCATCAAATTCAATAGGAACTCTATCGACAATTTCTAATCCAAACCCTTCAAGGGATACAATTTTTTTAGGGTTATTTGTTAATAATCGCATTTTTCTTACATTACAATCCAATAATATTTGAGCTCCAATTCCATACTCTCTCAAGTCTGATTTAAAGCCAAGCTTATGATTTGCTTCTACTGTATCATAACCTTTATCCTGCAATTGATATGCTTTGATTTTATTTTTTAATCCAATCCCCCTTCCTTCTTGCCTCAAATATACAAGTATTCCCCTACCTTCACTTTCAATCATTTTCATTGCGGCATCAAGCTGTAAGCCACAATCACATCTTAATGATCCAAAAATATCACCAGTTAAACATTGCGAATGAACTCGAACTAAAACTTGATCATTAATATCAATATTACCTTTAATAATTGCAACATGATGATCACCATTTATTTTATCTTCAAAAAGTTTTAATTCAAAATCTCCAAAAGATGTTGGAAAAGGAACACTAGAAATTTGTTCAACTAATTTATCATATTTTTTTCTATATGTAATCAAATCAGCTATACTAATAATTTTAATTTTATGTTCTTTTGCAATTTTTAATAAAGAATTATATCTTGCCATTGTGCCATCATCATCAATAATCTCAACTAACAAAGCAGATGATTTAAGGCCAGATAATTTCGCTAAATCAATTGCAGCTTCTGTATGCCCAGCTCTTTGCAATACACCACCTTCTTTTGCTATCAAAGGAAACATATGACCAGGTTTAACTAAATCTTCAGGGCAAGAATCATCATCCAATAAAACTTGAAGAGTTTGCCAACGATCTTTTGCTGATATCCCTGTTGTTATACCATTTTTAGCATCAACGCTTACTGTAAAATTTGTCTTTTGATGTTCAGTATTATTATCTACCATTGGATTCAAATGCATTTTTTTTGCTCTTTTAGATGAAATAGATGTGCAAATCAAGCCACGCCCATACTTCATCATAAAATTAATGTCTTCTGAGGATGCTTTCTCACTAGATATAATAAAATCACCTTCATTTTCTCTATTTTCATCATCAACAACAATTAACATTTGACCTTTTTTAAAATCAGCAATAGCTTCTTTGATAGTATTTAATTTCATTTTCATATCTTTTTATTGATTAATTGTTTTTCAATGTACTTAGAAATCATATCAGTTTCAATATTTAACATATCACCTTCTTTTCTAATTTTCAAAGTTGTATTATTTAATGTATGTGGTATTATAGAACACACAATATGATCATTATCAATTTTTGAAATCGTTAATGATATCCCATCCAAAGCGATAGAGCCTTTATAAATACAGTATTTCATATAATTATTATCAATTTTAATTTTAATTTTAGTTTCACCATCATTAGAAATTTTAGATATTAATTCACCAAGACACTCAATATGCCCTTGAACAATATGCCCATCAATACGATCATTTATACGCATACATCTTTCAATATTTATCAAATCTCCAATCTTTATAAATTTTAAGTTAGTTTTCTCCAAGGTTTCTCTAATAACATCAAAAGATAATGATCTATCATTAATACCAACTACTGTCAAGCAAACTCCATTAACAGCTATACTTGCACCAATTTTAACATCGTCAAATTTAGAGCTAATTGATATATTTGTATAATTAGCAAATTTATCAATATTAATAACCTCACATAAATCTTCTATAATTCCTGTAAACATAATTCTTTTTTCCTAGCTACTAATAATTGATCTTTTTCAAAATTTTCTTCTTTAATAACTTCCCAATCTTTATTTAACTCAAAGGGTGTTTCAAGATAAGCATTTTCAAGATTATTTTTTGATGTATACAAATAAACTTCATCAACTAAATTTTCATTTAAAAATGATGAGATTATTTTCTGTCCACCCTCTATCAATAATGTATTCATACCATATTCACCTAGTTGATTTAGAATATCACAGGGTGATAACAATCCATCTTCTTCTTTTATTGGTAGATATGTAGAATTCACAGTTTTGGATTGCTTAAATTTATCTTTAGAACATAAAATAATATTTTCAGATAAATTATCAGTAAATAAATTTAAATTTAAAGGTAATTGTCTATATGTATCTACTATAACTCTAATTGGATTATTCCCATTTACTTTTCTTACTGTAAGCTGTGGATTGTCAATCTCTGCTGTAGTTCTGCCTATTAAAATTCCATCAACTTCTGAACGTAATTTATGACTATTAACCTTAACATCTTCACCAGTTATCCAAGTCGAAGTCTTAGAATCAATACCCATGTAGCCATTATTTGATTGTGCAATTTTAACAATAACCCAAGGCTTACCATTATCAATCCATTTAAAAAAGCCTTTATTCAATTCATAGCACTCTTTTTCTAATATATTTTGAAAAACATTTATACGTGCTTTTTCAAGTTTATCAATACCTGAACCATTAATAGATGAATTAAAATCCTTAGTACCTACATAAACATTTTTAATACCATTCTCAATAATTCTATCTACACATGGTGGAGTTTTACTAAAAATACTACATGGTTCAAGATTTACATATAAATCAGCATCTTCAGGAGTTTGACTACAATTATTAAAAGCATCAACCTCTGCATGCTCTTTTCCAAATTCTTTATGGAAGCCTTCTCCGATAATTTCTCCATTTTTAACAATAACACATCCTACTAATGGATTTGGAGAAACACCACCTCTACCTTTTTTCGCAAGCTCAATTGCATATGACATAAAGCTTTCATGAATATCATTCATTTAAAATTCTTTCAATTAATAAAACAATATCAAATATATTTATTAAACTATCATTATTTAAATCATTTAACCAAAAATCAAAATTATCAAGATCCGAATAATTTAAAATATTATTAATGATGTTGATAATATCACTAATATTTAATTGCAAATCCTCATTAATATCACCCCTTGATATAATTACTTGAACCTCAGATGTGTACTGATCTGTAATAATATAACAAAAAGCTGCAGCATTTTGATGACCAAGTTCTATACCAAATAATTCAGGTGGTAAAATTTCATTTTTAACAATATCAGCTGAAGAGCCATTCTGAATAAAACTATTGTATGCTTCATATGTATTTTCTACGGGAACACGTTCATCTGCTTCACCATGCAATAAATACATTGGACTTTGTGGAGACCAATTTGTTAAATCATTTTCTGCTAAATGAATTTTAAAAGGAAAATTTGGATTACTAGTAAAATCAGTAACCATATCATCTAACATCATATTAATAGGAATATCTGGTAAAAAATCATTTATATAACTTCCCGAATATTCACCACTAAATAAATCAGGTAAGATCTTAGCATATTCAGGCTTAAAGAAATCATCTATATGTCCAAGATTATATTTTTCAATATAAGATAAAATAAAAAAAGGTAAATAAAATGGGTCAGCATATTCTTCTTCAGATAGCATTAGATCTACCATAGTTCCAGATAGATCATAAGCACCAGCCATAGGAAATGACATTGTAATTTCAAGATTTTCATAATTTTCTTCAATTTCTTTAACAGTAGCCATTGCAGCATAACCACCTTCAGAGTAACCTGCAATAAATAATTGATCATTATATTGAGCAACAGCTAATTGGTCACAAAGTGACTTAACAGCAAAAATCATATCAATCATAGATGAAGCTGTAACATCTTTCAAATGATAAGGATGCAATACTTCTGATACGCCAAGACCTAAATAATCAGGCTCTAAGTAAATATATCCATCGCTTGTCAGCCATTGGTTTAATAAATTAAAACCACCCATGGAAGGTGCACTTGATCGACGAATTTGAGTACCATGACCAATTAAAAATAATGGATAAGCAAAGTTATAATTATCGGGAATAGCAACAGAACCAGAAGCTTCAGTATATTCACCAAATTGATCAATTGTTTGATAGGTAATTGAATATAGATTTATATCATAGATAGCATTTGGAGTAATTAAATCTTCAGCTCCTTCGGTACTTGTTAAATCTGCAATATAATCCTCTAATTCAGATTGAATAGTAGAAGCAGCCCTTACCTCCTTAAATGTATAAGATATAAGATCTCCTCTTTCTGAAAAAAGAATTGATAGCATAGATGTTAGAAATATTAAATTTATCATATCAAAAATTACATTTTTACAATCATTTAAAACATTATTTTCTTAAAGAACAATATACTTTTGAAATTTCATATCCAACTATTCCTGTAGCAACAGAAACATTTAAGCTTTGCTTAACTCCTCGCATTGGAATTTCTACATGTACATGAGCTAATGATGATAATTCTTCAGATACACCACTAACTTCATTCCCAACAATAAAGCAAACCGGGAACATCCAACTAGTTTCATAAATTGATTTAGATCTATTTGTTTGTTCAAGAAGAACTAATGTGATTCCTTTATCTATAATATACTTAGCAGCATCAATTGAATCATTAAATTGCTTCCATGGGACTGCATCCTCAGATCCCAAAGCAGTTTTAGACAAATCTTTTCTTGGTGGACACGCAGTATAACCCGTCAAGTAAATCATTTCTGCACCAAACCCATCAGCAGACCTAAAAATAGAACCAACATTATGAACAGATCTTACATTTTCAACCAAAATTGAAATGGGAACTCTAGGAATATCTTTAATCTCCTCTAAGGTAGGTCTATCTGCCTTAAGTTCATCATTGGTTCTTTTTATTTTATTAGACATATGTTTAAAATATCATATAATTATAATAGATAAATTTAATATTTAAATTTCAATAATATGAATAATCAATTACTAATAGTGGCTAATGGAAAATTTCCAACTTGCAAGATCCCAATCAATATTTTGCAAAAAAGTAAGTTTATTATTGCATGTGATGGAGCAGCTAATACATTAGATGATTATGGATATAAACCAAATTTAATTATTGGAGATATGGACTCAATTTCTAGCGCTGTAAAAGATAAACATAAAAAAAGAATATTAAATATAAAAAATCAAAACCAAAATGACCTCAGAAAAGCAATTGAGTTTTGTAAAATTAATAAATTATATAATATAAATATTATTGGAGCAACTGGAGAAAGAGAGGATCATACACTTGGAAATATTTTCAGTATCAATAATTTAGATCTAAATTTTAATATAAAGCTATTTACAGATACTGGATGTTTCACCGCAATAAACAAACCAACACTTATCAGAAGTTTTCCAAAACAGAAAATTTCTCTATTCAGTGAATATAAACATTTAAAAATAACAACTTATGGATTAAAGTATAACTTGAATAATGATAGTATAACTACATTATTTTACGGAACTTTAAACGAATCATTAGGCGATAGTTTTTTTATTGAAATCAAAGATAATTCTATATTATTATTTTTAAAATATCCTTAAGAAACAACTATAGTTTTTTTATTAACAAACTCCATTATACCTTCTTTTGACAACTCTCTGCCATATCCAGATTTTTTAATGCCTCCAAATGGTAATCTAGGGTCAGAATAACTTAACTTATTAATAAAAACTGCTCCGCTTTCAATCTCTGATGATATTTTCTCAGCATTCTTAATATCAGAA
>CAJWAW010000011.1 GCA_913020255.1 uncultured Fidelibacterota bacterium | reverse complement strand
TTTCATCCATACACGCGTTCCAGGCGTGCACCTTAAACCACTCGGACACCTCTCCCAATACATAAATTTAATACTTTCTTTGTATGTTTTTTTATTATTTTTTTCTCTTATTAATAAAAAAGTCTTGAATCAAATATTTGCAATCATTTTTTAAAATTCCATGCTTAATATTTTTTAAGTGATTATTAAACAACCTATCATTTTTAATTTTCACACTAAATCCATTTTCTAAATCTTGTAAACCATAATATAAATGATTGATTCTAGAATTTAAGATTGCACCAAAACACATAACACAAGGTTCTTTCGTAACATATAAACTACATTTATTAAGCCTCCAATCACCTAGATGATTAGCAGCAGAAGTAATTGCTATTATTTCAGCATGAGCCGTAGAATCATGCAATTTCTCTACTTGATTATACCCCAAGCCAATAATTGTATCGTTTTTAATAATAACACAACCAATAGGCACTTCATCAAATAAATATGCTTTTTCTGCTTGTTTTAGTGCTTGTAACATCCATTTTTCATTTTTCGATATTTCTTTAATCATTATAAGCAATATTAAGTAGATGGCAAGCAACAACACCAGCTGTTTCTGTCCTTAACCTGCTATCACCTAGCGATAAAAATGAAAAGCTATTTTCTTTTGAAAAATTTATTTCATCAATAGTAAAATCTCCCTCTGGACCAATCATTATACATGCAGAATCTTTGAATTTATTTTTTTTATCAAAATCGAAAATTGTTTTAGGTGTTTCATCTTCAAGATGGCAAATAAACTTATTACTATTATTATTTTTTACTACAAAATCATTTAACTTTACAATTGAATTAATTTTAGGGAGTTTTGCTTTGAGCGTTTGCTTCATTGCTGAAATAGCAGTTTTATTTAATCTATCTATATTGATTTTTTTACGAATAGTTCTTGAACAATCGATAAATGAAATTTCATCAACTCCTATTTCAATAGACTTTTCAATAAACCATTCAATCCTATGATGATTTTTTATCGGTGAAATAGCAATATGCACATAATAATCCCGCTTATTATAATCTTTGATAGACTCTTGAACCTTAATCTCACACTGTTTATTATCATTAGTGATAATTTTTCCTTTAAAAAGTGTTCCCTTACCATCAACAATAGAAATTATATCTCCAATTGACTTCCTTAATACTTTCAAGCAATGCTTTGATTCAGAAGGATCAAGTGTAATTATATTATTGTCAATTTTATTTGAATAAAATAATTCCATTCTACTTCAAAATAGGCTTTAATATTTCTAAGTCCCCATCAATGTTTTCATAGGGTGTAATCTCAAGCAATTTACATATCATCGGATAAATATGAATTAGTTCAAATGTATCAATTTGAAGTGATTTTTTAAAAGATGGACCAAACGCATAAAAAATAGCATGCATATTAATACTATCTGAATGATAGCCATGCATACCTTTAACAGGAATTTTACCATTATATTCTTGTAAATGTTCATCTGAATACATCATCCATCCTTCGTCAGCTATCAATAAAAAATCATACATAGAGCTATCATAATGCAAATCATAATTTAATTTAGCAGGTACAATAGTTGCATTTGGAATAACGAGATCAATAATAGATTTATCATCGCTTAAAATATTCACAATTGGCCCTTTACCATCAATTATTCCAGGTATATTATAATTATTAATATTTATTATTTTATCTTTAGAAACATCAACCATCCCATGATCACTAACAATAACTAAATCAATGTTATTATAAATATCAAGTGTAGCTAAAGATCGTAATAAATAACCTAAAATATAATCAGACTCTCGAATCTTATCATTCACCTCATCAGAACTAGCACCAAAAACATGACCAGCATGATCAGGCTCATTAAAGTATAAACAAATTAAACGAGGTCTTTCAGAAACAGGTAATTCCAACCAATCGACTACCTGGTCAACTTTATCTAGAGGATTAATACCATTTTCATAATTTTTATAATAGGTTGGATAATAACCGCCAATAGGAGCTTCAGAGCCAACCCAAAAATAAGTAGCAGTTATAATCTCTTTTTTTTCTGCTGTAACCCATATCGGCTCTGCTCCATACCACTTAGAATCCTGAACCGTACTTTTATCTTTATAAGAATACTGACCTAAATCATTAATAAATTCATTACCTATAATTTTATGTTTATCAGCATAGCAACCTGTTGCAATCGAATAATGATTAGGAAATGTAAATGATGGGAAAACTGGCTTTAAAGACTTAGCCTTAACACCCCAATCTTTTAAATAATCAAAATAAGGTGTGTCAACTCTTTTATCATAATCATACCTAAAGCCATCAAAAGAAACTAAAACAACATATTTCTGTTCATTATCTAAACTAAATAAAAAAGAAGAAGCAAATAAAATACATGCTATGGTTTTTATACTAGTCCTCATTTATTGCCTTATTATATAAGTTTTCACAGTCTTCCATACCCCAATTTGGCCAATATTTTTTCGCTTCAAAATTTCTATAATAATCTAAAGATTCTTTAAGTAATGGTAATGCTTTATCTACACCACCACCAAAAGCTGAAGGGGTATAGAATTTTGATTGACCATCTAAATAGTATGGACGTGGATTTTTAGAATTAAATGCAATTGCTTTAGCAATGCTTTGACCGGAAAGTGGTCCATATTTCATACCGTTAACCATTGGATTAATAAAAATCTTCCCTACATATATCATCGCTTTTAAAGTATGGATTTCTGACATTGCTAGAGAATCAATATTATTAACTCCAAGTGAGTCAAAGGGTGCTAAAATTTCAAAGGCTTTATCTAAATATTCTTCTTTAATATCAGAGTCATCTTGATACATACTTATCTTAGTATTGCACAGAGCATAATAATAGCTTGATAGCCAATCAGTCTTTACAACTTGAGATATACGATAAAAATAATTTGATGTTTTCAGTAATGCCTCTTCCGTATCAGATGAATCAAACATTTTAATACCTTTATCCATCGATTGATAATACCTATCAGAGAAATCCAAGCAAAAAACTAAACTACTTATTAATATAAAGAATTTAAGTTTCATTTATTTTTTATCTATTGAGAAGAACATGAAACATCCAATAAAAACACTTCTTAAGCTTCCAGGCAACTTTTCTTCAGGCTCAAGCAATTCAGTTGAATCAAAATCTACATAACTATACCCAAAACTATTTCTATACCCAAATGGATTGGAGATATTAAAGAAAATTACCATAAATCCATTATCAATATCAGGAAGATAACTTCCACCAATATCAAATGACAAATAAGGATCTGACTCTCTCTGTAATTCTTGATATGGGTCATAATATGGATATCCTGTTGTCGCTGTAATAGCTAAGCTACTATTAAATCCTGCTCCATTTGGTAGTTTTAATCCATTTTTATATATAAATGTTAGCTTATGATTAGATGCAAAACTTGGTATAATCTCATCTGAATATTGTTTAAATTTTCTTTTACTATCTAAATATGAATAAGCAACCCAAATATCTCGTCCTACTCCATCTGATGTTTGATCAGATCTCCAAAATAATTCTGCTCCTCTAGAATATCCATAGCCATCATTAGATAAAGTATTATTACAAATATCAAAATTACAGTTATCACTATTAGATGTAATAAGATTTTCATACTTCTTATCAAAAATCTCAAATCTAATAGTTTTTTTCTTCTTAGACCATTCATAATTCAAAATATTATGTGTGGATTTTTCAAAATCCAACCCTGAACTATTAAAATTTACATCTATATTATTTTGCCTATACCAAAGATCAAAACCCATATCTGGAGTTTGAAAAAATTGACCATAAGCATAGGAAATCTGACTATGCTTTGTTACCTTAATAGCTGAAGAAAATCTTGGAGATATACTGCTTTGATTCAATAAATCAGAATTTTCATATCTAAGACCAGCATTTATAGCAAATTTTTTGGATATACGTAGATCTAATTCAGTAAAGGCTGTTGATAAAAACTCATCAATAATAATATTATTTTGATTGAAATTAATATTTTCTACAGAATCATCTATATTAAACTCGTAGGTATAATTCATAAATTCACTAGATTGATCAAAAACATGGAATCCAAATTTAATTTTTGATTTAGAAAATATTTTTTTAGATAAAACTGTCCTAAATTGTAATAAGTCATCATAAGAGTCTATACTTAATAAATCAGGAATATAAATCTTTGAATCATTTTCATTATTTGAGTATGACAATCCTAATTGCAATAACCACGAATCATTTAGTTCACCTTTATATGTGCTTAAAATAAATACATTCTTATTATTTAAATCAAAACCTGAACCTATTTCACTTTCATTAGTACCAAGACTGTAATCTGTAATTCTACCTAAATATTTATATATTCCTTTTTTAAACTTTTTTGAATAATTAGTTTTCAATTCTAATCCTTTAGGTGGTTTAGAAAAATTAACTCTACTTTTAATAAAATCAGAACTACTATTAAAATTTTGGAAATACTTTAGATTAGAATAATCTATATTAATACCGTAAACAGTGCTATCATTACCATATGCTCTACCATAACCAAGGCTTAATGGAGTAATCCCAAATGTATTAGCATTAAAGTCACCAAACCTACTCCAGGTTTTAAGATCTACTATTGCAGATAATGCTTGTCCATATTGAGCAGAATAACCACCTTGACTAAAAGCAGTACCCTGAAAATCAAAGGGCTCAAAACGACCTCTTTGTGGTATATCTGGTACATCACTAAAATATGGGTTTTGTATTAACATACCATCTACAATCTGTTTAGCTTCTGAAGCATCTCCACCTCTTACATAAATTCCTTCTTTATCTGCTTGTGGCTGAGTACCAGGTAAAGCTTCAAGTGCTCCTGAAATTTCTCCCCTAGAGCTAGCTACAGTTACAATATCAATAGGATCTAATACAATAACTTTTTCATCATCACTTGCCCCAAAAGAGCCAGCCGTAATAATAACTTCATCAGCCTTGGTGATTAATTCTTTTAATACTATATTTAATGTAAGATTAGTATTTACATTTTGTTGTGCTTCATAAGTTTCATAACCAATAAAGCTAACTATTAACGTTTGCAACCCTGATTCAGATGTATCAAATGCAAAAGATCCCTTGTCATCAGAAGAAGTTCCATCAAAAGTATCTTTTAAATAAACATTAGCATAAATAATTGGATTACCATCTTCATCTGAAATAGTACCAACTATTACAGATGGAATTAAAAAAGAAAAAAATAATATAAAAACAAAATTATTCAGTTTCATTTTCAATAAAATTAATAATTTGCTCATCAAAGGGCTTTACTTTGGAAGATAAAACACGTATTAGTTTTCCATTTTCATCAATTAAATATTTATAAAAATTCCATCCTGGAGCAGCATCATTCCATCCATTTAAATCTTCATGAGTCAACCAAGTAAACAAAGGATGTTGACCCTTAGTTTTTTTTACAATAGACTTTTCTACAATTGGAAATGTAACACCATAATTAACTTTACAAAATGTTTGAATATCTTTGTTTTTACCGGGCTCCTGCCACAAAAAATCATTAGCAGGTACACCTACAACCTCTAGCTTTTGATTATACTTTTCATATAATTTTTGCAAACCATCATATTGAGGAGTATATCCACACTTAGATGCAACATTAACTAAAATTATTTTTTTTCCTTTATAAGATTTTAAATCAACAGTATTGCCATTAATAAGATTAATTGAATAATCATATATATTTTCAGAATAATTATCTAAATTGATTTCATCTTTATTGAAAAAAGAAAATCCAATTGATGAAAAAATTATAAAAATTAATATAAATAATAAATATTTCATTTGTCTCCTTTTGACCAATTAATTACATCATTAAATATATTCAAAGCATAATTAATTCTTAATTTTTGAATAAAAGATAATGGTAAATTTACTTCCTCATCCATATACATTCTATAAATTAATATTTTTTCATCATCTGAGAACTTCCATGATCCTGCACCATACGTTAAAGTTCTAACATCATCTTTTAGATATGGTTGCAATGCAGCATGATTTTCATTTACTAAATACCAATCAATTCGACTATTATCAACACGATACATCTTAAATATATACTGCCTATCTCTTATAAAAGGGATAGAATTACTTATTCTTTGATAACAAAATAAAGTATCACCATTAGAAAATAAAAAATCTGAAGAAATGTTTTTATTTGATACAATATTATTATAATCAGAAATTGACTCTATAGTATTTAATATAGAATCCCTGTTGTCCACAGATCCCTCTATTCTAATAAACTTATCACTATAATCAGCATCATATGTTTCTAATATTTGTATATTATCAATAGATGTATCCTTTAGTTGCCATTTATCATTATTATAAAAATCAGATAATAGGTGAATACTTCCTGCAGATAACAAGGATATAAAAAAAACTAAAAATAATTTCATTCTTCTAATAACCTATCAGATATGTAAATAAATAAAGGTATAAAAACAGCCCATAAAAATGAAGTTATAAGACCAACATAAATTTTATTCATACCAAATTCTATTATACCTATAGAATTCATAGAAAAATAAATTAGTGGTGCTGAAAAAAATCCTAATAATATGCTTATGAAATATTGTTTGCTTAACCATTTAAAGCTATGAAATAGCGTGCTCCCAAAACAAACCCATAACGAAACAGACCATAAGGGAGCAATATTATATTCTACTAAAAATCCTTTATGAATAATAACATTAGAATTAAGTAAAATACTTTCAATTATTAATCCTAATAAAAAGCAGATAATTAAAAACATATCTTCTTTTTTATGATTTGCTACTTTATACAAATGTAAAACAACAAAAAAGAATGTCACTAAAGGGCCAATAAAATAAAATCCAGATATAGCGCCAAGAACTGTAAGCCACCAACAGATATAAAAACCAATAACATTTATAACTATATTTTTATTAATTATGTTCATCAGATAAATAACTTAATGAATCTAAATTAAATTCAATTGGATTTTTAATGTTAAATAATTCAAATGCTTGAGAACCATCACAAGTATTACCTTCAAGAAGCATTGTCAATTGATCTTTAGCAATAGGAAACCATGGGAATCTATCTAGAATAGTAGCAACCATCTTTATTGGTAAAACTGGAGCAGGAATAAACATTTTATCTTCTTTATCTGATGCAATAGAAATCAATTTAATGATTTCTTTCCACGTTAATTCCTTTCCACCAAGAGGGAATATTTTCCCTATAGACTTTGTCTCATTTAATGATTTAACAAAAGCTTTAGCTACATCAGTTACATGTACAGGACTCATTTTAAAAGATCCTGCATTAAATGGCATAAAACCTTCGTGAAATAATGGAGCTGGAAATGGTAAAGATAGCATATCTTTTTTTAATTGTTTACAAAATTCCTGTTTACCTTCAGAATTTCCAAAAATTAAAGATGGTTGAAAGATAGTCCAATCTAAACCAGAATCCTTTAAATATTGCTCAGCTCTATATTTTGTTGATTGGTAACTAGTGCCATTTTCCTTTACACCATTTGCACTCATTAAAATAAAGCGTTTAATATTAAGTTTTTTAGCCTGATCAACACACTTCTTCAATCCTTCAAAATGTAATTTTTCAAATGTAATCTCCTCATGAGTAAGTATAGATAATGATGGTGATGATTTAAATTCTCTGATTATACCGATATTATAAATGACAGCTTCAGTATTCATCATTGTTTGTTCTATGGCTGTATCATTATCTATATTACCTGTAATAATTTTACATTCACCATAACGTTTGATTTTTGACTCACTTCCATATCGTAATAATATGTATGGAGAAAACTTATTATTCAATAACTCCTCAGTTATATATTCACCTACAAAACCACTCGCACCAAATACAGCTACTTTCATAAAAGCTCCTTTAATTCAATCAATCATTAATTATTTTTTCATATTTAACTATATATAATTTTATTTTTATTTGTACACCCGGTAGGATTCGAACCCACAACCTCTTGATCCGTAGTCAAGTGCTCTATCCAGTTGAGCTACGGGTGCAAATTATATAATAATAACTAATCGTAATTTAGTTAGGATTAGTTATTTTATAAAATGAGTTTAAATGAAAAAATACATTTTATACATGCTAATGGATTTCCAGCAAATGCATACAAAAATTTATTAAACGATATAAATAAAGATTATAACATCATAAAATTTAATTTAAATAAAAAAAAATACTTGAATATCAAAGATTGGACTCCATTTCATAAAGACTTTATAAATACCATATGTCATAATGATAAAATAATTGGAATAGGACATTCAATTGGTGGAAATATAATATTAAGATCAGCTTTATCTAATCAAAGCTCCTTCTCTAAAATTATTTTACTAGACCCCACATTGTTTGTTCCAAGGATCATATTTTTATGGAGACTTACAATGCATTTAAAGATTCATAACTATTTACATCCATGGGTAAAAGCCACTTTAAAAAGAAGAATGAACTATGAAAATATTGATCAAATTTTAACATCTTATAGAAATAAAAAAGTTTTCAGTAAAATCAATGATGAAAATCTTTCTATATATATCAAATCAATAATAAAAACAAATACTAACAAAACTCTGAAAATTACATATCCTAAAGAATTAGAGTATCAAATATATAAAACTGGGTTAATTGCTGATTATTATATATGGAAGAATATAAAGAAACTAAAAATACCCGTTTTAATCATTCGATCAGAATCATCAAATGCATTCTTAGAATCTGCTGCAACAAAAGTAAAAAAGCTAAATAACAATATAGAATTCATTGAAATAAATAACTCTACTCATTTATTTCCATTAGAGATGCCTGAATTAATATCAGATCATATTATTAAATTTTTAAAAAAATAATCTATAAGATTAATCTTTTAACATATTGAGCTATTGCTAAACTAGAGGTTAATCCTGGAGAATCAATACCAATTAAATTAATAAAATTCTTATAACCTTTCTTTAATTCATTTTCAATGACAAAATCATTAAACTTCCCATCAAACTTAATTTTAGGCCTAATTCCAGAGAAATCTTCCTGAATATTAATATCATCTAATCTTAGCAAACCTTTTATCTCTTTAATATATTGATTTTTATATTTGTCATCTATTTTATAATCAATTTTATTTACTTTATAAATATTAGGTCCAAATGATACTTCTCCATTCAATGAAAGTACAGAATGGATTCCTAAGGATGAAATTTTGGGTATAGGATAGATTAAACAATTTAAATTTTTAACATCTCTAGATTTATAATAATCACCTTTATAATATTCAATCTCATAATTATTTATACCAAGCATTTTTGAAACCGTATCACTCCACAATCCAGATGAATTAATAACGATGTCTGAAATGATTTTTGTTTGAGTATTTTTAAATTTCAATTCATATTCATTATTTACTTTTATCATTGAATCTAATTCGGTTTTGTACGCAAAAAAAACACCTCTATTTTTTGATAAATACTCTAACTTAGACATTACACCATGAGAATCTATAATTCCTGTTGAAGGAATCCATAATGCTTTCAAACAATTAACCATTGGTTCTTTTTTATGAGCTTCAGATTTATTTAAAATAGAAATGTTTTTCAAACCACACTTTAAAGCATTATTCATAACATCCTCTAATTTCAAATAATCCGTTTTCTTATTAGCAACAATAAGTTTTCCACATTTACTATGATTAATATGATATTTTTTTGCAAATGAATACATCCTTTCATTTCCCTCAACACATAATTTTGACTTTAAAGAATCAGGTGGATAATAAAATCCTGAATGAATCACTTCACTATTTCTTGAAGATACATGTTGACCAAAAGTATCTTCTTTTTCTATTACCAAAATATCAGTATAAAACTTACTTAACTCTTCAGCAATAGCAAGACCTACTATACCAGCTCCAATAATTGTTATATTAAATCTATTATCCATATCATTTAAAAAAAAAGGGTCTGAAAATAGACCCTTTAAATAAATTGTTTAATTAAAATAAACTTATCCAAGAACTTCATTTACAATACTAATAACATCTTGAATATTGATTACCCCATCTGAGTTAAAATCAGCACTATTAGATTCACAATCATCGGGGATACTTACATTTAATATAATATTTACAACACTGATTATATCTAAAACATTGATAATCAAATCACCATTTATATCACCTAAATCATTACTACATTCAGAGCATAATTTCATCCAACTAGCATCAGAACCTTCACAGTAATTATTTTCAAAATCAGAGAATTCATAAAATGAACCACCGAATTCTTCACAACAATATTCTTGGTATGTTTGATTATTAGAACTATAATCATCAATAAAAGTATCATCAATATAACATTTGCCACAATCCTGTAACATTTCTTCAACAAGATTTTTCATATTATATGCACTTGTACTATTTGTTTTATAAACAACTTCCATATTTTGATTAATCCATATAAAACTAGGTATATATCCCTCATTTCCATACAAACTATACAATGAACCTCCACTAGATGTGTCATGCACAATCTGAGAAGAACCACCATCAGGAACACTTCCCCACTGGGTACATGAATAAGGTTGATTTAAATCAGATAGACCAATAATAAACTTCACATGATCATTTTCTTCAAATTCAAAATGAACCACTCCCTCTGGACCAGAAAGAGCATCATAACATCCAGGTCACCATGTCGCTGACATTTCTAGAAGAATTACATTATAATTTCCTCCATTTAAATCACCATTCCAATCTGATAATTTCCAAGGATCATTAACATTATAACCATTACCTGGAAAACATGTTGATTTCGTTAGACCTTGATGATTTACACTAATAATTTCACCAACTTCATATGCAAAAGAAAAAGAAGAAAATAATATAAAAAGTACAACTCTCATTCATTCTCTTCTTTTTTATCAGACTTACTACAACAAGATTTAGTACACTTAGTATCACATGATTTAGTATCTTTGTTACAACTTGTTTTAGAACATGAAGATGAGCATGCTGTCATACAAGATGAAGAACATGAAAAAGTAAAAAAGGAAATACTAAGAAATGACATCAATATTATTATTTTTTTCATAATTACCTCTTAATTAAAATTTATTTTTTTGCACTGCAAGGCTTTACAACCTCACTTGAAGCAGACTTACAACAAGACGAACTACTTGAACATGATTTCATGCAACATACTGCACTCATCACTCCCCAAGTAAAGACAGCAACAAAAACAACCTTTAAACCAAGTTCAATACAATCTTTCCAACAACTCCAATTTTTACAATCCATTTCAAAAGTCCTTTCAAATTAAAATTCTATTAGTTTAAATATAAACCTAATTTCATTTATTTTATAATGATAAAATCAAATTAACAAGCCCAACTATATCTTGAACATTTAAATTTCCATCATCATTTAAATCTGCTGCACATATATCTGCTAAAGAGCCTGGCGCCAAAATAGCATTCACTAAAGAAATAATATCCTGAACATTAATCAATCCATCTTCATTTAAATCCCCAGAAACACATTGAGAAGTACCTTCATAATAATAATATTTGAAAGCTGACCCCCAATAATTGTTATTTGGATAATGCACATAAAAAGTATACTTAAAATAAGAACCTGTTGTATCAAATTCATCATAATAATCGACTCCTAGAAAGTTTGAGCCCGGCGCAATAACCATTGTACAATTCTCATATTCATATTCACCATCTCCATCTGTATCTCCATCAGGATCCAAACACCGTTGTAATACATATTGCAATGCATTAACAGGTGGTGTAAATGTACTCCAATTAAGATCACATCCATTATCTGATAACGTAATTTGAAATTCTTCATCAGTTGGCACATCATTATACATACATGAACCATTATCAACTGTAGCATTAGGATTATAATAATTATCACAAGCTACACCCTCAGAACATGAAGAACACTCAGGAAAATATAGCATATCCACATTATCATCGCATGTAATTGCATTTAAATCTGTGCAGCCTTGAACATCTAATGAATTTACTATAATTGTTCCTACCATTCCATTTGCAGCGTGAGATCCTACAGAACAATCATAAAAGTAAACTCCTGGTATATTAAATGTATAATCACCTATGACACTTCCTGATGTTGGTGGACCTACATAAAATGGTTCTGGATTATTAAATGAATTTCCAGATATCGTATTTGTTTGACCATTAACATCATGAAAACCACCTTCATTTATCCAAGTTACATTATCTCCAACATCTATTTCTAAAGTTGAAGGGGAATAATAAAAATTACCTGAATTCACTGTCCAATTAGCAGCATTTAACACATAAAATAAAACTACAGTAACAACTATATTTTTCATCGATTTATCTCCATATTTTCTAACATTTCATTAATTTTTCCTTTAATATCCTCCTCTGATTCATAACCAGAAAATTTATAGTGTACTCTTAACTCATGATCAATAAACACTCTTTTTGGTATTTGATTATCATCAAAAAATAAACTTTCTAAAGTATTGCCTCCACCAAACATCAAAGAAGTACCTCCATTAATAAGTATGGGTATATCACTATTACCATTTGATCCCCATGATAAACATGAATGTGGTTGATTCACATCATATAATACAGATACAATCATTACATCTTTATTATCCATATAGCTTAAAGCAATTTCATCTAACTCGGGAACCCCGTGTGTGTAGCAAGTGTTTCACCAACTTGTTGTCAATTCAATCCAAGTAACCTTTCCGTATAAATCAGATAGCTTAAAATTACCACAATTTGAAGGATAACAAATATCAATAGAATCATCTATATCTTCACATCTAAGCTGATCTCCAACCTGATACGTTGAAGTTTGTTGTGAATCATCACAAGAAAAATTTGCATTAGATAAAGGAAGATAATCATCACATAAATCATAAACACATAAAGAATTATCAGCCACAGCATTATCAGGTAATTCTAAATGATAATTTATAGCAGCCTCATCTACGCAAAGCCCATCTAAACAAGCATCTGTACCAAAACATTTACCACATTCATCTAAATCAATTCCAGCAACGAGCCCTGTATCACCTTCAACACATCTACCACATTCATCTCTATATGCCGATCCAAAACTCAAGCCATTACAATCAGTACTCATCTGTTCATCTAAATCACATGATATAATCAAAAAGCAAATAAAAATTAAACGATTCATTGATTTAATGACTAATTTAAAATTAATCCAATAATAATAATAATATCTTGAATATTGATAGCTAAATCTCCATTATAATCGCTATCAGAAAATTCACATTCGTTTGGTACATTTATACCTAGAACAAAATTAACAACAGTTACAACATCTAAAATATCAATTGTAAAATCATCATTAACATCACCAGCTAAATCCTGACAATCATCACATAAATCACCTATTCCATCACCATCACTATCATCTTGATTAGGATTAGGGGTATTAGGACAATTATCATTAGAGGTAACAACTCCATCACCATCAATATCAGGATTCCCTTCACATAATGAACCACATTCATCAACTAACTGTTGTATGAAATTTTCCGTATTTCCTCCACTCCAGCCATTTATCAAAGAACTTAAACCATCACAAGAACTTGTGTTAGAATTACTTGTTAAAGTCCAGGGCTTTGCTCGAATTTTCATAGTATGATCAATTAATACAAAGCTAGGAAAAGCATTATATGAATCGTGAAATAAGCTGAACATATTAATACTGCTAGCATTTTGATCAATAACTAAAGGGATACCATCAACTCCTAAATTTTGCCAACCTTGTGAAGATAAATTAGTACTTCCACTATTACTATTACCCGGGTCTTGGTAGGAAGTTATAAATTTAACATTTGATTCTGAAAACTGTTGTTCAAGCTCATCAACTGATGGCGCTAATGATACGCAGGATCCTCACCAACTTGCAGCCATATCAATAAAAATAACCGAATAATTTCCTCCATTTAGCTCTCCATTTAAATCAGCCAACCTAAATGTATCTCCAGTATCATAATCACCAGCACCAGCACCAACTACCTGGCTGGCATTTTGATCTTCTAAACTAATAAAATCTCCAGAACAATATGTTTGAGTATAAACAGAAGTTATAAAAGATAATATAAAAATAAACAATTTCACAGATTCCCCCCTTACATTTACACAATCATAAATTAATAATAAAATCACATATTAAAAGTATCATTTTGTAACCTAAAAATTCTTTCTGAAAGTTAATTTAATTCCATCTTGAAAATCAGGCTGAGGAACACATGTGCCATTAGCACAAATCAAACCACCCTTTTGAGAACCATAAAAAATAGATATTTGAGCACTATTTTTTAAATTTTTAGTAAAATCCATAGCATACCAGTTCTCTCCTTCATTATCTATTGAAATAATCTCACCTGTGCCATCTTCTAAAATAGGAATCATATAATCTTTTTCAAGATCAAAAAACAATGAATATGTCCATAATCCATAATGACTGTATGTTGGACTTAAATAATAATAATCATGATTAATATGGCCATCAAATATCACAACTTCATCTTCATTATATAATTTATGTTCTTCCATTTTTTCCTGTATTTCCATATAAACAGTAATTGAATTACCTTTTTTAAAATTATAAACATACTGCATTGGAATTGTTTCCGCCGTAATAAACTTTCCTTTTTCTATAGGTTTTTCATTATAGTAATCGTAACCAATCCGATAATATGATTTTTGATTATTACTCCAATTACTAAATTCAATAAAATACTGCATATAAGGATATGTATCATCTAATACTATATCATTATAAAAATCTCCACTAATTTCAGTTTTTTGATGGTGCAAAGCATAAGCATATGTTCCTCTTAAATTAGCGCCATTATTAAAAGATTTATTAAATTCAATTTGATACCCATACTCATTAGTAAAATCAATTGTATGTAAATTTCGTGAAGCTAATATTGATGTTGATTCTCTAAATGCAATTGGTGGAGCTGAAAAGACATTATAAAGATAAGGTATAAAATAATCTTTATACTCATAAATAAAATCAATATTAAATAAATCAAAAGTCGTAGATAAATATTTTCTATATCCATCAACTCTCTCCCCAAATATCAGATCATGAAAAACAACTGATTGTTCTATATAAATATCTGCGAAATCAAAATAAAAATGAACTCCTATATTGTGATCAATATTTTTCATTTGATAATTCTTTGTATCATCAATGATTATAGAATTAAGATATTTCCCTAAAAGATTGAGCATACTTTCCATGCTTTCAATATCATTATTGCTATAATTTTGATTTTGAAAAAAAGATAAATAATACACACTTACTTTTTCTAAATCTAATGTACCTTTTATAGATATTACATCATTTTTAATAGATACATCGTGACCTATCTCATTAATATCAACTCTTGATTTTATATTACCTGTTCCAATCATAGATGAAAAATTAATTTTATCATTTATATTATAAGAAAAATCAATACCCATAATACTATTATCATAATCTACATCTTGATCAGAATAGGTATGCAAAGATAATCCTGAGCCATGAAGAATATATAAATCTCCTAATGTTAAATCATAATTTGAATTTGAATACTGAAGATAAAATATATTATTAATATCACTTATTTTTTTAGTTTCAAGACCTAGCAAGGGGGGATTACTATACTCTAATTGAGTAAAAAGATATAGTCCATTATTAAAAAAATAATTAACATCTAAAATATTTTCAAAATAATTTCTACTATTCCCCTGTCCTTGAGCAATTTTTTGTTGAAAAGAAATTATAGATTGAGCATTAGAAAATAAGAATGATAAAAGAATAATGAATAAAGAAAAATTTTTCAGATTATTTATTCTTTTTGATATCATCTTGTAATGATTGTTTATCTAGTTTAATTTGATCAACTATAGAAATAATAGAAGAATCCACTAATGTTGTATCTGCTTCTATAGATGGTAATAAAAGAGAGACAATTTCTTTTTCTAATTCTTTTTCATCTCCAGGGTTATACCCCATATGCGTATTAATAATTTCTCCATTAGCATTCACTATTACTGTATAGGGGCAAACAAGACCACCAACTTTTCTAAAAAACAATGATCTAGGATCAGATAAAACTTTAAAAGAATATTTCTTAGAATTAACAAAAGGTTTTACTCTACTAAACGAACGAGAATTATCGGTATTAATTGATACTATATTAAATCCATACTTTGAATATTTTTCATTATATAAATCTAAGTAGACCATTTCTTTTTTACATGGCTCACAAGCTAAAAACCAAAAGCTTAAAACCATTGGTCCCTGTTCTACATAGTCATAAATTGCTATTTTATTATTATTTAAATCTTTTAAAAATGCCTTAGGTAACAAACTACCCTCTGATGCCACAGCAAATGAAAACAATATAATCAAAATTTTAATGATCATTATTATACCTATTAATAATATATGATTTTATATCTGACTCTAAGCTATGCTCATAAAAAAAGCTAATATAGACGTAATCAAAATTATTATAATCTTCATTTTTCAAATATACTTGATAGTCATTTAATAAATTAGAAGTATCAAAAATAAAACTAACTGAATCTTTGCCTGGCATTATTGATACTTTAGTTTGAAATTGATTAATTATCTTTATATCTACATTATATTTTGTACCAATATTAAAACTATATCCATCATTCCATGAATTAATAATAATAGAGCCAATATTATCATTTCTATCAATAAAAAACATTACAGGAACAATCTGATATTTCATCAAAGAAAAATGCATATCTAATTCAGGAGAAATATTAAAGTCTAATTTATTTATTTTATAAAGAATTGAACCATTATCAATTCTTTTCTTTATATGTGGGATTTTTTCAAATTTTTTCAGAAAATTTTGATTTAGAGAAAAAACTACAGGTAAATCTAATAAAATTTTATCATTAACAATATTATTATCTATATTATTTATTTCATAATCATATAATGATTTTTTCATATCATCTAATATTAAAAACAATTTATTAGTATTTTCTTCTATATCTAATGAAAACGATTGTTTATTACTTTTCTGATAAGCGTCATTTTTTAATGTATTATGCAAATAAATCTTCTTGACATCTTTTATATTATGATTTAAATCAATGTTCTTATTTTTTTGTGTTTTACTAAAAATATCATTACTACTGCATTGATTTTCTCCATTACAAATACCACATTTATCCAATTTAGCAGCACCCCAACATACATTGTTACAATCAAGCCCAGTATTAGCATCTAAATTAGTACTGCCACCAACACATACTGAGCATTCATTTAAATAAGCTGTACCGCCAAAATCACCATTACAATCTCTTACACAATCATTTGTATAATCATCATCACAAAACCCACACATATCAATTGTAGCTTTTCCAAATGGAACCCCTAAACAATCAGAACAGGATGAATTATCTCCATTACAAACACCACAATAATCAACTTGAGATATACCGAAACAAACACCTTCGCAATCAAGGCCTTTATTAATATTATTATTTGTATTACCTCCTACACATACATTACATTCATTTAAATAGGCTGATCCTTGGCAATCACCATTACAATCCTGAATTGCATCCCCTTCACAATTACCTAAGCAATCCATACCAAACAGTGTGTCTACATTCGTATTACCACCTACACACATACCACATATATTCAAAAAAGCACCACCACCCCAATCTCCATTGCAATCTTGTATGCAATTATTTTGAGGATCACTATTACAATTACCACAATTATCTAAACTAGCAGAACCATTACAAATACCACTGCAATCGTCTTTTGCCAAACCATTACATTCTCCCATACAATCTAAAATCGAAGCACCATTACAAACTCCTAAGCAATCATTTACAGCCTTACCTTTACAAACACCTAGGCAATCATAAAATGGGCAAAACAGGGGAAGTATATTCTCTTTAATAGAAACTAACAAAGCATTATCAATACAATCCTGATCATTAATATTGCAATAGTAAGATCTAAAAGTTTTTTTCTCCCATGAGTTCACATCAAAGGCTTCAAAAGAAATAATTATATTATCATAAGATGATAAAAATTTACCATTAAGCAATATACCATTATCAAGATTAGAATTATTTTCATATAAAACTGGAATTATTTTAGGTGCATAGAGAATATTAACATAATCTTCTTTATTAAAATTGTCTATTATAATTTCTGGAAGACGTTCAGCTAAATAATTTATATTAGAATCTCTAGATACATTATCAAACTTCATTAAATATAAATTTTCATATCCAAATAAAGCCGACAGTGTAAATAATAGTAGTATTAAACGAATATATAGGTAACTATACATATAAGCTAATCTAAAGAAATTTTAAGATTTCAACAATTAATATTATTAAAGGTATTTGTGGAAATTATTTTAATAATAATACTTTATTATAATGAACTTCATCTCCTGCCAATAACTGAACAAAGTATAAACCACTTGATAAATCTTCACCATTTACAATAAAGTTATTCATTCCGCGAGAATATGATCCCATAGCAATATTTTTAACCAATCTTCCTTGAATATCAAGAATATTAAGCTCAACAAACATTTCTGATGGCAAAGAAAAGCTAATATTCGATACAGGATTAAATGGATTTGGATATGCTTTATGCAACATAATCTGAGTAGGAATTACCAACTGATTTTCTGCAGTCAATATATCCATTACAAAAATTTCATTATTTTTAAAATTAGGGATATCGCCATATAGCAATTGCTCAGTACCAGTTTCATAACTATATAACTTAAATATAGGGATATCACCCTCATTTATATAGTCTTGACTATAAGCCTCTTGATCATCACCCATCACTGGAATATCAACTACGTCCCCATTCCACTGCCTTACACCAACAACAGTATTATTATGATAAGCAACAATATAATCACCAATTTTAGCCTGAGGAATTTCTCTCACAAAATATCCAGCTTGATAAGATGACTGATTATATTCATAACCTAATAAAGATGACTTATTATAATTTGATTCATTAGATGCCATAGATACAGAATTACTTGAGAAGTCAAAAGTCAAATCAACTTCTTGATTTGTTCTAATCCAATACCCTTTAAAACCTTCTAAATTAGTTAATGATCCAATCCAAGTATCATTTTCATATAATGCAAATTCACCTTCTCCAATAACGGCATCTATCACACCATTCAATTCTTCAGGAATAACAGATTCTAAACTATAGGACATTACTACCATATCATCAGAAGATTCATAATTTTGAATATTATTCTCACCTGGGAATGATATTAAATTATTACCTAAAATAAGCGAATAGCTTAATTCATTAGGTATAAATTCAGTTGAAATTAAATTATTAAACTCATCTAATACACCAACTGCCTGACCATAAGGTACCGCTTCATAATCAATTGTATCATCTTGATTCAACTTAACCCAATATCCTGAATATCTATCTATACCACCTAATGATCCTATCCAACCTATTCCATCTACAAATGTAGCTGCAGATTGACCCGCTAAAATTGATGTTAAATTATCTGAAGTGAATAAGTCTGAAAAATCAACAACTGAAATATTTTCAGAATTCAATTCTGTTAATAGGGAATAACTGGTTAAATTAGCCCCTATATGGTAGTCTAAATCATACTGCTGATAAAAGATACATGAACCATCATTTTGAGTAGAATTGGAATTGTAGTTAATAGCGGTATTATCAGTACAACCAAGAACTTCCTCATCAAAGCAATAACAATCATTATCTATATCATTATTAGCATCATAATCACAAAAATCTCCAATATCACACAAGCCATCTCCATCAAGATCGTGACCATCATCATTTGGATTATAAGTACCAGAGGAGCAATCATCACAGCCATCTCCAATTAAAAAATTGCCACAAAAACTAAACTCTTCTGAATCAGAGCAAGAGTATTCATCAAAATCATTACTATCATCTGCATCTAAAGAACCATCATTATCATCATCATCATCACCTTGGTCACAGATAGAATCTTGATCATAATCATCACCATCATCATCTAGATTGTAATAACCTGAAGAACAATCATCACATGTGTCTCCATCATTATCAGAACATAAAAATGAATTATTATCATTTTGATCATCCTCATCTAATGAACCATCATTGTCATCATCATTATCACCAGAATCACATAAACCATCCTCATCAAAATCACTTCCATCTAATGAAAGGTTGTATTGACCTGAGGAGCAGTCATCGCACCCATCACCATCATTATCAGAACATACTAATGAGTTACAATCATCGGAATCTAATGAATCAAAAGCCCCATCATTATCATCATCATTATCACAACCATCTGGCTCCAAATCACCATCACAATCTATATTATCATCGAACCCAGGACAAATATCATATGGGTCACAAATTTCATCACCGTCAGTATCTACAAAACATAGTGGGTCATTTGGATCATAATCATTATCATCACAATATCCATCTTGATCAGCATCAAATACGCTACCACCTAAAACTCCATTACAATCTTTAATTACTGAGATCTGATTTATTACATACGTTCCTAAAAATGTCCATGCACTAATTTCAGCATCAGAAACACCATCACCATTAATATCAGGACCAAGAATATCATAAAAACTGCCAGTTGAATAATCAAAAACTTTAAAGGTTGGAATTTGACCTTCCTGCATATATCCTGAGGTTAATGAAGAACCATCATCACCATATACAGGGATATCACATATTCCATTAGAACAATCTTGAGTATTCCATCTTCTTGCACCAACACAAACATCTCCATTAAAAACTCCTATCCAATCTTCAGAATCAACAACAGCTCCATTAATTGTTATTGATCCAATAAAGTAATAAGCAAAGCTTGATGAAACATTATAACTAAATTCATCTGGAGGAGTTTCAAAATCATAAACACAGCCTTGATCTTCAGTTGCTTCAGGCAAATAATTTAAAGCTGTTTCATCTGTACAGCCTGAAATTTCATCACTCTCACACACGCCATCATTATCAGCATCATTTTCAATGTCTTCTGGACATACATCTACATCACCGCATAAACCATCATTATCTAAATCATCATCTGAATCATTAGGACAAACATCACAACCATCTGCAGTACCATCACTATCAGAATCTATGTTATCATCAAATCCTGGACAAACATCAATATCTCCACAAACACCATCATTATCTAAATCATTATCTGGATCATTTGGACATAAATCAACATCATCGCAAACATTATCATTATCTGCATCAACCCCATCTCCACCACATACACCACATTCATCATTTTCTAAAGTTGATCCACAAGTATT
>CAJWAW010000010.1 GCA_913020255.1 uncultured Fidelibacterota bacterium | reverse complement strand
TCCTACTCCTATGATAGGTATGGTAGGATGCTTAGATAATATTGATAATTATATGACAATTAACTTTTCTAATGAAGGCGACCTTATTATTTTACTTGGAAATATAAATCCTACACTTGGTGGGTCAACCTATTTACAAGAAAAATACAATAAAGTAATTGGACCTTTAGCTATCTTTAATTCATCAGAAGAATTGAATTTACAGCAGTTATGCTTAGAATTAATTAATAATAATTTAATTAATTCTGCCCATGATGTTTCTGATGGTGGTATTTCAGTAGCAATAGCTGAGAGTGTGATTTCTTCACCAAGTTCACTAGGTGCACAAATCCATATTGATCATAAATTAAGAGATGATGAGTTGTTATTTGGAGAGTGCCCAAGTCTTATTCTTGCTTCAATAAATGAAGGAAGTTTATATGACCTTGTATTATTATCAAAAAAATACAATATTCAAACTCAAACTATTGGTAAAGTTACAAATGATAATAAGCTTAGTATTAATAATTCAATATTAATTAGTAAGAAAGATATATCTGATGCTTATAACCATAGTTTAGAAAAGATAATGGAATAAATAAATATATGCCTAATAAGCTAAAATTTAATGGTTCACCAAATCCTACACTAGGTCTAGAGTTGGAATTATTTACTGTTGATAGTGATTCATTAGCATTGACAAATGGTGCCCCTAAAATACTTGATCATTTCAAAGATAACTTCTTTTTTAAAGAAGAGTTGTTGCAATGTATTGTTGAAATAACAACTGATGTATGTAATAATGTTGATGATTTATGTTTAGATATAAAGCCTAAGATTGATATGGCTATTGAATATGCAAACAAAAATAATTTAGACTTACTTTCAATGCCAATTCATCCATTTTCAAGAGTTGCAGATCAATCTGTAACAGATAATAAAAGATATGTAGATTTTTTGGATAGAATGCAGTGGCCATTAAGGAGGTTGCTGATTACTGGTATTCATGTACACGTAGGTGTGCAAACTGGAGAAATGGCTATAGCTGTTGTCAATGGAATGAGAAGATATATACCATATTTAATTGCATTGTCTGCTAATTCACCTTACTTTGAGGGTGAAAAGACTGGCCTAGCATCAACACGAACAAAAATATTTGAAGGCTTACCTAACACTGGTATCCCAGTTAAGTTAACCAATTATGGAGAGTTTCAAAAGCTTATGAGAACGCTCGTAAGAGCTGAGTCTATTTCTTCTATAAGAGAAATATGGTGGGATATAAGACCGCATCCAGGTTATGGGACAGTTGAAATAAGAGTATGTGATAGTATACCAGATTTAATGAATATTAGAGATCTAGCAGCTTTAATACAAGCCTTGGTTGTTGGTTTGTGTAATCATTATGACACTGGGACTCAATTACCCTATTTAGACAGTTGGATAATTCATGAAAATAAATGGAGAGCTACTAGATATGGTATGGAAGCCAAATTGATTATCGATGAAGATGGGAATGAGGAAGATATTAAATCAATAATTAAAAATACTATTTCTGCACTAGAACCTGAAATAAACGATTTAAACATTGGACACGCAATGGATAAGTTGCTTCATAGAATTAATACTAATCATTCATACTATAATGATCAAATTCAATTATATGAAAAAGATGATTGTTTTAAAAAAATAATTAAAGACAATATTGAGAAATTAAAAAAATAATTTATATTTTTTTTTATTTAAAATACTTGTCATACTATTATGAATTTTTTTATTTGAAGCTAAAATTCTACCATTATTAATATCTAGTTTATTATTATCCCAATCAGTGACAATTCCACCAGCCTGTTTAACGATAAGTGCTCCAGCACATGTATCCCATGGATTAAGTTCATATTCATAAAATCCATCAAATCTTCCCATTGCAACAAAACATAAATCTAATGCAGCTGCTCCTAACCTCCTTAATCCTCTTGTTATATCATAAAACTCTTTAAATATTTCAAAAGATAAGTCATATCGACTATCATGAAGATACGGGAATCCAGTAGCAAGTAAGCAATTGTTTATATTTTTAGTATTAGTAACATTTATAATCGTATTATTTAAATATGCCGGTTGTTTATCATATGCATAGAAACATTTATCAGCTGCTGGATTATAAACAACTGCACATATTGTTTGATCATTTTTTTGTAAGCCTATAGATACAGCAAAAATCGGAAGATTATGAACGAAGTTTGTTGTTCCATCTAATGGATCTATAATCCACTTATATTTACTATTTTTATTTATTAATCCACATTCTTCTGATAATATTGAATGTGATGGATATTTGTTTTTTATTTCATTTATAATATAGTCTTCTGATTTTTTATCAGCTTCAGTTAAAAGGTCAATTTTGGATGATTTGTTATCAATAGATGAAATATTACCAAAATAAGACATTTGTATCTTGCCAGTATTTTTAGCTAGCTTAATAGCGAACTCTAAAAAATCAAAATTAATTGTATTCAACTAATTATATGTTTTGAATTCGTTTGCCTTAAATCTAATCCAATAATTATCTAAGTGTGATTTGATTACTGGCAATAAGAACATACATCCTATAATGTTTGGAAATCCACAAGATAGAATCATCATATCAGAAAAATCAATTACATTACCAAGAGAAGCAACTGATCCTAACACAACAGCGCTTAAATACATAGCTTGATATACTTTTATTGAAGAATCTCCAAATAAATATTTCCAACCTTTATCTCCGTAATAGTACCATGAAATCATTGTACTAAATGAAAATAAAAATACAACTATTGATAAAATGTAAGGGAACCAGGATATAACAGACCCAAACGCAGCTGATGTAAGTTCTGCTCCATTAATACCTCCACCAACTTGGTATAAGGGGTTGATATCTGAAGTAATTAAAATAACAGAAGCTGTCATAAAACATACAACTATAGTATCAATGAATGGACCAATCATAGCAACAATACCTTCTCTAATGGGTTCATCAGTTTTTGCAGCTGAGTGTGCAATTGAAGCAGAGCCAACACCACCTTCGTTACTAAATACAGCCCTTTTAATTCCTGTTACAAGAGCACCAATAAATCCACCATAAGCAGCATCAGGTGAAAATGCTTGATTTACAATTGAGGAAAGTACAAGTGGAAGTTTATCTATATTTGTTATAATTACAAACAATGATGCTCCAACATACAAGACAACCATAAGTGGAACAATTTTTTCTGTTGTTTGGCCAATTCGTTTAATACCACCAATAATTACAGTTCCAACAAGAATAGCTAATAGTATGCCATATAAATAGTTTGGTAAACCAATAAGTTTTCCAAAAAGTTCATAGGATTGATTAGCTTGAAACATATTTCCACCACCAAAAGCTCCACCAATAATAAATACAGCATACATTCCTCCAAGTACTTTACCTAATGTACCGAATCCTTTTTCTTTTAAACCTTTATCTAGGTAGTACATAGGACCACCACTTACAGATCCATCTTCATTTACTTGCCTGTATAATTGACCAAGTGTACATGATACAAATTTTGCTGACATGCTGAAAAAAGCAATAAAAACCATCCAAAATACAGCCCCAGGACCACCAAGTGATACAGCAACTGCAACACCTGCTATATTTCCTAAACCTATGGTTGCTGATAAAGCAGAAGTAAGAGCTTGAAAATGACTTATTTGCCCAGTATCATCTGGATTGTCATACTTACCCTTAATAATATCTATTGAATGGCTAAAACCCCTAATATTTATAAATTTAAAATAAAATGTAAATACAAGTCCCCCTGTCAACAAAACTAGAACTATTAAAGGAAAACCATTAACGGAATAAAATAGAACAGGTGCAAGGTATCCCACAAATATCCCAAAAAATTCATTTATTTGATCTAAAAAACTCATATTTTCTCCTTATATGCCTGTTTCTTCAACAGTTTTTTTAACGGCATTTAATGTATTTTCTAATTCTTCTTTCTCATTTTCATGTAATTTAAATTCTAATATTTTTTCTATTCCATTAGAACCAATAACTGTTGGAACTCCAATGAAATATCCATTAATACCAAATTCTCCTTCGCATAGTGCTGCACATGGTAGCACGCGTTTTTTATCTTTAAGATATGATTCAGCCATCTCAATAGCTGATGCAGCAGGTGCATAGTAAGCTGAACCATTACCAAATAACTTCACTAGTTCACCTCCACCAAATCGTGTTCTTTCTACAATAGCATCAAGCTTTTCTTTAGATATAACTTCATCTGCAGGAATGCCACCAATTGTTGCTAACCTTGTAATTGGAACCATTGTATCTCCGTGACCTCCTAAAACCATACAATTGATATCTTGGGTTGAGTAGCCAGATTCCATAGCTAAAAAAGTTTTAAATCTCGTACTATCTAGAACTCCAGCCATGCCAATAACTTTATTTTTTGAAAATCCTGATACCTTGTAGAATGAATAAACAATTGCATCAATTGGATTAGATAGAACAATTACAAATGCATTTGGTGCATATTTTTTTACGTTATTAGCAACATCAGTAATTATTTTAATATTTATTTCAAGAAGATCTTCTCTGTTCATTCCAGGTTTTCTTGGAATTCCAGCGGTTATTATAACAACGTCAGAATCTTTAATATTTTCTGGGTTAGATGTCCCTTTTATGTTTGAATCATATCCATCAAGTGGTGTTAATTGTGAAATATCTAAAGCTTTACCTTTTATCATGCCTTCAGCATTTGGAATATCATAAATAACAATATCTCCTAATTCTTTTTGAGCTGCTAATAATGCTAGATTTCCACCAATTTGACCCCCACCAATAAGTGATATTTTTTTTCTTGCCATTTGATCTCCTGTAAAATATGTATAATGATTATAATATAAAATTAAGGAATAATCTTATTTATTTAAATGAAATAATAAACCCCTGAAATTCAGGGGTTTATTTTTTTTGTCATCAAGGCCAATTTGAGACTTGTTTTGTAAGAAACTAAGACAAGCATCTTAAACTTACATCTCAAGTTAATTATTATATTTTGATTAAAATTTGATTAAAATCACATATTTAAATTATTGTTACACACTTTAACATTACACTTTAGTATAAAAATTTATAAATTAAAGTCATTAAAATAGGGAAAATCAATGCTACGATTAATTTTATTAACATTATTTTTTAATTTAGGTTTAACACAAGGTTATAATATGCAGTTAATATCGCATTTGCCTTATGAACAGAATTCATCAGATATAACAGGCTTTGCGCAGGATGGAAGAGAATTTGCTGTTATGGGATTGCAAGATGCAGCAACTTTTATCGATATAACAGATCCGTATAATCCTTTTGAAATTGATAGAATTGATGGTGGTAATAGTATATGGCGTGATTTAAAATATTGGAATCGACATGTATATATTGGAACTGAAGCAAATGATGGTATTAAAGTAGTGAGTGTAGATGATCCCGATAATCCAATTCTAGTAAACACTCTTGATGGTGATGGAAATACTACCTTTGGAGATGGCCCTCTTGACAATTCACATAATATTCATGTTGATTTAGATGGATATCTATATGTTGTAGGTGCTGATGTTCATGATGTTTGGATATATGACTTAGTTGATCCAGCTAATCCAGAATTAGTTGGTACCTGGACCGAAGATTATTGCCATGATATTGAAGTTTATAATAATAAACTATATTGCGCAGGTATTTATACAGGTTATTTTTATATTGTCGATGTTTCAGATAAAACTAACCCAATGACTTTAGCATCACATTTTACAGGACTTAGTGGTATTAGTACTCATGACGTTGCAGTTACTGAGGATGAAAATTATTTATTTACTGGTGATGAAAATCAAGGTGGACATATTAAGGTTTGGGATATTTCTAATTATGATAATATTAATTTAGTTGATGAATATGTAACGCCTGAATGGGAAACACATTCAGCACATAATCTTTATGTACGCCCAGGAGAGAATATACTTATTATTTCATATTACGCAGATGGAACTAGAGTTTTAGACATAACAGATCCTACAAACTTACAAGAAATAGCATATTATGACTTTAGTGATATTGAAGGATTATATGTAAGTAATTGGGGTGTTTATGCCTATTTGCCAAGTGGTTATATTATTTCAAGTGATATAGAGCAAGGTCTATTTGTTTTAGAGCTTGGGGGTGTAAGTATTTTACATGATGATATTCAAGATGTTAATGTTGAGGTTGATGGCCCATATATTAATTTTAGTGCTACTGTAACATCTTTTACTGGTGATGTTGATGAAGTTACGCTTAATTATAGTTTTGACAATGAGAATTGGTCTCAATTACCTATGAGTCAATCAGGAAATTCAAATAATTATAATGTAGTATATGTTCCTGATCAAGAAGGTGTAATTATTTATTATTACATAACAGCTTCTAATACGCAAGGTCAGTTTAGTGCATATCCTAATAATGAAAATGGATATGTTCTTTTTGTATATGGTGATTTAGAAGATTATGTTGTTCAATCTTTTGAAACTGAGAATGATTGGTACGTAGAATCTGATGCTTCAGCAGGAATTTGGGAGCTTGCTGTTCCAAATCCCACTTATGATGATGGGGTGCTTGCGCAAACAGATTCTGACCATTCGGAAGAGGGTGAAAGATGCTTTGTAACTGGTAATAATGAGGTTGAAAACAATTCAGGTCAGGATGATGTAGATGGTGGTACTACAACCTTGTTTTCAAAAAATTACGATTTATCTAATTTTGATAGTGTATTATTAACCTATTGGAGGTGGTACACAAATAATTTAGGTAATAATCCAGGTACTGATTATTGGGTTGTTCAAGTTACAAATAATGGGATTGACTGGGTCGATTTAGAAAATACTAATTTATCAAATCCAAGTTGGCAGCAACAAAGATTTGTTCTTAACGAGTATATAAATTTAAGTGATAATGTGCAGTTTCGATTTATCGCATCTGATTTATCTTACTCTGGAGATACTGGATCTGGTGGTTCTCTTGTTGAAGCTGCATTAGATGATTTTACGTTGGAAGCTGTTGCTTTTGATGCAACATATGGAGATGTTAATTTTGATGGCAATCTAGATGTTTTAGATGTCATACTAATTGTTAATATAATATTAGGTATATATGATCCTACTTCATCTCAAGCAGATGTAGCAGATCTCAATAATGATGGAAGTATTGATGTGACTGATATAGTTAATATTGTAAATATAATACTTAATAATTAATTGGATCTTAGTAGCAAACAACGAAAGTACCTTAGATCATTAGCTCATTCCTTGAAACCTAAAGTCTATATAGGTAAAAATAGTATTTCTAAAGGCATTTTAAATTCAATAAATGAAAACTTGGACTCTGATGAGCTTATTAAAATAAAATCTCATGAAAACAAATTAACATCAGATGATTTATCTGATATTAAAAAGCATATAAAACTTTCTATTGTTGGTAATATAGGTAAAACTATCATTGTTTATAGACAAAATGCTGATAAAGAGCTTCGCAAGATTAAATTACCTAAGTAAATATATATCTTAATATATTTAGTTATAACTATTTTAAATAAAAAATGAATAATCAAACATTATTTTTTGATAAAGATATTGATATAACTCCTATTAAAAATAAAAAAATAGGTATTATTGGATATGGTAATCAAGGTAGAGCCCAAGCTTTAAATTTAAGAGATTATGGTGTATCTATAAAGGTAGGCGTCAGAAGTATTGATTCAATAGAAAAAGATTTATTAAAGAGCGATATCGTTTATGATTCAATTGAGAATGTATCATCTTGGGCTAATTTAATATGCATATTAGTCTCAGATGCGTCCATTCCAGAAGTTTTTAATTCAAAAATTAAAAGTCATCTAAATGAGAATGATACAATTCTTTTCTCTCATGGATACAATGTTACGTACAATTTAATTCAGCCTCCAGAAAATGTTGATGTTATAATGGTAGCGCCAAGTGGAGGTGGGCAAATGGTCAGGGATGAGTATAAGAAAGGTAGCGGAGTTCCTGCGCTACTTGCTATTGATCAAAACTATTCTGGTGATGCTCTAGATACAGCAAAGGCATATAGCAAGGCTATAGGATCTGCAAGGGTATGTTCATTTCTGTCAACCTTTAAAGAAGAAACAGAAACAGATTTATTTGGAGAACAATCACTCTTAACTGGCGCTCTTCCAATGATGATAGAAAAATCACTTAAAGTATTGCTTGAAGATGGTTATTCGCCGACTGTTGCATGGTTTGTATGTTACTATGAGATTAAAATGATTGTTGATTTATTTCATGAAAAAGGTTTTGGTTATCTCTATAATGCAATAAGCGATACAGCGCGCTTTGGTGGGCTTAAATCTGGTAATTATCTAATTGATGATGAATATGAAAATAAATTAAAAAATATCCTCAGTGATATAAAAAATGGTAATTTTGTAAAAGATCTTAAGGCTAATGTTGATACATTGAAATACAAATCATCAATAGATAGTAAAAGCTCAGATGAAATATCAAAAATTATGAATGTATTATTTGAAAAAACTAAAAAAGGTAATTAGGTTATGGTAAAATTATTATTAATTGGTGTTGGTTTATTTGTATTTAGTTGTGATGGTGATAGTCCAAATGAAGTTACTGGTCTTATTGATAGTGTATGCGGATATGATGATTTTGAATATCTTTCAGGATGTGGAGCTATAATTCAAGGTTGTAGCGCGTATGGAGTAGAGGGGTTAGCGGTAATTGCTGATGGATATTGTGTTATGGCTGGATATACTTCTGCTCTTTCATATGATAGCATAACGGTTGGACCAGTTCAAAATGTACTAAACATAGGATGCAATTATAGCGAAGCAAACCCCGAATTTTATTCTTGTGACCGCGTTGGTTATTGCAATGAAAATAATCCAGGATCATGGGGTGTTTCAGATTCTTGGCCTGTTATATCTAACTTAATTTGTGAATAGTTTTATTTAAAATAAAGCTACTAAGCATTCCCGGAAATATAGGATCAATATTATACGGGTAGCCTAAATAAATCCATACAGATGCTATAGCTGCGGGCATTATTAATGTCATTGTGGGATAATTAATCTTATAATCAGTATTAAAAATAATCTTTATTAAAGGTATTAATAGTGATGATGCTCCAATCGAGCCAAAAACATACCATATATCAATAACTTTATTAAATGATATACATATAACTACAGCTATTATTGATGTGATCAATAGTCCTATTCTCGTATTAAACTTCATTGATTTCTTATTTTTAATTTCATTTCCAATGGTGATAGCTGATGTAAATGTAAAGCTATCTATGGTTGACATAACAATTGAAAGCAGTGAAATAATAAAAAATTCCTGCAAATAAGGAGGTAAAACCATATCAGATAGCATTAGGTATGGGGAAGATGTAATATTGCTTGATTTTATAATAGCAGATGAATATAAACCCGTAGATATAGTTAGAAAATCAAATATCATCCAAAATACTATTGAATATAGAATGCCTTTTGATAATATCTTTTTATTTTTAGCGGAGTAAACTCTATGAAAAATATTTGGATCGATAAAAGTTATCATTGCTATAAATAGCCATGATATAAGATAGCCTATAGGAAGCTTATTGGATAATTCCAAATGTCCTTGAGGTGCATTATTGATTAAAAATGATATTCCACCAAAATCAATATAGAGTTTTATCAAAAGAATGATAAAACCAACATACATAAGAATAAATTGAATTTTGTCTGTTCTTATAATTGATTTAAATCCGCCAAGCATTATATAGGAAACAGAAAAGAACAGTCCAATAAAGATTGAATAAATATAATTAATATCATATACATGGTTAAAGATAGTAGCAAATATCATTAAATATGGTGCGGGTGAAGATAATAATAAAATTATAATTGAAGATATTATACCAGGTATATAGCCAAAATTTATATGAAAATAACCAGGTATTGTATTGATACTATTTTTATGAATTTTAGGTGCAATAAATACCAATAATAGTAGAGCTGCAATGTAGTAAAAAAAACCAAATATTATCCATGTGATAATACCATTTTCAAATGTAAATCTTCCAATTTCAAGGATACCACCATACCAAGTTGTCACAAAGGTGGCAATAAATGCTGGTAAAGTTAGTTTCCTCGAAGCAAATAAATAGTCATCTTCATTTGATGATTTTTTTGATAAGAGGCCAACTCCAAGAATAATAAATAGATAAATTAACATTACATGGAATAGGTTAGGTTAATTCCAATGCTTCTTGGTTGTCCATAAGATTTATAGTTTTTCAATTCATAATTAGGAGGCTCAAGCCTAAAAGTATACCCTCTAACTTCATACTTCTCATCACCAATATTTTTAGCAAATAAAGTTAATTCAATATTTTTATATTTTAAGTTATATGCAATATCTATTAAATCTCTATTATTTGACATGTAATTATATTGATCATCGAAGTAAAATTTGTCCATTCCATTAAAACTTAAGTTTATCGAATTGTTTTTTAAAACTTCATAGATAAAATTGATACTGTACGTATAGTTAGGCGCATGAGCTTGCTCTCTATTACCATATACTACATCTAAATAAGTGAAATTAGATATGTGGGTCTTAAGATATCCTATTGAACTATCTAAATATAGTTTATTAGATATTTTAAATCTGGTATCAAACTCACAACCATAGTTAAATCCAATATCGCTATTGAAAGTAGCATAATCAAAACTATTTGGGTTTGATATGTCGTGTTGATAAAATACTCTGAGCTGAGGATCTTTTCTATTTACATAAAAGAAGGATATATCTATAGAATTTTCAAGGTGTTTTCTTTTTATACCAAATTCATAATTAATTGAATATTCATTATTATATGTTTTGTATTCAAGTGGAAGGTTAGGTGTCATATTAACTCCAGATGATTTGTATCCTGATGATATAATTGAAAGAAAGGATAGCTTATTGTTTAATTGATAAATGATTTTCAAATTAACACCATATAAGTCAGAGTCTTTAACATTCACAGATTCATTACCAGCAGGTCCATAATAGTCAGACCATTCAAGTTTATTCTTGGTTTTGTTATAATCGTACCTAAAACCAAAATTAAAGTTAAATTTATTTTTTTGACTACTTATTGATGAATATAAGCCTGCTTTATTTATTTTAAATTTTGAGTTAATATTTATAGCATCCCCAGCAAAAAGCCATCCATCCCTGATATCATTTTCAATAGATTCTGAATAAATCACACCACTTGTTATATCTAAATTGTAAAAAAATCTGTTAACTAATCTAAATTCTTGAGATTTATTAATTTTATTACGATTAGTTATATCTGTATAATTGTATGGTGAAAAATATCCATAGTAATAATTGTCAAAATTATATGGAGGATTGCTCCAAAATTCATTGTTCCCCCAATCAGAGTCATAACTATATGTTATTTCATTATCTGAATATGTTGAAATAGATATAAGATCTGAGAAATTATTTTTTTGTTTTAAATATATTGATATAGCATTGGTCTTTTGTAAATCTTTACCTCTATAATCTGTATATGTTGTATAACCATTATTATCAGGTGACCATACATCGTAATTATTATTAATATCAGAGTGTATTATCGTTATTTTAGATAAAAAATCATTATTAAAATAATTAAGCTTAAGTTTAATTAATTGTTCATTTCTAGCATTCGTATTTGAAACTGAAATAATTTCACCATTGTTTAATTGATTGTTATTTATATAACCATCTGAATAATGCTTAGAAAATGTTGTTGCATAATTCCAATTATTTGATAATTTATTTGATAAAAATATATTGTATGAATTTGAGTTAAAATCTTCTTTTGAAAAATTTATAATTGCTGATTTGTAGTTTTTTGGTTCAAGAGTAGTAATGTTAATCTGACCTCCCATAGAATTTTGACCAAATAATGTAGATTGAGGTCCTTTGAACACTTCAATTTGTTTTATATCAAAAAGATTTCCAATCATTCCAATTCCTGAAAAGTCAATATTATCAATTGAATATCCCACATAAAAATGAGGGGCACCTTCTCCGCTAAATTGACTTAATTCTCCAAGGCCTCTTATTTGATAATATCTAGGTCTAGATGTACCTTGAGCATAGTTTAAGTTTGATACTTTATGAGTTATTTCTTGTATATGAGAATATGAGTTTTTATTAAGTTTTTTATTATCAATAACTTGAGTTGAAAAATTTTTATCAGAAATTTTATTAAATTGACCATAAACAATAACAGGGGATGACATAACTTCATTTTTTGATAAAATTATAAAGTTTTCTATTTTTTTTACTTCAACATTTGTTTCTGTATACTTGATATGATTAAAAGTAACTATGTTTTGGTCATTACATTGAATCGAAAAGTATCCATCAACATCAGATAGTGAATAATTATCGATACAATTAACAGTAACATTTTCAATCGGATTAAAATTGTTATCTAAAATTGTTGAAGAAATATCAATTGTATTAGTAAAAATAGATGAAAGTGATAATAAAAAGAAAAAAATCATTTTTTGTTTCCTCCGCTAGCATTACCTAGATCAGGTTTAAAGAGTATATTCTCAGCATATAAGCACCCCTAATAACAATAATAATTTAATAATAATAATTATAAAATTTTAAATTATTCATATGGATTTGCTTCAATTTGAAAAAGAATATTGGAATAAGGGTATTAAATACATAGCTGGTATTGATGAAGCTGGAAGGGGACCTTTAGCTGGCCCTGTTGTTGCAGCGTGTGTTATTTTTGAAAAAGATTGTATTATTGAAGGTGTAAAAGATTCAAAAAAATTATCAGAAAAAAAACGTCTTTTATTATATAAAAAAATATATCAAAAGGCTCTTTCAGTTGAAATTGGAATCGTAAATAATGAAGAAATTGATAATATAAATATTCTTCAGGCTACTTTTTTAGCAATGAATAAAACACTTGGTAGACTAAGCATAAAACCTGAAATAGTATTTGTCGATGGTCCAAAATCTAATATAAAACTATATCCTACTAAACATATTATCAATGGTGACAACTTATCACAATCAATTGCAGCTGCTTCAATTATTGCAAAAGTAAGAAGAGATAAAATGATGCTTGAATTTGATAAAGTCTTTCCTGAATATGGTTTTGCAAAACACAAAGGTTATGGTACAAAATTCCATATTGAAATGATTCAATCGATCAAATCATCCGCATTACACAGAAAAAGTTTTAATATTGTTAAGAATAATATGCCAAGTACTAGATTTATTATGGATTTAAATAAAGGATTCGAGCGAATTGGTAATCAAATTATTGCTATGAAATATATTTATCAAGGTTATAGTATCATAGATCAAAGTATATCTTTTGATCCGATCGATGATGTGCTTGATTATTACTTATATAATAAATATTTAAATAGATATATATTTATTAAAATTATATCAATTGTAAATGAAAGTAAGTTAAGCTTAGGTAATTGCAAAATAAAGAATATCGATAACTATATTGGATGTATTGATAAATATATTATAGAAAACAATTGTAATAAAACTTATCATTTCAATGTAATTTCGATTGAGTTTTTAAAATCTAAAAAACCAATTATAAAAACGATAAATGAGAAAATTATTAATTAGTATAAATCTATTTTGTTTTATTTTTGCATATATATCTTCAGATGCAACTGGCAAAAATGGAGTTGTTGTATCATCTAAAATACCTGCATCTCAAATAGGTATAGATGTTTTAAAGAAAGGTGGCAATGCTATAGATGCAGCTGTTGCTGTAGCATTTGCTTTATCTGTTACACATCCAAGCGCTGGAAATCTTGGAGGAGGTGGCTTCGCTGTTATAAGATTTTCAGATGGTAAATCTACAACAATTGACTTCCGAGAAGTTGCGCCAAAGGCTAGCTCATCAACAATGTTTTTAGATGATAAAGGTAATGTCATTGAAGGTTTAAGTAAATTCTCTGGTTTATCTTCTGGTGTTCCAGGTACTGTATCTGGATTAGGTTATATGCATAGTAAATATGGTACATTAGATTGGGATGAATTAATACTACCATCTATTATGCTGGCACGATATGGATTTAATTTAGATGCACATAACGTTTCAATTCTTAATAATTTTTCTTTAAAAAATAAACTATCAAATTGTAATAATTCTAAAAAGATTTTTGTTAAAGTCGAAGACTTTGAAGTTAATGAACTATTTGTTCAAGAAGATTTATCTAAAACTCTTCAGAGGTTATCTATATTTGGGCATGAAGAGTTTTATAATGGAATAACAGCAGATAATATTTTAGAAACTATTAAAAGTAATAATGGAATTATTTCACACGAAGATCTTAGGAACTACAAGCCTATTGAAGCTTCACCAATTATTTTTGATTATAAAGGCTTTAATGTTATTTCAATGCCACCATCATCATCTGGTGGGCTTACACTTGCATTAATTTTAAATCAATTTGAAAATCTTGATTTAAGTTCAATTTTATTTCACGATGCATCTCATGTTCACTACCTTTCTGAAGTAGAAAGAAGAGCTTATGTAGATAGGCATAAGTATTTAGGAGATATGTCATTTGTTAATATACCAATTGATAAATTATTATCTCAAAATTATGCTGACTCATTATTTAATTCTATATCTGATTCTCATGCTACCAATTCATCTGACTTATATAGCTCTGACATAGTTTTTGATAATGAGTCTACTGAAACTACACATATATCAATAATAGATTCATTTGGAAACTGCGTAAGTCTTACTACAACTTTAAATGGATGGTTTGGTAATGGAATTACTGTTAAAGACAGTGGCTTCCTATTAAATAATGAAATGGATGATTTTTCAATAAAGCCTGGTCACCCCAATATGTATGGATTAATTGGAAGTAAAGCTAATAATATTCAACCAGGTAAACGAATGTTAAGCTCAATGACTCCAACTATAGTTGTAAATTCAAATAATGAACCATATCTAGTTTTAGGTTCACCTGGTGGATCAACAATAATCACTACAATAGCTCAAATTATAATTAATTCAATTGATTTTGAAATGGAAATTAAAGATGCTGTAGAAAGTAAACGCTTTCATCATCAATGGATACCTGATTTAATACAGTTAGAAAAACATTCAATATCAAGTGCAGTTATTAATAAATTAGTAAATATGAATCACAATTATATTTATAGGTCAGATATTGGTATTGGTGAAGCAAATTGTATAATGGTTAAAAATAATACTTTTCATGGAAGCTCTGATAGCAGAAGAGGATCATCTGCATTAGCATACTAAAATGAATTTTAATATATCAAAACAAAAAATAAATGAAATCAAAGGCTTAGTAGTATTAATCATTGCTGCATTTACTATTAAAACTTGTTTGATTGAAATTTATGTTGTTCCAACTGGATCAATGGAAAAAACAATTCTAGTAGGTGATATGTTAGTTGGTAATAAATTTATCTTTGGTATGAAAACTCCAACATGGATAGGTATACCATATACAAGATTTGGCTTTTATATTCCCTGGGTACGTCTACCTAAATTTAGAGAAATTCATAATGGAGATGTGACGATATTTGAGTTTCCTAGGGACCCATTTCAAAAATATGTTAAACGTTGTATTGGTTTACCTGGTGATAGAATACTTTTAGATGCAGGAGATATATACATTAATAATAATTTGATGGATTTCCCTTTAGAAGGTCAATATCTCAAAAGATTGCCTGATAAGTCTAATGTTTTAACTCAAAAGATGACTTGGAATTCTGATTACCTATATTCACAATTTAGATCAGAACCATATAATGATCTTAATAATAATTTAAGGCATGATAGTAATGAGCCATTCAATGATTTAAATAAAAATAATGTTTGGGATTATGGTAATTTAGATAATATTAATGAGTTTACTGTCCCATATAAAGGTCAAGATATTGATCTGAACAATATAACTGATTGGGAATCGGTGATTAACTTATTAATGCTTGATAATAATAAAATTGAATTAGATGGTTGGACGCTAACTTTAATTGACCCAGAGAATATTAGTAGGCTTAGAGGTTTAATAAAATATAAATTACTTGGAATATTTAGAGGGAATTCACCTCAGGCAAAACAAAAATTACTAATTAAACAGTCGAATGAGCAGGCCTTGTACGCTAAAAATTTAATCGATGAAAATAACAAGAACAATATAATTACATTATGGGATGAAAGAATTTTAAACAAACTTTCTTCCGCTGATTATGTTGAACAAAATCTTAAGATTAATGGTGTTAGCATTAGTGAAATAGGTTCATATAAATTAAAGCATAATTATTATTTCCTTATTGGTGATAATAGAGATAATAGCTATGACTCTAGATTTTGGGGATATGTACCAGATTATAATATTTTAGGTATTCCGGTGTATTCAGTTTTAAACATTGCAAATTTTAGTCTTAGAACCAAAGTTATTAATTAATAAATTAATACTAATGATTTTATTCTTTTCTATAACATTTAAAGTAATTTTTTCACTACTATGTTCATGTATGCTTATATTCTTATCCAAAAGAAGCGAGACTAATTTAAGCAAAAATAAATTGTTTTTAATTTATACATTTACATCAGTTGCTTCTTTATCATTATTAAATAAAATTGATTTAAATTTATATGGAGTTGGAATTATTTGTTTATTTTTATTTTCAATTTTTATAGTTTATCTAAGTAGCAGTGAAATAAAAGATTATCTTATTGTAAATGCATTGATTATATTTATATCATTAGGATATATTATTGTGCCAATAATTTTGATTGCTATTTATATATTAATTGATAAATATTATGTATATATTGAAGAGTATTTATATTTCGAAAATTTTAAAAAGGATGATTCTGATTTAAATAAATAATAATTATTGTATAATATGCAAAATATTTAAAAATTTAAACTGCTTCTACTGAAGATTTTAACATATAATGAAAAAGATAGATAAAAATAAAAATAAATCATTTTTAAATGATAATCTTGATGAATTACTCTTAAATATCAATGATATGTATGGTCCTATTCTTTTAGAAGAATTACGAAAAAGATTAGAGAGGACAATTGATGAATTTAACAATGAGATTAATGAGGCTTTTGGATTGTTAAAACAAAGAAATGATGCTCGTAGATCAATAACCCTAGATTCACTTAGTGAATCTGAGTTTGACAGCAATGCTACGGAATCTGAATGGGAGAAGAAATTAAAAGAAATAGATAATAAAAGTAACTAAGGGATTTAAATGAATATTTTAAAAGATAGAGCTATATGGATAGCCATTACATTATTAAGTTTGTCAGGATTATACTACTGGACTGTAGTAGATCAAACTAGGGTTGACGAAATGTCTGATTTAGAGAGTAGTGATTTTGAATTAACAGGTGATGTTAATGAGTGGAGCGAGTCTTATAAACGTTTAGAATTAAAATGGTATGGAACATCTAAGCATGTAAAGACTCTTCAAGATGAAACAAATGCTCATTATGCGGCATATAATGCTAAAGTTGATTCAATTAATAATACATTTGAAAGAATAGAATTTAAGTTAGATCAAATTAACGAGGCACTATCAGATAGAATTGAATCGTTAAATGATGATTTAGAAAGTTTAAGTGAAGAATTCTCAAGTTACAAAAGAACTACACAGCGTGATGTTCGTAAAATAAATAAAGCATTAGAAGGATTAAAAGAGGATATTGAAACTATCAATAAAGAGCTAGATGATTAGTTAGTTTTAAGTTTATCTTCTATAAATTATGTTTAATAGTGAACAGATAATAGGAGATGTAGTATTTATATCATTTAATGATGTCAATAGATATCAAGATATTGGATTAAACAAGCCTTATGGTCATTTTTTTATTTTAGGATATGACAATATAGGTGTTTGGGTAACTCATCCAGGTTTATTTATTGAGGAATTAGAAGATAAAAAAGGTAAACCACTTCCTTTAGAGAAAATTCACCGTGAAGAAATTAATGCTAGTTTTTTAGTAACTTGGGACAACATTAAAACAATAATGCATTATCCAAATCGTGAAGGCTTTGATTTTCCTTCGGAATTTGATAAAAATATAGGATTCAAATTTAAAAGAAACAAACAATGAAAACTGGATATGTAAAAAATTGGAATGAAGGAAAAGGATGGGGTTTTATTGATTGTGAAGAAGATGATCAAGATTACTTTTTTCATATTTCTAATGTTAGGAGAGGTTTTAAGATACGCGAAGGCATGGTAGTAAAATTTGATTCAGTAATTGGTCAAAAAGGTGACGAAGCTGAAAATGTTGGTCCTGTGTAGTGTCAAGTGATAAATTAAATGTAAATCACCGTAATTATTGGGACTCTAGATATAAGAATGGTAATCATTCATGGAATATAGGAAAACCTACTCCTATATTTGAAAATTGGTCAAATTCCATATCAAATAAGTCAAAAATCAATATATGCATACCCGGTTGCGGTATGGGCTACGACGCTCTTTATCTTGCGAGTGAGGGGTTTAATGTTTATGCTTTTGATTTTTCTATCAAAGCAATTGAATATTTAAGAAGTCAAGCAAGTAAAAAAAATATAAAATTAAATGTATTTTGTGAGGATTTTTTTCATATTAATCCTAAATATTTTGGATATTTTGATTATATTCTAGAATATACATTTTACTGCGCAATTAAACCTAATCGTAGACTAGAGTATATTAATTTATGTCATAAACTTTTAAAGTCTAGAGGAATTTTTATTGGTATTATGCTTCCAATTGTGAAAAAGGATAGTATAAAAGGCCCACCTTTCTATGTTAGTAAAAATGAATTGATTGACAATTTTAAAGATAAATTTGATATTAATAAAATATCTAAATCATCTTTATCTATAAAGCAAAGAATGGATATAGAACTATATGCAGAATATCAAAAAAAATAAATTATATAGATATAAAATTAAGAATTTAGAGTTATTTGGATATCATGGAGTGTACAGTGAAGAAATTAAAAATGGTCAAATATTTATAATTAACATTGATTATTGTACATCCATAGATATTAATGCTATTCAAACTGACGATATTGAAAACGTAGTTGATTATGCAGATATTTTAAGTAATATAAAAAAAATTTTTAACGAAAAGAGATATAATTTACTAGAATCATTAATTGAAGTAATGTATAATCAGCTTAATGAGACTTATAATTTTAAAAAATTAAATATTACTATATCAAAGAAAATATCTAGTTTTGCTAAACTCAAATTAGATAGTGTAGAAGTGGGATTTAAAAGTGAATGAATGCTTTTTATCAATAGGAACTAATAAAGGTTCAAAAATTATTAATATTAAAGATCTTATTGAAAAGTTGAAATTTGAATCATTTAATATTCTTGATAGATCATCAATATATGAAACTGAACCACTATTAAATGCTGATCAGCCTAAATATTATAATATGGTTTTAAAAATCACTTCAAAATATGACTGTAATAAATTATTTATTAAATTGAAAAATATAGAACATGATATGGGTAGAGATTTTTATACAGACAGATATTCGCCTAGAATTATAGATATTGATATTTTAACTTTTAATAATAATATTATAAGTAATGAAATGATTAAGATACCTCATGGTAGCCTTCATCTAAGAAAATTTGTTTTAGAGCCCTGGAATGAAATTTCGCCAGAATTTAATGTGCCTGATCATAATTTAAATGTTTCTGAATTATTGAATATTTCTAAAGATATATCAATAATTCGTAAATTAGATTATAATATTTAATGAAAAAACACTATCATATTACAATAGAAGGATCGATAGGCGTTGGGAAAACTAGCTTAGCTAAGTTACTTTCAAAAGAAATTGATGCTAAATTAATTCTTGAAGAATTTGAAGAAAATCCATTTTTGTCTGAGTTTTATAAGGACTCTAAAAGATATGCATTTCAGACCCAATTATTTTTCTTATTATCAAGATATAAGCAGCAAGATGAATTTACTCAAACAGATATCTTTACTAAATCTATTGTATCTGATTATATGTTTATGAAGGATAGAATTTTCGCTGCATTAAATTTAGATGAAAAGGAAATGACTCTATATAATACGATTGCTAATATTCTTGAAAATAATATCATTTACCCAGATTTAATTATTTTCTTACAATCTGAAACAAGTAGGTTGATGGATAATATTAAATTAAGGGCAAGAGATTATGAGTCTAATATGGATTGGAACTATATTGATTCATTAAATCAGATGTATAATGAGTATTTTTTCAGATATAACAAATCACCTTTATTAATTATAAATACTAATGATATCGATTTTGTAAATAATAAAAGTGATTTAACTGAAATATTATCAATAATACGTAAACCGATAAGTGGAACTAAATATTATAATCCTAATAAAACAAATAATATTTAATGAAATTAGTTCTAATAATTTTATTATTATATTTATTTAAAAAAATATTTTCAATGTTATTTTCTAATCAATTTAATAATAAAAAAAATAGTGATATAATTGATGCTGAATTTGAGGAATTAGAATGAAAGCTGTTAGAATCCATAAACATGGCGGTGTTGATTGCTTGAGTGTTGATAACATTAAAGAGCCAGAATGCTTAGATGATAATATTATTGTTCAAATTAAAGCTACCGCGTTAAATCATCTTGATATTTGGGTTAGAAATGGTTTGCCGGGAATTAATATACCGCTACCTTTGATAATGGGATCTGATGCATCGGGTATTGTTGTGGAAACAGGAAAGAATACAAATAAATTTAAGATTGGTGACAAAGTTGTTATTCAACCAGGTACATTCAACGAAGATTCATATAACGCAAAGATAAATAAAGAGAATTTTTCACGAAATTATGGAATATTAGGTGAAACTGAAAATGGAGTTCAAGCTGAGTATGCTTCTTTAAAAGAAAACAATTTACATAAAATGTCAAATGATTTGACATTTATAGAAGCATCATCAATGCAATTAGTGTTTATGACAGCATATCAAATGTTAATTACTCGAGCAAATTTATTAAAAAATGATATAATTTTAATTTATGGTGCGACTTCAGGTGTAGGCTCTGCTGCTATACAAATAGCAAAAGATATTGGTTCAACCGTTATTTCTACTGTAGGCAAAGAAGATAAGAAAGAATATGCATATAATCTAGGATCAGATTATGTTTTATTACATAATAAAAATATCACTTCAGAAGTTATGGATGTTACCAAAAATACAGGTGTAGATTTAGTATGTGAACATATTGGTGAAGCTACATGGAATCAAAGTATGCGAGTGTTAAAAAAAGGTGGTAAAATTGTTACATGTGGATCTACATCAGGTCCAAAAGTAAATATTGATTTACGTTTTTTGTTTAGTAAGCAGCAAACAATACTAGGTTCTACAATGAGTGATATTCCAACATTTCTTGAAGTAATGAAAAAAATTAATAGTAATACATACAAGCCTTTTATTGATAAAGTTTTTTTATATGACGATGTAGCTCAAGCTCATAATCGGATGGAAAATAGAAGTCATTATGGTAAAATTATTTTGGTACCTAATTATGATTAACATTAAAAATCTCAATATAATAAATAAAAGAGTGCTTATAAGAGTTGATTATAATATCCCAATAATTAAATCAAAGATAATTAATGACTTTAGGCTTAAATCATCTTTCGAAACTATCAATTATTGCTTATCACAAAATTGTTCAATTGTACTAATGAGTCATTTAGGTAGACCAAAGCAAAAAGATGATAAATATAGCTTACAGCCAATTATTGAATACTTAGAAGATAATTTTAATACATATGTGCATTTTTCTGATGATTGTATTTCAGAAAAATCAATTAAAACTTCAAAGGAAATGCTACCAAAGGAAATACATTTATTAGAAAATTTAAGATTTTATAAAGAAGAATTAATTAACGATTTAGGTTTTGCTGAAAAATTGTCAAAGCACGGTGAATATTATATTTGTGATTCATTTGGAACCTCGCATAGAATGCATGCTTCTAATTCATCTATTCTATCATTTTATAAAAATAAATCTGCAATAGGATTCTTGATGCTTAAAGAGTTTAAATATTTGACGCAATCAAATTTAAACTCTAATAAACTAACTGTTATTATTGGTGGTGCTAAAATATCAACTAAGCTGAAAATGATTGATTGCTATATAGGAAATTGTAATAATATTATAATTGGAGGAGCTATGGCATTTACACTTTTAAAAGCAAGTGATGTAGAAGTTGGTTTAAGTTTAATCGAAGATGATATGATATATGAGTCTAAGCGTATACTTGAAAGAGTAAAGAATAGTAAGACTAATTTATTGTTACCAGTAGATATAGTTTGCAAAAATACTGTTTCTAATGATATTAGTATAGAGGATGTAAATAATATTGGGTCAAATCAAATAGGTTTAGATATAGGTCCAGAATCAACTTTAATATTTTCACAATATATAGAGCAATCAAGCTATATTGTTTGGAATGGACCAATGGGTATGTTTGAAGAGCTATCTTTTGCTACAGGTACTCAATCAATAGCCGATACTATAGCAAATGTTGGAGTCGATTCAAAAACTATTATTGGTGGTGGTGATACAGTATCAGCTATTGAAATGACTCAACCGTTAAGTAGATATACACATGTATCAACTGGTGGTGGTGCTTCATTGAAATTATTAAGTGGTGAAAAATTAGATTTTCATATCTCATGGGAGAAATATGCAAAGTAGAATGAAATATTGTATAGCTAATTGGAAGATGTATATACATTCAAATGAGATAAAACATTTTATTAATACATTTAATAATCAGATTTTCAATAGCAATACAGAGGTTGTTCTATGCCCTAATTTTATTGATTTAATGCTAACTAGTAGTTTAATATCTAATAATAGTAATATAAAACTAGGTTCGCAGGATGTGTCTTGCTTTAGTCATGGAGCATATACTGGTGATATATCGTTAAATATGATTGAAAGTACTAATTGCGAATATACAATTATTGGACATTCTGAAAGAAGATTATACCATGATGAGACTAATAGTGAAATTAATAAAAAATTAAAGATTTTAAACAATTCATCAATAACTCCAGTTATTTGTATTGGGGAAACATTAGAGGAGAAAAAGTCAGATAAAACTTTTAAGATAATAGAGTCGCAGTTAAATGAAATATTTGATGGAGTTGATTTATTAAACAATAAAAATTATTTAATTGCTTATGAACCGCGATGGGCTATTGGCGCAGGGGCAGCAGCTGATATTAAAACAATTCATTCTGTTTATAATTATATTAAAAATATTATTGAAACTATTAATAAAAAGTATCGTAATTTATACTTATTGTATGGAGGAAGTGTTAATGAAAAGAACGCTTCTGAAATTTTAAATGTTGAGAATGTAGATGGTTTTTTAATTGGTTCATCATCAATTAAGCAAGAACAATTTTATAAAATTTATAATAAATTTTAAGGAGATATTAATTGGACGCATTATATTATATTGTTTTAATATTTTTTGTAATTGTATGTATACTTTTAGTTAGCATAATTTTAATGCAATCTAGTAAGTCAGGAGGTATGGGCTCTGCTATGACAGGAAATGCTTTAAATAGCGCTTTTGGTGGAGAGGCTGCTGATAAACTATTAGTTAAAATTACGGCTGTATTAGCATCCTTGTTTATGTTGCTAGCTATAGGTTTAAATGTTTTAGATACACCAGGCTCTGTTAGCATTAATAGTTCTCCAGATAATTCGATTTTAGATAGAAATAAATTAAAGTCTATTGAAGAGGTGATTCAGGTTCCATCAAGCATAAATACTGAGGATTCTAAAAATGATTCTTTGTAAATATTTTGCTGAAGTGGTGGAACTGGTAGACACGCTGTCTTGAGGGGGCAGTGGGATTAAATCCCATGCGGGTTCAAATCCCGCCTTCAGCACAATAAAGGAGAAAAATTGAGTAAAATTTTATACATATATATTTTTTTTTCATTCTTATTATCATCTAATCTTCAGAATATAGAGGATTTGTTTTATAGTGGAAATGTGCTAGATGCCCAAAACTTTATTGAAATCTTAGAAAATAAAGATGAAAAAGCTTATTATTTAGGCTATCAAATCTATATGAAACTAGATGATTTAAACTCTGCCAATAAATATCTTCAAAAAGCTCTTGAATTAAATAAAGAAAAGTATTCTGATGAAGGTGATGAACTTGGTCAATTAATTAATGATTTAAAAAATGCAAATAAAACATTAACTAGTGGCTTTATAAATGAATCGATTGAAGAATCTAAAGTGCTAATCAATAAATACAAGGATAATTCTATCTGCTATTACAGATTAGGTTTTGCCTATAAGGAAAATAAGGATTTTGATAATGCAATTATAAATTTTAATAAAGCTATTCAATTAAATCCATATAATTCAAAATATAAAGATGAGATTAGAAATATTTCTAATGTTGAAATGTTAAAAGGTAAAGAAGCTTATGATTTAAAAGATTATCAGATGGCTTTAGATTATTTTAATAAAGCTTTGGAATATGATCCTAGTAATTCAGCTGCAATGTTTAGAATAGGTAATATTTATTATGCTATTAAAGAATATAAAAAAGCTGCAAATGTATTACAAGATGGTTTAAACATTAATAATCGAAATTACAAAGTTTTATATATGGTTGGTAAATGTTACGTAGCTATGAATGAATATGATAAGGCTTTGGATTTTTTTAATAAAACAATTGAAGTTAAATCAAATTATATGAATGCGTATTTCGAAAAAGCTAAGCTATACAAAAACTTATCAGATGTTGATAAGACCATTGAAACACTTGATACTATTTTAGATATTGATAGTTCATATTATAAAGCGTATGAATTATTGATAGATATTGAAGTTAGTAGAAATAATTTAGAACAGGCTTTGGTTTATGGAAACAAGGCATTAGTTTCATCACCAAATGCTTATACAATACTAGCTAGAATGTCTGCTGTATACAATGAAAAAACACTATATGAAAAAGCTAGAGATAATGCAAAGTTAAGTTTAAAAAGTAAGAAAAATTATGCACCAGCTTTATTTGAGCTTGGTATAGCTGAAATGAATTTATGTAATAAATTAGCAGCAAAAGATGCATTTAATAAATGTAAAAGAGATAGAAACTATAGAAGAACTGCTTCTGATTACTTAAAGCCGGATAATTTTGATTATTATACCAAACATTGTAACTAATTACCTTTAAAATATA
>CAJWAW010000009.1 GCA_913020255.1 uncultured Fidelibacterota bacterium | reverse complement strand
CCATAAGTTGTAGTATCTTGAGCTATAACTAATAATTCTCGAACTCCTTGATTAGCTAAATTTTGCGCTTCCATAAGGTTTTGTTCCAAAGTATTACTCTTCTGTAATCCTCTCATCATAGGGATTGAACAAAAAGAGCATACATTATCACAGCCTTCAGCAATCTTAAGATATGCATAATGATTAGGAGTTAATATAGACCTAAAATAATCAGGATCATCTTTCTTAAAATCTTTACCTGTTAAATATGATAAGATTTTAGCATGATCAGCTGTACCAAAAAACTCGTCAACTTCCGGGATTTCTCTTCTTAATTCAGTTCCATATCTTGAAGAAAAACATCCCATAACTATCAGTTTTTCTACAACACCCTTTTTCTTTAAATCAGTACATTGTAAAATAGTATCAACCGATTCTTCTCTTGCAACATCTAAAAAACCACACGTATTGATAATAATTGTATTTGATTGATTAATATTATTGACAATTTCATAATTTTCATTTTTCAAACCACCTATTAACATCTCAGAGTCAACTAAGTTCTTTGAACATCCTAAACTCACAATTGATATTTTGTTTCTATTATTCATTTTTTAATTAAAGATCCTAAATAATCATCTAAATTAAATGCTATTAAATCATTATATCCTTCGCCTATACCCATAAATGATATTGGGATAGACAAACTATCTATAATAGCTAAAGCAATCCCACCTTTTGCAGTACCATCCATTTTGTTTAATATAATATTATCTATTGGTAAATAATTATTAAATTCTTCAACCTGTCTAATTCCGTTTTGACCAGTATTTCCATCAATTGATATGCATACAGTTATTTCATTTGATAATTTTTGAATAACTTTATAAATCTTTCCTAATTCCATCATTAAATTTTTAGATGTATGCAATCTGCCAGCTGTATCAATAATAATATGATCATGATTATTAGAAATACCAGAATTTACACCATCATAAGCAATAGATGCCGGATCAGAGGTATTTACATTTGAAATAAAATCTATATTCATCCTTTTAGACCAAATACTTAATTGCTCAACAGCAGCTGCTCGATATGTGTCAGCTGCAACTAAAGTTACTTTTTTATTGTTATCTTTAAAATAGTTTGCAAGTTTAGCAGCACTTGTTGTTTTTCCAGTACCATTGACACCTATAATTAGAATAATCTTCTTAAAATTATTTATTTTTTTATCAATATGATTAACTGATGATTTAATAGTTTCTATTAATGCGTTCTCCCATAATTCATCTTTTTTAGACTTTTTTAAATCATTTATAATTTTTTCTGTTAATTGCCATCCAACATCTGATGACAATAGACAATTTTCAATCTGCTCTTTTTCATTGTCAGATAATTGAGATAATGATAAAATTTTAGAAAATGTTTTCCTTATTTTATCTTTTGATTTATATAATGAAGAAAATGCTTTTTTAAATATGCTCATAAGAATTTATATTCTTTATATGATCTTTTATGTATGTAAGCATACTAATAATTAACAATATATTTGAAGCTATAAATAGAATTTTTGAAATATAATCATTTAAATTAAAAACGTGAGAAATAATCATAATCATTGTAATAAAAATAAATAGCTTACCATAAGTATTTGCTTGACTAACCATATCATGGTAAATAGCAAGGTATGATGTCATACTTATTAATACTATATCTCGTATGGATAATAAAATAAAAAATATTAAAAAAGGTAAATGATAAACTTCTATTAAATATAACAAAACACACATTAAACATATTTTATCTGCTACTGGATCTATAATCTTTCCAAAAGAAGTTACACTATTAAACTTTCTAGCTAAAAAACCATCTAAGATATCAGATAAAACAATAAATACTATAATGTAAATTGAATACCACCAATAAATATTTAATATTTCCATTTTATGAAGACATATGACTAAGGGTATACCTGAAAATAATCTTAAAATGCTTAATAAATTCGATATGTTAAAATTATGAATCAAAATTTTCTATCTATATTAAATTCAATTGTTTTAATTAATAAATCTTTATATTTAGACTCCTTGAAACAGTCCAACTCATCAAATGCTTTCGATGAAAATTCTTTTATTTTCTGCTCAGTAAACTTAACTCCTCCTGACTCATATATAAGATTTTTAATTTGTTTAAAATCATTTCTTTTTGTAAGGTACTTCAAACTACTTATAATATTCTTTCTTTTTCTACTAGAGACTTTATTTAGTATATGAATATAAGGTAAGGTTAACATGTTTTTTTTTAAATCTAACGAAGACGGCTTTCCAGTATCTTTTAATTTTCCTAATACATCAAATAAATCATCTTTAAGTTGATAAGCAATGCCTAGATACTCACCAAAATTTTCTATATTTACCTTTTTATCATCTTCTGAATTACTTATATATCCTAGTTTACATGATGCACTAATAAGCGATGCTGTTTTATCTGATATCATTTTAAAATAAACTTCCTCAGACATATTCTTATTAATTGAATTTTCAATCTGTAATATTTCACCTTCACTTAACCTCTGAGAAATATCTGCTAATATTTTTATATGTTCAATATTATTTAAATTCGAGATATTATTTAATGATCTAGAAAACATATAATCACCAATTAATATAGCTAGCTTACTTTTCCATATATTATTAATTGTTGGCCATCCTCTTCTTACATTTGACTCGTCAATTACATCATCGTGCAATAGAGTTGCTACATGTAAAATTTCAACTGTTGATGCAGATAAATAAGTTTCATTATTAGGCTCACCATTTAATCTCGATGATAGCAAACATAAAATTGGTCTAAACTGTTTGCCCTTCATCTTTATTACATACTTTAAAATCTTATTAATCAAATTAACTTTAGAATTTAAAGATTTAACTAAATAATTATTATATGAATCTATATCATCAGATATTTCATTAGATATATGTTTAATTAATTTTTTCATTTTATATACCTAGACATGTAAATACTAAACTCAAATAATAAATAAAGCGGAATAACTACAATTATTTGACTAATAGGATCAGGAGGTGTAAATAATGCTGCTATAATAAAAAATAAAACTATTACATGCCTTCTATAATTTTTCAATAAATGTATATCAATTAGACCAATTTTTGTTAAAATAACAATAAAAAAAGGTAATTGAAAAATAATTGTAGATATAATTAACATCCATATTAAATAAATTAAATAATTTTCTAATGTATAATTAACATTAACTAATGGTATATCAACAGATAATGAACTAAAAAATGTTATTGAAGTTGGTATCAAAATAAAATAGCCAAACAATAAGCCAATTAATATGCAAAAAGTATATAAAACTATAAATGCAATTGATTTAGTTATAGTCAATTCATTATCTATAGCTGGTAAAATAAACTTAAAAATTTGATATATTATTATTGGAATCGAAATAAAAAAACCAAATACTACAGCTATACCAATTTTTATTAAAAAAATACTTGTAATTTTTAATACTTGAAAAGAAACATTTAAATTGCTAGTTGGTAAAATTAATAATTCAATTATTTTGTCAGATAGCATATACCCTACTATAGAAAAGAAAATTATAGATAATCCGGATTTTATAATCCTATTTCTTAATTCAGAAAAATGATCTAAAAATGATTGATTCATATCTATCTCAGCTTTCAACTATTTTTCTGAATAATTCAATTGGAGAAATTCTTTTATTAAATTTCTTTTTTAATTGATCATTTAAAATATTTGTTCTTTTAATAGTCCAAAATTCATTAACAACTTGATTTTTAACTAATTCATATACTTCATTAGCATAGCGAATTTTCAATTTAGAATCTATTAATTTATTATTCTCAACCACTACCTCTTTATGTGAGGATATAACATCTATCAATTTCTTAATTCCTTTATCTTCAGTTGCAATAGTTTTAATAATCTTTGGAAATAAATCTTTACTTTTAAGTTTATCAGTAAATGATAGTATATTTTTTAATGATACAAATAATTTATCAGCATCTTTTCTATCTGATTTATTTATAACAAATATATCAGCAATTTCAATTATTCCTGCCTTCATCATTTGTATATCATCTCCTGATTCAGGAACAAGAGTCAAAACTACTGTATCTACTTGCTCTACAACATCAATTTCAATTTGACCAACACCAACAGTTTCAAAAATTATAATATCAAATTTAGCAGCTTGAAGTATATCTGCCACTTTATTTATATTTTTTGAAAGCCCTCCTTTGCTTCCTCTTGTAGCAAAACTTCTAATAAAAACATTATCATCATTATGATAATTAAACATTCTAATTCTATCACCTAGAACAGCTCCATTTGAATAAGGACTTGTTGGATCTACAAGTAAAACAGCTACACTTTTTTTATTTTTTCGAAAATATTTAATTAATAAGTTTGTAATAGTACTCTTTCCAGCACCTGGAGGTCCTGTAATACCAATACGATGAGAATTTGTATTTAATGGATATAATGATGACAGTATATCTAAAGATAAATCATCTTGATTTTCCGCTAAAGTAATTGCTTTTGAAATAGATATTATGTTTTTATTTCTAATTCCCTGAATTAAATCATCTACCACAAAATTATCCAAAACATTTTTTAAAATACAGATAATCAGGAATTAAAACTTTATGTCCATCTTTTGTTATTAAAGATCTATCTTCAAATAATTTTAATATCCTGGAGACTGTTTCTCTTGATGTACCAGACATATTAGCTATATCTTGTTGAAAAGGAAGATTTTCAATTGTAACCTTTCCCCTCCTTATAACTCCAATCTCTTCAGCTAAATTTAAAATAGAGACTCCAATTCTATGCTCAGCATCTGATAAAGACAAAGCTTCAATATGCTGATCTGACTTTCTCAATCTTTTTGCTAATTCTCGCATCAAAGCTAATGAAACTGAAAAATTATCTTTTAATATTTTAATAAAATCTTCACTACTAATTGCTAGCAACTTACAATTCTCTTGGGCTAAGGCATTTGCAGATCTTGCCTCTCCATCAATTATTGCCATTTCACCAAATATCTCATATTCACCTAGCATAGCTAATATAACTTCTTTACCTTCATCATTAACTCTTGTTATTTTTACTGTTCCATTCATAACAATAAAAACAATATCGCCAAACTCTTCTTCTAATATTACCATACTTCCCTTAGGATAATCCCTAACACTAACTAGATTTTCTATTCCAGATATTGTTTTATCATCAAGATCATTAAAAATAGATACAGATGAAATAAATTCTTTTAGCATATATAACCTCTATATAAATATAATTTTGTGTTTATTAATTTAATTAATTTTATTTAAAAACATATCAACAATATTATAATTTTTTATTTAATCTTGGGTTTTATATATAAAATTAATTTATATTTCACGGTTATTTTTAATTATATATTACAAAAATGAGTGCAAAAGGTTCAGAATTAAAAAGAGTAAGGCAATCAAAAAAAGCTAATGCTAAAAATAGAGCTTATAAGGCTAAAGTTAATACTGCAGTTAAAAAAATGTTAAATACAAATAAAAAAGATGAAGCTCAAAATATTTTGAAAGAATCTGTTAAATTAATTGACAAGGTTGCTTCTAAGGGTATTATACATAAAAATAAAGCAGCTAATAAAAAGTCAACTCTTTATAAGCATCTAAATAATTTATAAATCTACACTAAAGTCAGGCTTTCTATAATTTGGAGAGTCTTTAGTAATATTTATATCGTGAGGATGACTTTCAATTATACCTGATGATGTAATTTGAATAAATTCAGCTTTTTTATGCATATCTGATATGTTTTTAGCACCACAATATCCAAAGCAAGATTTCAAACCACCTACTAATTGATCAACAGTATTTGATAATTTACCTTTATAAGGAACTAAACCTTCAATACCTTCTGGAACTAATTTCTTTTTTGTCTGCAAATCTTGAAAATATCTATCATGACTTCCTTTCTCCATAGCAGCTAAGGATCCCATTCCTCTGTAAGACTTATAACTACGACCATCTCTTAAGACAACTTCACCAGGAGTTTCCTCTAAACCAGCAAATATACTACCAAGCATTACAGCATTAGCTCCAGCAGCCAATGATTTAGCTATATCACCAGAATACCTCATTCCACCATCAGAAATAATTTTCTTTTTAAGTTTATTTGCAACTTCAGAACACTTGATTACTGATGTAAGCTGAGGGATACCAACACCAGCAACAATTCTTGTTGTGCAACTTGAACCAGCTCCAATACCTACTTTTACAATATCTGCACCATGGTCAATTAAAGCTTCAGTACCACTGGAGGTAGCTACATTACCTGCTATAATATCAACGTTAGAATATTTACTTTTAATTTTAGAAACTATCTTCAAAACACTTTCCGAATGACCATGAGCAGTATCAACAACAATTGCGTCGACTTCATTATCAACCAAAGCTGCTACTCTATCTAATGTATTTGATTCTATTCCAACTGCTGCTGCTACTAATAATCTTCCATGCTTATCAACAGCTGCATGTGGATGATCTTCTTTTTTAAGTATATCTTTTACAGTAATTAACCCTTTTAACTTACCAGTTTTATCAACAACTAATAATTTTTCAATTCTATGCTTTTGAAGCACAGCTTTAGAATTTTCCAAAGTTGTACCTTCAGGCACAGTAATTAATTTTTTTGAAGTCATTCTAGATTTAACTTCTAAATCATAATTAGTTTCAAACCTAATATCTCTATTAGTTAAAATCCCTACTAATTTATTATTTTCTACTACAGGTAAACCAGAAACCTTGTAATTTGCCATTATATTTAATGCATCTTTAATAGTTAGATTTGGTTTAATCGTTATAGGATTAAGAATCATACCACTTTCTGATCTTTTAACTTTATCTACTTCTAGAGCCTGATCCTCAATTGATAAATTCTTATGTATTACTCCAATTCCACCTGATCTTGCCAAGGCTATTGCCAGCGTACTTTCTGTAACAGTATCCATAGCTGCGCTAAAGAAAGGAATATTTAATTGAATATTTTTAGACAATTTTAAAGATAAGTCAACTTCTTTAGGTAAAACAGAAGAATAGGCAGGCTTTAAAAGTACATCATCAAAAGTTAAAGCTAAACCAAAATTGTTTTTCATCTTTTAAATCCAATTATTAAAAAGTACCTAAACTTAATTCAACTTTATTTAAAATTTCACAAGATTTTATTAAAGATTTCATATTATCGTGATCTGGATATAAAGGCCTATCTTCATCTAAATAATCTACTACAGTTCTTATAGTATCATATGCTACCTCAACACCTTTTCCAAATTTATGATCTCTAAAATCTAGAGCTTGTGCGGCTGCCATAAATTCAATACCTAGCACACCGTAAGCATTATCTAAAATTTGAAAGTTTTTAAGAGCAGTATTCATACCCATAGATACAAAATCTTCTTGATCAGCTGCAGCAGGAATCGATTGAATACTTGCAGGCATTGATAAAATCCTTTGCTCTACAATTTGCATATCAGCTGTATATTGACTAAGCATTAAACCAGAAAACATACCTGCACCCTTGGTTAGAAATGGTGGTAAGCCATTACTCAAAGCTGGGTTATTAAGTCTATTCATCCTTCTTTCTGATAAAACAGAGACCATAGTAACTGCAGAACCGAGCATATCAAGAGGTAATGAAACTGGTGTGCCTTGAAAATTTGCTCCAGATAACTGAATTTTTTTATCAACAAAAAATATTGGATTATCACCAACACCATTTAATTCAATTAAAACTTGCTGTTCACAATATGATAAAGAATCTATCGCAGCTCCTATAACTTGTGGTGTTGATCTTAATGAATACGCATCCTGAACTTTAGTTTTTATTTCGCCATTTAATAAATCACCATCTTTTAATATATTCCTTATTACCTCAGCTGATTTAATAGCTCCATTAAAACCTCTTGATATATGAATCAATTCATTTAAAGGACCTAAATTTGCTATTAATGCATCCATAGACATAGCTGCTGCTATTTTAGCTTGTTTAAACCAATTCTTACAATCATAAATAAATAAAGCACTCATAGCTGTTAATAAATTAGAACCATTAATAATTGATAAACCATCTCGGGCCTCTAAACCAGGAATTTTTATATTGGCTTGGTTCATAGCTTCTTCTCCTGATAGCAACTCACCTTTGTAATAAGCTTTTCCTTCGCCTAGTAATACTAAAGCAATTTGTGACATTGGAGCTAAATCACCAGAGGCACCTACTGAACCCTTAGAGCAAACATATGGTATTACATCCTTATTTAACATTTCAACCAAAGTTTCTGTTATAACTAATCTACATCCAGACATTCCTTTAGCATGAACATTAATTCTACTAACCATAGCAGCCCTAACATGATCTAAGGGACATGGATCACCAATACCAGCCGCATGATTATAGATTAAATATTTTTGAAAATCCTTAATTTGATCAGGCTTTAGTATAGTTTCTGAAAATTCTCCAATTCCAGTATTTATACCATACATAATTTCATTAGCTTCAATTTTCTCTTCAACTAGTAAACGACAATCTTTTATTTTAACAATTGAGTCTTTAGATAAAACAACTTTAGCTTTCGCTCTAGCTACTTTCACTAAATTATCTATTGTTAGATTTTTACCATTAATTTCTATATTCATTATTTAAACCTGATTTTTTTATAAATTATCAATTTATCCGTTTATGTTCCTAAAAAATTTTCACTTTGATTAACCACAGTAGTACTAAATTTATAATATGTTGCCTCAACAGGCAAGGAGTCTAATACTACTTCACCATAATTACGCTTTAAAATTCTAGGATCAGTAATAATACATACTCCCTTATCTTCATTTTTTCTAATCAACCTTCCAATTCCTTGTTTTAATTTCAATATCGCTTCTGATAATTGATAATTTTTAAATGGATCCATATTTCTATTTATAAAAGTATCAATTTTAGCTTGAACAATTGGATTATAAGGGTTAGAAAATGGCATTTTTACTATAATTAAAATTTCCAATTTATCATGAGGTAAATCAACGCCTTCCCAAAAAGAAGCTGTCCCAAATAATATAGAATCTTCAAATAATAAATACTGTTTCAATAATGTTTGCCTTGATGACAAACTATCTTGAAAAAACAAATTTTTATTTAGTTGATAATTATTAAACATATTTTTTAATTGCTTGATTTGTTTATATGAAGTACATAATACTAGCATCCTCTTTTTCATCTTGCTACTAACTTCTACAACTAATTCATATATTGATTCAATATATTCTCTGCTATTGATATCATTATAATTATTACTTATAAACAATTTCAATTGATCATTAATCATAAATGGAGATTGAAATTTACAAGTTCTAAAATTTTTATCTGTATAAGAAGAATTTAATCCTAAATCATCCAAGATATAATCAAAATTATCATTAACAGTTAATGTAGCTGAAGTTAATAGAGTCGAGTCAAATTGATTTATAATATTTCTAAAAATAGTATTAACATTAAGTGGAGCTCTATTAAATGTTACAAATTTAATTTTATCTTTATACAAAGATATAGATAACCAATGTACATATGTCAAAAACTCACTTTCATCAAATAATTTATTTATCAAATCATTTATTTCATTGATTTTATTAAAAGATATGGAGTAATTAATTTTATTCAATTTATTACTAAAAACTAAACCAGACTGATCCATTAATTGTCTAAAATCACAAATCAAACTATATAAGTAAGAAAAATCATCTATAATATATGATATGGATGGGCTAATATTAATAAACTCTTCATTTGTACACTTATATCTAACATCATTAATATGATTTCCCTCTTTTTTATTAGTAGATATTTTCATTTCAGCAAAGGATAATGACATGCGCTCAAATGATTGTAAAAAACATAAAGATTTATCTCTAAGATTATTTAATTGATTAAATAAATTATTGAAATTCTGATTACTTCTATTTTGATCTAATAATTTTGATGATGAAAAAAACAATGAATCAAAAGCTCCTTTGATATAATTTTTATTTAATGATTCCTTTAAATGCATTTGACAATTTTCTGATAATTTATGAGCTTCATCAATTATACAAATATTAGCATCATCAATAATTGACTCTTCCTTATCATGGCAACTAGCTAATAATGAATGATTTATAACTAAAATATTTGAAGAGTTAATATGTGTTTTCAATTTACTATAAAAACACTTATTATTATTATTATGCAAATTACAATACTCATATTCAAAGCAAACAAGATCCCAAATCTTTTTATATTTCCAAATTTTAAAGGAATTGCATTCACTAATATCCCCAGTTAATGTTTTATTTGACCATACAACTAATGTCATTAATTCATAGCGATCTTCATCAGTCAAGAAATCTATATTATTTATTAAATCTGCCAATCTATAATTACAAATATAATTATTCATTCCTTTAATCATAGTTGCATAAATAGGAATATCTAATATTTTGCCTAAACATGGAATATCTGAATTAAACAATTGCTCTTGTAAATTATGGGTACTTGTAGAAATTATAATTTTTTTATTTTCAGCTATTAATGAAGGTATCAAATAACCATATGTTTTACCCAATCCAGTTTCGGCTTCTATTACACTTATTTCATTATTTAGTATAGCATTCTCAAATTCTAATGCAAATTTATATTGAGATTCACGATACTCATATTTTTCTAATTTATTATCAAAAACGCCTCCTTTTTGATAAATGCTATCAATCGTATAATTATTATCTAGGTCAGCATTATTCCTATAAGAAAAACTTACTTTTGAAGTATCATCATAAGATTGAGGATCAATACATTTAATAGATTTTGTTAAACAAAAATCTATTAAATGAATAAATAATTTTTTATTAATAACCATATTATCTGAATATATTTTTAATAAAGTATTATAATCATCTATACTACTACAAAATATTATATTAAGTATTTTTAAAAATAAATACCCTGTATTTATCGCATCATCTTCAGCTCTATGAGAGTTATTTATATTTATATTAAAATGATTACATAAAGATTCTAGTTTATATGAATGGATATCATATAAAAATATTTTAGATAGATAATATGTATCACATATTAAATTGCAATTATATAAATCAAATAAACCCTTTAATTCACTATTAATAAAATCTATATCAAATTTAATATTATGACCTACTATTGGACTATTACCAATAAAATCAACTAAATCATTTGATATTTCATCGAATCGAGGAGCATTTAATACATCATCATTAGATATACCTGTTAATTTTTCAATAAATGAGGGTATTTTTTTACTAGGGTTTATAAAACTTGTAAATTGATCAATTATTTTCCCATTTTTAAATTTTACAGCAGAAATCTCAATTATCTTGTCATTATATAAATCAAGTCCAGTTGTTTCTACATCAATTGCTATAAATTCTTCCAAATGTATATCTGATAAAACCATTTGTTTAAATACCAGCAAATACTTTTAGAACATCAAATATAATAGATGGTTTTTTATAAACTGCATGTTTAAAAATTGATGTAATTGTTCTTTTATTTTCTGGTATTTTTGAAGCTTGAGTTGCGATGTAATTCAAATCATCATCTGTTAATTGATTAACGGTTTCTTTAATCCTATAAAAACGATCATGATTTTTACCAAAAATTTTAAACATTTTCTTTGAATAAGAATTTAAATATTTCTTTGAGAAATCATTAACTTCTAACGATTTTACTGCTATTTCTCCTGCTATCTGCCCACCCCTCATTCCAGAAGCAATACCACCTCCAGTCATAGGATTTATTTGATGCGCAGCATCCCCTACAAGCATTATTCCATTAGCAACAGGTTCACGAATTGGCTTTGAGCAAGGAACTCCTCCTGAAACTATTGTTAAAATAGAAACGCCTGGAAACTTTCTTTCAATAAATTCATCTAAATATTTTTTAGCACTTTTATGTTTTGAAAATTTACCAGAAATCCCAATACCAATATTTGCGCAATTATTACCTTTTGGAAAAATCCATAAATAACCACCTGGTGCATATTTTTCTCCAATAAACATTGTCATTTTATTTGATTCAACATCTATATTCGCAACAGAATACTGCAAGCAAGATTCCATATCTTTCATTCTAACTGAAGTTTTTATTCCAGCTATCCTACCAACTCTTGATTCAAGTCCATCGGCCCCTATGACTAATTTAGATTTTATATTAATCTCATCACCCATATATTTCACAACAACTCCATTCACATAATCTTCAGAAATTATTAAGTCGGTAACATATGATTTTGTAAATACATCCGCTCCATTTTCAACAGCTATCTTTGATAAATCATAATCAAAAAATTTTCTATTTAATATATATCCAGTTTCTGATTTAAAGTCGACCCCTACAGAAATCTCATTAGGAGCAATTAAATTTACACCACAAATCTCTGAAGCAATCCAGTTTTTTTTAGGTTTAAAAAATTGATTTAAACCTGTATGGCCAATAGCTTCTCCACATCTTACTGGAGTTCCAATTTCTCTATCTTTTTCTAAAATACAAACAGAATAGCCAGCTTTAGCAATTTCAATAGCTGACATAGAACCTGCAGGTCCCCCACCAACAACAACAACATCATAACTATCTTTAATCATTTGTTAAAACTTCAATAGGACAAATATAGACACATAAGTCACAATCAATACATAATTTATGATCTATATTTATAGATGGTTCTACAACCTCAATACAATCTTTAGGACAAACCGTTACACATGCTCCACAATAATCACATTTATTTTCAATAATATTAATCATTTTCAACTAAAAATGTTGGGAAGTGAAAATTAAACCTATGCCAATTATAATATTTAGTCAAATAAAACACAGAAAATATTAAAATAAATAAATATGGAAAGATTGTCATGCAAAAGAAATTTATAATTGCTATAGGGTATGTAAATATTCTCTGATAATCTTTATCTAGACCTCTTATTAGTACATATAAATAAAACGGTAAAGATACACATAAGCTTATTGATGAAAGAGGATCATTTAATTTAATTGATAAAAGTATACTAAGTGAAATTAATATTAAACTAATTAAAGAAATAATTTTAGAATTTATAGAATTACTTAAACAACCTGAAGAATAACTTAAACACTTTGGACTAAATAAATAGTCTTTAGTATTTAAAATAATAAATGAAGAAATAAAAAACAACATATAAGGAATTATAAATTTAATATACATGAAAACTAAATCAAAAAATTCATAGTTAATATTTAATACGCCTGATTTAATAAAACCTGAAATTGATAAGATAAACGCAACGCCTAGCTGTAAAATCAACCTTAATAATAAGCTTTGATTTTTTCTATTATTTAAAATGATTTTATTAATAACGATTAATATCAAACCTAAAATACAAATTAACCAAAATGATGATAATAAAAATAATAATCCAAATACATTTAAATAAACTTTAAAATTATTAATAAATTTTGATGAGTATTTTTGCTTAACAAAATAAATCGAACTATTATCTTTCACATCTAATAATTGTAATTCAATATAATAGCTGCTCATAATTGAAGTAATACCTAAGAATAAAAACAATATACCAAAATCAATATCAGCTACAAATTGTGGGCTTAAACCTTGGATAAACATTCCAATATATAATCCTACACAAATAATCATCCACATTAAAAAAAAATTTAAAGGAATTAATAAAATAAAAAAGTCAAGTTTAGGAACCACTTTTTTATGGATAGTATGATTTTTAAAAAAATTTTTTATCATTATCTTGTAGAATAAAGATTATCTAAATAAGTTTTAGAAACATTGGGAGTAATATACTCACCACTGAAACATGATGTATCAAATAATTTAATTTTTTCATTACTAACAGATTTAATCAAATCATCTAAATCTTGATATATTAATTTATCAGCACCAATTAATGCACATATTTCATCTATATCTTTATTATATGCTATTAATTCTTCTACATAAGGCATATCAATCCCATAGACATTAGGAAATCTAATTGGTGGTGATGCACTCGCAAAATAAACTTTTAAGGCTCCAGCGTCTCTAGCCATTTGCACTATTTGCTTACTTGTGTTACCTCTAACAATTGAATCATCAATTAATAATATATTTCTACCTTTAAACTCCTCTGAAATAGCATTTAATTTTTGTTTAACTGACTTTTTCCTTACCTTTTGCCCAGGCATTATAAAAGTTCTACCTATATATCTGTTTTTCACAAAGCCTTCACGTAACTTTTTATTTAATTCTATACTTAAAGGTAATGCGCTAGTCCTACTAGTATCCGGTATAGGAATTACTACATCTATAGATTCTAACTCTTCTAATGTTAATTCTTTTTTAATTTTCCTTGCTAAATATTTACCCATTGATAACCTACTTTTATAAACATTGATATTGTCAATTGTACTATCTGGTCTAGCAAGATAAACATATTCAAAAATACATGGGGAATGAACAGTCTCTCCATTATATTTATGTGAATAAACGTTATTTTCTTGATCAATATATATTGTTTCTCCTGGATCTAAATCTTTCTCAAAATTATAACCTAGGCAATCCAATGCAACACTTTCAGAAGAGAACATATATTTAGAATTATCTTTTGAACCAAAAGCAAGTGGTCGAATTCCATTAGGATCTCTAAATGCGATCATTCCATATCCAGAAATCATAATTATTACAGAATACGCTCCCTCAACTCTTTTATGCACCTCTTCAACAGCTTTAAAAATATCATCATGAGTTAAATCTATTTTCTTTTTTTTCTGCAATGCATGGGCAAAAATATTTAATAAAACTTCTGAATCGGAGTTAGTATTAATATGTCTTAAATCTTCTTCAAATAGTTCATTTCTCAATTGTTTAGCATTTATTAAATTCCCATTATGAACTAATACTAAACCATATGGTGAATTAACATAAAATGGTTGAGCTTCTTCAAAATTATAGGAACCTGCAGTTGGGTATCTTGTATGACCTAAACCCATACTTCCCTTTAGATTAATCATTTGTTTTTCTCCAAATACATCCCTTACAAGTCCATTATCTTTATGGATATTTAATTTTCCTTGATTATCAAAAGTAGCCATACCAGCAGCATCTTGACCCCTATGCTGCAAAACAGTCATAGCATTATATAATGTCAAGCAAACATTAGGCTTACCTGTTGCAACCCCTACAATCGCACACATAAATTATTCTTCTCCATTTTGTAACGAATTAGTATTTTCAGGGAAATCTTTCAAATTCTCATCAACATATGAATCAACAATTCCATAAAAGTTTAATAAAAACAACCACCAAAAACTTCTATTTCTATCAGAAATATTTTGATTTATTTTAGAAACTTTAAATTCATTAACCCAATAATGTTTCATTACCATTAAAACAACTGCCTTAAATGGTTTATTATTATCAAATTGACCTAAATTAGGCATTCCAAATCCCAGAGATATTACATTCATCTTCCAATTATCATTAATCATTATTTTTGTACTATCCTGATATTCAGATTCCATACAAAAAGAAGATTCAGATAAAATAAAAAAAAATACTAATATTTTAAAATTAACCATAGTAATTGATATCCAATTCTCTATTTGCTTTTGTTTCATCTAGCCTTCTAACGGGTGTTTGATAAGGCGATTGTTTTAAATATTCTGATTTTTGATCTATGCTCATATCAATTTCGTTCATAGTTTTTGCAAAATTTTCTAATGTTTCTTTAGTTTCAGTTTCTGTAGGCTCAATCATAATTGATTCAGGTATATTTGTAGGAAAGTAAACTGTCGGAGCATGAAAACCATAATCAAGTAAAGCTTTTCCTATATCAATAGCTTTTATGCCCCTTTTCTTTTGCTCTGACGCAGAGATGACAAATTCATGCAAGGTACCTTTTGAAAATGGTATATGATAATGTTTCTTCAATAATAATTTTAAATAGTTCGCATTTAAAACTGCATAAGTTGCAACATCTTTCAAACCTTTATTTCCTAAACTTAAAATATAAACGTACGCTCTTACTAGAATTCCAAAATTTCCATAAAATGTATGGACTTTTCCTATAGTGTTTTTTGATATACCTTCAAAAAAATATTTCTCACCATCATATCCAATAGATTGAGATGGTAGATAATCAGACAACTTAGAATTTACAGCAACTGGACCTGAACCAGGACCTCCTCCTCCATGAGGAGTTGAAAAAGTTTTATGAAGGTTTATATGCATAATATCAAACCCCATAAGGCTAGGTTTAGCAATTCCAACTAATGCATTTAAGTTTGCACCATCCATATACATTAATCCATCAACATCATGAATCATTTTTGAAATTTTCTCAATATCATCTTCAAACAAACCTAAGGTGTTTGGCTGAGTTAACATCATACCAGCAACGCTAGAATCAACTAATTCTTTTAAATGATCTATACTGACCCTACCCCTATCATCTGACCTTACTTGCTTAACTTTAAATCCTGTCATTATTACACTCGCTGGATTAGTACCATGAGCTGTTTCTGGAATAATAATTGTATCTTTTTGATTATTCTTAATATTATGATATTTCTTCATTAATAGCAATCCAACCATTTCACCTTGAGAACCAGCAGATGGTTGTAAAGTTGCTTTATGCATACCTGTTAACTCACATAATATTTTTTCTAAATTATAGATTATTTCTAATGCTCCCTGAACTGTGTTTTCAAGTTGATTTGGATGAATCATAGCATAGCCATCAAATAAAGCAACAGAATCATTTATTTTAGGATTATACTTCATTGTACATGATCCTAAAGGATAAAAGTCTTTATCAACATGATGATTTTTAGTTGATAGATTAGTAAAATGTCTTACAATCTGAAATTCAGTAACTTCGGGTAGATCAGCTAGACTTTTACGCATAAATTTTTTATCAATAAAAGTGCCATATGATAATTTATTTACTGTGCCACTATTAACTTTATATCCATCTCTACCAGATTTACTTTGATCAAATATTAATGGGGTATGTTTATTCATTTAATTTATCTCTTATTATATTTTCACCAATATCTAAGACACTATCAATTGAAATATCGTTATTTATTTTCATGATCGCCATATATTGAGAGCCACCACCACTTAAATCAATTTTTTTAGAAATAGTTTTTATAAAATCTCCTGCGTTTATTGAATCACTAAAATCTTTTGTAATAAGACATAGAATTAAATTGCTTTGTTTAGTTTTAATTCCTAGTAGCCCTATACCTTTATTTGATAATTTCTGTCTAATAATATCGCTTATAAACTGTGGTGACAGATTCAAATCTATTTTATCAATATATAGTTTAAATTCACCAATTTTTAATAATTTTTCATCAATAGATTTATCAAAATATGCCATAGCTTTAATTGTGTTTAATTCTGAAATTTCCTTTTTATAATCTTTATTTAATTGATTTATAGAATTGATTTTATTAATTATATCTTCTTCATTGCATGAAAGAATACTTTTAATACCATTTATAATATCTGCTTTATTGTTCATAAAATCAATTGATCTAGGACCAGTTAAAGCTTCAATTCTTCTTATACCAGATGCTAATGAACCTTCAGAAATAATTTTAAATAAACCAATTTGACCCGTTGAATCTACATGGGTACCACCACATAACTCTTTAGAAAAGCCATTAATATCTACAACTCTTACAGTTTCATCATACTTTTCACCAAATAAAGCTACTGCCCCTTCTTTTTTTGCATCATCAAAATTTTTAATTTGCGTTTCAAGATTAATATTATCAAGAATAATTTGATTAACTATATTTTCAATTTCTTGAATTTGAGAATTATTTATTTTTTTATAATATGTTAAATCAAATCTCAAATAATCATTTGATACCAAAGAGCCAGCTTGTTGAACTTCATTTCCTAGCACAATTTTCAAAGCCTTATGCAGTAAATGGGTAGCAGTATGATTTGATTTAATTAATTTTCTTCTAGACTGATCAATTTCTGCCTTCACCAATACTTCTTTACTTTCATTAATAGAACCCTTATCAAACTCACCCATATGGCATATTTCTTTACCAATATAGTATGTATCTTTAACTGAAAATGTAAATTTATCATTTTTTATAATTCCACTATCTCCAATCTGACCTCCTGATTCAGCATAAAAGGGCGTCTTATCCAATATAAATTCATATTGATTATTATTTATTTCCCTATATTTAACTATTTCTGAATTTGAACTAATTGACTGATACCCTAGAAAATCAGTTTCAAAAACATCATCATTTAAAATTATCCATTTATAATTGTTCTCATCGATTTTAAATTTATTACTTTTACGAGCAAGGGCTTTTTGATTCTTCATTAAATTATCAAATACATTTTTATCTATCTTTAAATCTTTTTCCTTTGCCAACAACTCAGTTAGATCAACAGGAAAACCATAAGTATCATACAATTTAAATACATCTTCACCTGATATTATATCTGTTTCGAGTTTATTTATTATTTCTTCAAATAATACTAATCCACGATCAAGAGTTTTACCAAAAGATCTTTCTTCTGACTTAACAACTTTTATAATATGTTCTTTCTTATCAATTAATTCTGGATATGTCTCTCCCAACATATTGACTAATGTAGGTATTAACTTATATAAGAATTCATCATTAACACCTAAAACTCTACCAAATCGACATGCTCTTCTTAAAACCCTCCTTACAACATAACCTCTTCCCTCGTTTGATGGCATTATACCATCGCTTAATGAAAATGAAATCATCCTTAAATGATCAGCTATAACTCTATGCGGGACACCTTCTTCATATGAATACTTTTTACCAGACAATTCTATTATTTGTTCAATTATAGGATAAAATAAATCTGTTAAATAATGATCATCTAAATTATTCAGGGTTGATACTATACGCTCAAGCCCCATTCCCGTATCAACATGTCTTGAAGATAGCTTTTCAAGCTCTCCATTGTTCTTTCTATTATATTCAATAAATACTAAATTCCATAGCTCTCGATATTCCTGTTCAATATTTACACCATTAGAATCTTGCTTATCTAATTCTCCAATATAATAATGTATTTCTGAACAAGGACCACATGGACCTGTTTCACCCATTTCCCAAAAATTATCTTTTTTACCAAAGCGAAGAATTCTTTCTGATTTGACATCTGTAAATTCACTCCACAACTCTTCACTTTCATCATCTTCATTATAAATTGTAACCCATAATCTATTTTTATCTAATTTCCAAACTTCAGTTAAAAGCTCCCAAGACCATACTATAGCTTCTTTTTTATAATAATCACCAAAAGACCAATTTCCAAGCATCTCAAAAAAAGTATGGTGAAATTTATCCACACCCACCTCTTCCAAATCATTATGTTTTCCACTTACTCTAATACATTTCTGAGAGTTTGCAACTCGACTTAATTTACTTTTTTCTTGATCAAGAAATATTTTTTTAAATTGATTCATACCTGCATTTGTAAACAATAAAGTAGGATCATCAATTGGTAAAACAGGAGAACTCCTTACAAATTCATGTTTCTTTTCTTTAAAAAAATCAATGAAATCGTTTCTAATTGTTTTTGAAGTAAACTTCATTAAAATATAATTTGAGTCTCAATTTGAGTAGTTTTAACTGGCCTATATTTACCATCATCCAAGACATATGATTTTCTACCTCTTAGCAATAAGATCATATTATCTGCCATTTCTACGCCAATATTATAACCAAATAAAGTATTTTCATCAGGTTTAAAGCTAAAAGGCTTAGCTGAATAACTTTGTTGATAAAATAGTTCAGCTATTCGCACTTTATTTATTTTAGAAGTATCTATATCTAATTTTGTATAAAAGGTAGAATTATTATCAGTTTTATAGCCACTTAAGCTGTCATCCCATTTATCGCCATGCAAATGTTGATAAGACATTGTTAATTGAAAAATTTTAATAAAATTACTGCTTACAGTGATATTAGCACCTTTTAATTTTCCATATCTATACAATGTATGTTCTTTAGTTATAACTTTATTTACATCATCATTACTATCTAATGTATTATTATCATCACTTATAACCAATGCTCTATTATGATCATAGTTTTGATCCCAAAAATGAAATAAATAATTTTTAGAATTAAATCTATAATCTATAGAAATATTTACTTTTTCCCAATTTGCTTTTAATCCAAAAGGAATAACACCATATCCTAGATCTGTGTTAAAATCAGGTAAATTTTCAATATCAGGATTAGAAGTTTCTCCAATTAATTGCGAAAACTCAGAATATATTTTTAAATTATCATTTATACTATAAGTAGTTCCAATTGCAATACCAGAAACACCATCTTTAGATAATTCTGCAGCGTCCAAATCTTGCTGCATAGCATCTTGAGCTAACTGACTCATCCCATCACAATCTGAAGTAGAATCATTACAAAAATCAGGTAATAAATCTAGAAAAGTTTGATTTTCATGCCATTGATTTGGATCGTTTTCATATCCAGGCTCTATGAAATCCGGATATCCATCACCATCTGAATCTAGTAATCCTTTTTTCTGATTTATATCTGTAACAATATTAAAATTGAAATCTAAATTTTTTATATATTCAAACGTACCCTGCAAACCTATAACCCCTGGCTCTTCTAATTCTTTTAAATCACTATGAACAAATTGTAATCTAAAATTATTAAATTTATATTTAAAATTAAATCCAGCTCTTCTAACTCTTGGATAATCCATTACATTAGAATACCCATTAACCAATGAACCATTACCAAGAGTGATATTAGGCAAAGCACCAATCCTAAAAAACATATCATCATAAGGTAAACCCCATCTTAAATAATAAATTTTATCTACCAAAGTTTTATATGTATCTTTACCTGAAGAGAAATTCCAATTTTTATCATATAATTTTCCTTCTTCATCAAAATAAAAATAAACGTCTAAACCAAGACCAAATTTACCAAAAGCAATCTCAGGTCTAATTGAAAAGTGATTGTAAACTTGATTATTAATTGTAACAGAACCAAAAGAACCAGTGTAAACAGGATCAATTTTATCTTGAGAATAGATAAAACAAACTAAAACAAAAACTAAAAAAGCACGAATTTTATTTTTCATTAAGCCTTCCTATTATTTTGCTATAAATAGCTTTTGGAGTGATTCCAAAATGCTCAGCAACATCTTTTCCTGGTCCTGATTCACCAAAAGTATTAATTCCAATATTCAAGCCGTTTCTTCCAGTATATTTCTGCCATCCATCAGTTATTCCAGATTCAACAGAAACTAGCAATGTATTAGAATTGCATTCTAATACATTTTGCTTATATTCTTGGCTTTGCTCATCAAATAATTCCCAGCAACCTAAATTAACGACTTTAACATTATATCCTTCATTAACTAATAATTCTTTTGCATCTAAAGATACCCAAACTTCTGATCCTGTTGATAAAATCATCACATCAGGATGATCAGAATCACTCATAATATAACCACCCTTTTCAAAGTTTTTACAATCGGGATATTTATTTCTATCGAAAACAGGGATTCCTTGCCTTGTCAATAGAACTAATGAAGGTCTATTTTTCTGCTCAAAAGCTATTCTAGATGCTTCTACAGCTTCATTTGCATCAGCAGGCCTTAATACAAGTAGATTTGGAATAGCTCTATATGACATCAAATGCTCAATAGGCTGATGAGTTGGACCATCTTCTCCAACGTAAATAGAATCATGAGTATATTCTGATATGCAAGGTAAATTCTGTAATGCTCTTAATCTTACAGAAGGTCTTTCATAATCAGCAAAAACAAAAAATGTTGCTCCAAATGGATATAAACCTCCGTGCTGAGCGATACCATTATTAATAGTTCCCATAGGAAACTCTCTTACTCCATAAGCTAAATTCATTCCAGAACTATTATCTTTAGAAAAATCTTTTACCATTTTAGCAAATCCAGCAGTTACATTTGATGGCTCCAGATCAGCTGATCCTCCTACCAAAAACATGCCTTTATTAGCTAACTCTTCTATAACAGCCCCCCAAACTTTTCTAGTAGCAATATTTTGACCAGTTTCAAAAGAAGGCCATTGCACATTTTTGGGAATAGCAATATTTTTTGATAAATTCCATTCTTTTTCAAAATCAGGATTAGAACATTTATCTTTAAGATTATTATTCCATGATTCAACTTCCTGTTTAGCATAATCAAAAGATGCTCTAAAATCATCTAAAACATCTTGAGAGATTTGAAAAAACTCATCTGGGTTCAGACCTAGTTTTTTCTTTGAATTATATATTTCCTCAGGAGATAAAGGCGCACCGTGAGTATTATAATCACCTTCAACTGTAGCGCAACCATTTGCCATGATTGTTTCTCCAATAATAACAGATGGTTTATTAACTTCCATTTGAGCTATTCGAATAGCAGATCTAATTGCATCATGATTATGACCGTCAATTACTTGAACATGCCAGCCATGAGATTCATACATTTTAGCATAATCTGTAGAGTCAGATCGTGATACATTCCCAGAAATCTGAGCATCATTGGAATCATAAAAAGAAATTAATTTACCAAGACCCCAATGACCCGCACATGCTATAGCTCCCTGAGCAACAGGCTCTTGAATATCTCCATCACCATGTAAAACATAAGTAAAATGATTCATAATATCAGAACCAAATTTTGCTGATAAAATCTTTTCAGCTACAGCCATACCAACAGCATTACCAACTCCTTGACCAAGTGGTCCTGTAGTAGCTTCTACACCAGGTGTTAATCCTCTTTCAGGATGACCTGGAGTTTTTGAACCTAATTGTCTAAACTGTTTTAAGTCATCAATTTCAAGCCATCCAATATAATAAAGCATAGTATAAATAAGAGCAGATTCATGGCCTACTGACAATACAAATCTATCCCTATTATCCCAATTAGGATCATTTGGATCAAACTTTAAAAATTCTTTAAATAATATATAGGTGAAATCTAATGATGATATAGGGCCTCCAGTATGCCCAGAATTAGCATTACGGACGGTATCCATAACAAGAGCCTTAGCATAATTGATTGAGACCTGATCAATATCTTTCAATTTTACTGACATCAATACCAAATTTTAATTAAAAATTGAGGAAACTGTAATTGAATTTATTAATGAATTTCCTTATTTCAATGGTTTAAATTACATAAACAAAAAATATTATTAATTATGATAATAAAGCTGCCTATAATATTATTAATATCATCTATTATCTTTGGTCAACTTCCAATAGAATTAAATAGAGACCAATCCTATAGTGATATGATAGAAATAAATGAAGCTGGAGAACACTTATTAGATATAACCTGTTCATCTAATACTTCCTGGAATGAAAATCTAAACGAATCAAGTATTTTATCAATATTTATCGATGGAACGCATAATCAAGATATCATTTTATTTAATGGTGGAGACAATCATACCTATAAACAATCATTGGGATTTCTTGACAATGGAAATTATACAATAGAATTTTTATTTGACTATGGAAAATCAAGTCAAAATGCCAACAAAATAAACATTGAAAATTTTTCATTTTACAATACCAATAGCATTGATGTAGATAATGACATTTTTAAATATTCTCCTATAATTTATGGAAGAAATATTTTCAGTGAAACTGAAAGTAATCATACAGATACACCTCTGCTAATGTATTATGATATTTCTTATAATAATTCAAACTCTAACAAAACTATTACATATGGTATTATTTTTAGCAATGAAGATAGTAGAGTTGGAATCGGTCTATCAGATATGATGCTTTCATGGGGAAGGACAACAGATATTGAATGGGTATATACTGTTATTTTAAATCAAGAAAATGAAATTATAGAAGAAGTATTCCAAGCTGCTAGCCATATAACTACAGATTTTAATGGACAAAAGTATGGAACTCACCCCTATCTTATAAGCGCAACTGCAAATTGTAATTTTTCTGATACTGGCACATCCAATTATAAATTATTTCTATCACCCTATAACTCTATGGATACAAATCATACTAGAGAGCATTTAATGGATCAAAATCCATGGACTTATAAAATCATGGCGCAGGAATTAATTAATGAGAATAAATATGAGGAAAACCAAGATCCCGCGCATTGGGAATTAAGTGATGTGAGGAATTATATATATTTAGAATATAATACAAGTCAATCTGGAATAATAAATAATGCAAAAATATATACATTATTTTATGATGATTGCTATGAATATTCAAATACTCATAATGACCCAAATATAAACTTCAGTATTGGCAATGGCGTACATAGGACCGCTATTGAATTACCTGAAAATTTCAATCCTAATGATTTAAAATATTTATCTTTTTATACAGAAAGTGATTCAGAATATTCAATAGCTATAAACAATATAAATAAACTTTTTTATTTATCGGAAAGCTATGATTTAATTGATATTGTTATAGATAACTCAACTTTTCCAATAGAATTAAATAATTCTAACTCGGAAGAATCAATAATTGTTAATAATGAAAATATAAATTATGATTGTAATGGAGATTTTAATGGTGGTGCATATTGTGATGATTGCAGTGTTTGCTCTGGAGGAAATACAGATAATACTCCAAATGAAAATATTGATGATTGCGGTATCTGTTTTGGAAATAATGAATCTATAGATTGCAATGGGATTTGTTTTGGATATTCATATCTTGATGGATGTAATGTCTGCGATAATAATCCTGATAATGATGGAAACACTTGCTCAGGATGCATTGATATAAATGCACAAAATTATGACTCTGAAGCAACTATATTTAATAATAGCTGCTTATATTCAGACAGGAAATTCCTGGTTCCTTCAGAATATAGTAAAATTCAAGATGCTATACTATTTAGCTCATCTGGAGATACTGTATTGGTTGAACCGGGGATGTACTATGAAGAAATTGATTTTTTAAATAAAGGAATTGCACTGATAAGTACCCATGGCCCTGAAGAAACTATGCTAATTGCAAATAACAATATTAATGAAAATGAATTAAAAAATTCAGTTATAACGATTAAAGATGTAGTAGCTGATTCAGCAATTTTAAGTGGATTTACAATACAAGGAGGACATGGAAATGGTGTTGCTTTTGATTACTTTGTAAGTATTGCTTCTGATCCAGAAATATTTAACTATATAATGTATAACTCCATTAAATCAGGTGGTATTTCGGTAATTAATTCAAGTATATTTTTAAGTAATTTGATTATAGAAAACAATACTGCTCAAAACTTTGGAGCTGGAATTGGTCTTGTAAATTCTAACAGCACACTTGAAAATATTACTATCAATAACAATTCAATTGCTGATGGGGATGCTATCGGTGGTGGCGCGATTGCTATAAATGGTGGTAATACATTAATTAATAATTGTACTATCTATGATAATTATGTAGGCACTAATCTATATCAACTTAATGGCGGAGGAGGTATTTTGTGTGGTTTTAATTTTACAGAAAGCCCTCTAGAACTATTGATTCAAAATACAGAAATTTACAATAATGAAGCTAATATTGGAGCTGCAATAGGAGCATTATCCGGTAATATTGAGCTTAATAAAGTATTAATTTATGATAATACTGGAGATTACGGTTCAGCAGTTAGCCTTGGAGAACCATTAGGTCTTATCATTGATAATATCAATATGATTATTACAAACTCTACTATAGCAAATAATAATGGATTACTATCATTTGGAATGATTGACAATTCTAATGTCATTATAGCAAATAGCATTTTATGGAATAATGGAAGCTTTGAATTTACAAATCTTCCAAACAATAGCGTATTAAATGTAGAGGCATTTTATTCAAATATTAATCTAAGCGATAATATAGAAATGGAAAACTCAATATCTTCTAATCCTCTATTTATAGATTATTCAAATAATAATTTTTATTTATCATCAAGCTCGCCATGTATCAACAACGGCACAAATATGCTTATAATAGATGATAATGCTATAATTAATATGCCATCACATGATTACTCTGGAATAATGCCTGATATGGGTTATTTCGAGTTTAATTTAGGTGATATTAATGGAGATAATAATATCAATATATTTGATGTAATACTTTTGATAGAAAACATTTTATACAATCAAAGTTATATTGCTAATGGAGATTTAGATCAAAATGGGATAAATTCTATAATAGATATAATCAGTTTAATTAATATAATTCTAAATCTATAATAAAGTATTCAAATGAAAAAAGCAGGACTCTACATACATATTCCCTTTTGCAAAGTAAAGTGTATTTACTGTGATTTTTATTCCATCACAAAAAAGGAAGATCAAATCCCATTATTTACAAAATGCTTACTAAAGGAAATAGATTCTTATAAAAACTATGCAGGAAAGTGGACATTTGATACGATATTCTTTGGAGGAGGTACCCCTTCCCTTCTTTCTGCTAAATATTTAGAAAAGATTCTTCAAAAGCTTCATGATACATTTGACACTTCGAATGTTCATGAAATCAGCTTAGAAGCTAATCCAGGAGAAGCTTCATTACAACATTTAAAAGATATTAGAAAGCTTGGAGTTAATCGACTTTCTATGGGATTTCAAAGCTTTGATGATAAAATTCTAAAAGTACTTGGTAGACTTCATAAATCAAAAGATTGCTTTAAAACATTTAAAAATGCTCGAAAAGCAGGCTTTGACAATATAAATACAGATATGATTTTTAATATACCTGATTTATCTGTTGAAAATTGGATAAAAGATTTAAATAAACTTATAGAATTAGACCCTGACCATATATCAGCCTATTCACTTACAGTCGAACCAAGTACTGCATTATTCAATCTTGTTAAAAATAAACGTATTTTAATGCCAAATGAAAAAATAGATGTAGAACAATTTTTGATTACAAAAGATATATTATTGAAAAATGACTATAATCAATATGAAATATCTAATTATTCAAAAAAAGAAATGGAATGTAAGCACAATCTGCATTATTGGAATTTAGACCCCTACTTATCGTTTGGTCCATCTGCGCATTCATATAATTTGAAAAGCAGATGGTGGAATCATAGATCTCTAGATACATATATTCAAAAAATATCAAAAAAAATACTTCCTACAGAAGGTAATGAAATATTAAAAAAAGAAGATAATTATAATGAGAAAATTTTAAATGGGTTAAGACTAGCAAAAGGTATCAAAATATCCTCAATCAAACAATACCATAATAAAAATTACAACACATACATTACTAAACTTCAAAATAAATGGGATTGTATAGATATTGATAATAACTATATCAAATTAATAAACAATGGAATGTTGTTTGTTGACGAAATATCTAGCGATATGTTTATTGCTAATTATCAAGAATAATATTTACAACAAGTACTATATCAATAACATCAACTGCTCCATCCATATTAAAATCTGCAATATAATCAACAGGAACTTGTCCAAGTACCATATTAATAACTAAAACAATATCCAAGACACTAACTAGACCATCTCCATTAACATCACCTAATAAAGATCCGTAATTAATAGTTGCAGGAGGAAATGTTATATCATCAAGCCAAGCGCTATCAGCTTCAATATCAGTAGTACCACCACCGCCATCTTTAACATAAGTCCATGTAAATGTTCTAGTACCTGCCTCTACAGGATATGATGCATATGTCCATGGAGATTGTCCATCAGC